>JBDTUA010000119.1:0-13456 GCA_040007995.1 Gemmatimonadota bacterium | reverse complement strand
TGGCGATCCTGATGACGCTGGCGATGCGCGTGGCGCAGGTGAGCGTGAGCTTCACCGCGGTGACCCGCCTCCCGATGGTGGCGGGGTGGGACCGTCTCCTGCCGTCGTGGTTCTGCAAGCTGCACACGAAGTACCAGACGCCGATCAACTCGATCCTACTGGTCGGCGCATGCTCGTTCCTGATGTCGCTATCCAGCCTCGTGGGGGTCGGGCAGGCCGAGGCCTTCCAGCTGCTGTTCAATGCCAGCGGAATGTTCTACGCGCTCACGTACGTGGTGATGTTCGCCATTCCCCTTTGGGGGCTGCGCGGCGTGGCGCCGCGCGCACCGCTCTGGTTGCGGGTGGCGTCGGTGTCGGGGCTGCTCATGACGCTGCTCTATATCGTGCTGTCAGTTTTCCCGATCATCAAGGTGGAGAGCGTGGCCGCGTTCGCCACCAAGATCACGGTGGTGATCGTGAGCGCGAATCTGCTGGGGTGGGCGATCCTGCGGTCGGCGCGACGGCGCGGAGCGCTGCTGGCGGCGGCGGCGTAATTCGCCGCCCCGAATGCCGACAGCGGCGCGCGCGGGGGCGGGCGGTGCGTCGCTGGGTGGATTGTTGCGCTCTCGATGCCGCCAAGCGATTCTGGTCGGCACAGGCGTCCGCGCGGCGTCCGTGACTCCGTGTATTTCGCAGCGGACTGGACGGTAAAGCGGCATCCGATGCTCGACGGCTGGCGCATTTTGGGAACTTGGGGGTAGGATCAAAGCTGTCACACCATTCACACAGCAAGGAGTCCGCAGATGCGTCGAATGTCAGGAATCACGCTGGCCGCCCTCACGATCGTGCTCGTCGCACCGCTCGCGGTCGTGCATGCGCAGGCGGAAGAGTCGAAGGCCGTCAAGGACGGCGGGATCACGGTCGCGGGCTGGAACGGGGTCGTGGATGCGAACGAAGCGAAGCGTGGTGCCAAGATCACCGACGCCAAGCTCACCACGATGGGACCCGGCATGCACGTGACGACCGGGCCGGCAACTACCTATTGGAAGACGGACAAGAAGCTCACCGGCGACTACACGGTGAAGGCGACGTTCAACGAAGCGAAGTACATGGGGATCAACGATCATCCCCACCCGTACGGGATCATGATCGCCGGCAACAACCTCGATGGCGACAAGCCGGAGTTCCTCTACTGCGCGGCCTACGGCAACGGCAACTTCATCTTCCGCGGCTTTTCGTCGACCGCGGAGCGCGGGACCTTCTCGATGACGACCGGTCGCGCGGGTGACGCGAACGCCGCGGTGCACAAGGCGGCCGGGAAGGACCAGCCGGTATCGCAGGAGATTGCGATGCGCGTGAAGGGCGGCAAGGTCTCGTGCATGATCAACGGGACGGAAGTCGCGAGCTATGAGAAGAGCGACCTCATTGGCGACGGGAAGGTCAAGAGCCTCGATGGCTACGCCGGAGTGCGCTTCGGCCACAACACCGACGCGCACGTCGGCGGCTTCACGGTCACGATGCCGTAACGGCACGACACCACATGTGAAGGTGACGAGGGCCGCCGCGAGCACGATTCGCGACGGCCCTCCTCTGTTTCTCCCGGCACGCGCACTTCCCGAGACACCCTTTGCGGCCGGTCTGTGTCAGACCAGGTGCGGCGACGCAGTCGATGGCCGATGAATCTTTCGAGACTGGTGCCCGTAAATACTCCCACGGAGCATTTGCGGCCTTCGCGCAGACGACGATCGACTGTTCAGCAAATTGCGTCACCGGATCATCACCCTGTCCAATGAACACGCTCGAGTATCACGTCCTGCTCGCCCTGGCGAGTGGACCGCTCTATGGATACGCCGTCAGTGAGGCGATTGCCACCGACTCTGGAGGGGCGGTGGAACCGCGCGCGGGATCGCTGTACCGCGTGATCGCGCGACTGATGAGCGCGCGACTGATCGTGGAGGCCGAGCCTGACGAGACGCCGCCGCCGCACCCCGGTCACGCGCGGCGCTACTACGCGCTCACTGCCGCCGGCCGGCGCGCGCTGAGCGCCGAGGCACGCCGACTCAAGCAGAGTGCCTCGATCGCCGAGCGGCGGCTCGGCGCCCTACCGGGACGGTCGTGATGGCAGTTCTTCGCTGGCTCCTCATCGCGCTCATCCACGGCTTTCCACACGCATTCCGTGGGGAATTCCAGGGTGAGATAGCCGAGCAGGTCGATCGAGGGCTGGCGTCGGCGCGCGAGCGCGGGACTGCGGCGTTGGCGTGGTTCTTCGTGACAACGGCAGCCGACCTCGCGATGTCGGCGGTCGCCGAGAAGTGGCATCCGGCGTGGGTAGGTCCACGCACATCACCCAAGCGGAGCAAGACGATGCGACAGGCGCTGGAGCAATGGTTCGGAGACCTGCGGCACGCGGCACGTGCCCTGTTGCGCGCGCCCGGCTTCACCCTCGTGACGGCGGGGACGCTCGGCCTCGCTATCGGCGCCAACGCCGGCCTGTTCAGCGTGGTGAAGACTGTCCTGCTCGATCCGCTCCCCTTCGCGCATGCCGACCGCCTCGTACACATCGCAGCGACGGCGCCGGGCTCCGACTTCCCCGACGAGTTCGGGGTCGCCGCCGAGTTCTATGTGCAATACAAGGAGCGCTCTCGGTTGATCGAGGACGTCTCGACCTACAACTCGTTTACATCGACCCTGCGGACGAAGGATCGCGTCGAGCGCATCCGCATGTCGCAGCCGACGAACTCGCTCTTCTCGACGCTCGGCGCGCGTCCGATCCTCGGGCGCCTTCCCGTCGATGCGGACGAGGAACGGGTGGCGGTGATCAGCTACGCGCTCTGGCAGAACTGGTTTGGCGGCGACTCGTCGGTGGTGGGGCAGACGTACGACATCTCGGGGGCATCGCGGACGGTCATCGGAGTGATGGGGCCGGCGTTCCGCTTCCCGAACGACGAGACGATGCTGTGGATGTCGAGCGTGATCCGGCCGGAAGGGATCACCCCGGGACGCTTCGGCGCGCCGCTGGTGGCGCGGCTTGCACCTGGCGTGACGCCGGAGGACGCGGCGCGCGAACTGACGGCGCTCTCGAAGCAGCTGCCAGAGCGGTTCGGCGGGTCAGCCAACTACGCGCGGCTGATCGGGCAGCACCGCGCCGTGGTGCGCTCGCTGGAGGCGCAGTTCCTCGGTCCGGTCTCGGGGGCGATATGGATTCTATTCGGCGCAGTCGGGATCGTCCTCCTCATCGCCTGCGCCAACGTGGCGAACCTCTTCCTGGTGCGGTCGGAGGGGAGACAGCGCGACCTCGCCGTGCGACGAGCCATCGGGGCGGCGCGCGGCCAGCTCATTCGGTTGCAACTGTCGGAAGCCTTCGTGGTGGCGGCGATCGCCGGAATCTTCGCCTTCGCGCTAGCGATCGTCGCGCTCCCGTTGCTGGTGCACGCCGCACCGCCGGGAGTCCCGCGACTCGGCGAGGTGCACGTGAGCGCCTGGACGCTCGCCTTCACGGCTGGCGCCGTACTCCTCTCCGCGCTGGTGTGCGGCCTGTACCCCGCGGTGCGCGCTTCCGCTCCCGATCTGACGCGACTGCGGGAGGGAGGACGCGGATCCACGCGGAGCCGGCGATGGGTGCGCGACGGACTGGTAGTGGTGCAGACGGCGCTGGCGTTGGTCCTGCTCATCGGGTCGGGACTCCTGGTACGCAGCTTCCAGAAGTTGCGCAGCGTAGACCCGGGCTACTCGACGCAGGACCTCTTCACCTTCCAGATCGCCCCAGAACGCCCGACGCTCAACGACGCCGAGTCGTTCGCGCGCTTCGATATGGAGTTCATGGAGCGCTTGCGCGGAATCCCCGGGGTGGAGAGCGTCGGACTGGTAGAGAACCTGCCGCTCAACGAGGGGACGTCACAGGCCGCATTCCACACCGACGGCGCAACGGACGACGCGGAAGCGGGAAAGCGGCTGAACGTCACCTTTGCGGCTGGCGACTACTTCCCCGCGATGGACATCGCGGTGCGCGCCGGTCGGGTCTTCCCGGCTCGGGACCTGGCGGCGACGAAGGGGACCGTGGTGGTGAGCCAGTCGGCGGCGAAGCTCGTCTGGTCCGAGCAGGATCCGGTGGGTCGTCGCCTGCAGCAGCAGGGGGACACCGCGTGGTTCACGGTGGTCGGGGTGGTGGAGGACGTGCTGCAGGACGACTTCCGACAGGAGCCGCAGGCACTCGTCTACTTTCCGCTGGTAGGGCCGACACCGCGCAGCTGGGTGATTTCCTCGCCGGCCTTCGTAGTGAAAACGGCGCGCGCCGAGTCGATCGCCAGCGAAGTACGTGCACTAGTGCGCGAAGTCGCACCCGAGGCGCCGATGTACCGGGTCTTCACGATGGCCGGGCTGGCTGCCGAATCGATGGTGCCGCTGACCTTCACGATGCTGACGCTGGCGGTCGTGTCGGCGCTTGCGCTGCTCCTCGGAACGGTGGGGCTATATGGCGTGCTGTCGTACGTCGTCGCGGAGCGGACGCGGGAGATCGGTGTGCGCATGGCGCTCGGCGCGCGCGCGGAGCAGGTCCGCCGGATGGTCGTAGGTGAGGGGGCGCGCGTGGTAGGGGTGGGGGCGATCATCGGGATCCTGGTGGCGCTCGCGACCACGCGCTTGCTGGGGAACATGCTCTTCGGCGTGGCGCCACTCGACTGGATGACGTTCGTCGGGATGTCGGCGACGATGCTCGCCGTTGGGATGCTGGCGAGCTATGTGCCGGCGCGTCGGGCGTCGCAGGTGGCGCCGATGGAGTCGTTGCGGGGGGAGTAGAAGGGCAGACGGGGGAGGGGGGACGGGAGTGTGACTCAGTCCTTCTTGTCCCTACCGCTTCCTCCCGTCGTCTTCACCGTCATCACTTTGTTCAGGGCGTCGAACCAGAAGGGGGCGCCGAGCGAGATGGCGAGCGTCGTGAGGAGGAGTCCAACGACTTGCTGCAGAAACCACGACACCGGGGAGCCGCCGGGGGCCGGGAGATGGTCCCAGCCGAGCGGGAGGTCGAGCGACTGCAGCGCCTGCAGGCGCAACTGCACGTTGTCGCGCGCCTCCCCGACGTTGGCGGGGGCGCTCGCGTTCCCCCGGACCGCTGCAACGGTCGCGCTGTCGGTGATCACGGCACCCGCGCTTCCCACGACCAGTTCGCGCGCCGCCTTGCTGCGCGCCAGGTGCTGGGCGATGGTGATTGTGTTGACATTGAGGGCGAGCGACGAGAGCACGCCGATAAGCAGGAGCCAGTAGTGCGTGCGGCGCTTGTACCAGCCGGAGACTCGCTGCATCGACGCATCGAACCACCCCTCGATGTTGGACTTTGCGACCTCGAGATCGCCTTTGGCGTCGTCGAGCGCGATCAGCAGTGCGCGGCGCACGCGGGGACTGGCGATCAGCTCGACGCCTGAGCGAAGCGTCTCGAGCGTAACGGGCGAGCGTTGCAGCTCGGTGTCGGCCTCAGTGGCGGGTCCGCGCACCACGAGGTCGACGAGTGCTGTGGAGAACGATTGGGGTGGGATGTAGGTCGGGAGGTTGGCGCCGGTGACGCGTTCCCGTGGCGCCTTTCCATCGTTGGACCGCCTCGATTCGTCACCCTCGTCGTACGGTCCGCGATAGAGCGAGTAGATCAGGGGATGCTGGTAGAATTCGCGCGCCAGCCCGCTGCCCAGTCGATCGTCGAGCAGCTCGCGGATCCCGGCCTCGAGGAAGACCGCGCGCGTCTTGAAGACGCTTTCCAGTCCCTCGCGTACCGCTGTGGCGAAGAGGGAGAGCAGGAGGAAGACGAGGATCAGGCCGATCGCCACGTCGAGGACTTCGGAGCCGAACATGGGGAGCTCCCCTGCGAAAAGGTAAGGCGTATTCGGTTCGGGGCACGACTCGTACGGCGAAGGCGAAAATGTGGTGCGTCGAACGCTGGCGCAAACCGGAGCGGTCCAGCCGTTTCGACACAAGAAGGCATTCCCTGCCGCCCTCGGCAGTTCGCTGATTGCGCCTGACGCGAGGGGCCCGGTAAATAGCTCGTGATCGGGGCACGTCGCGACGCATTCACACACGCACGGGAAGTCGTTCGTGCATCGCGTAACTCGAGGTCGCGAGGGGAGCGATGCGTCGTCGAGGGTGGCGCGATATCACCCGCGGGCGCACTGTTGGAATGGCCGACACATCCGAGGAGTCATGCAGTCGATCCCCCGCTCCATTCGACGGTTAGCGCTCTTCCTCCTCTCGCTGCCACTCGTCGCGCTCGCGCTCGCGGTGCTGTATCAGGAAGGAATGGCGCAGCTGGAGCACACGCCACGCACGCTTGGCGAGAGCATGCAGTGGGCCGTTGCCACGATGACCACGACCGGGTTCGGTCGCGACACGACATGGTCGCATCCCTTGATGGCCGCCTTCGTCATCGTGGCCGAGTTTGTCGGGGTGACGATGATCTTCCTGATCTTCCCGGTCTTCATCATCCCATTGCTGGAGGAACGATTCGAGGCGCGGTTGCCGAGCACGATCCCGGCGCTCGACGGGGAGGTCTTCATCTATCGGTACGGTCCCGCGGTGACGTCGCTGCTGGACGAGCTGGAACGTGCCGATGTCGCCACGGTGATCTTCGAGGAGGACGAGGCGGTCGCCCGCCGGCTGCACGAACAAGGGCATCGGGTGCTGTTTGGAAGCATGGAAGATGACGATCCCGATCTCCATAACCTCGCGCACGCGAGGGCGGTGGTGGCAAACGGGGATGACGAGGAAAACGCGGCGATGGCGCTCAGTGCGCGCTACCACGGCTTCACCGGCCCGATCCTCGCGATGGTGGACAACCCGGCGCGCCGCACAGCGATGCTCCGCGCCGGGGCGACGACCGCCTTTACGCCGACCCATGTGCTCGCGGCGGCGATCGCGGCGCGCGCGAGTCATCGGCTCAGTCCGCGCATCTCGGGAGTTCGTCACCTGGGCGCACACCTGGATGTGTCCGAGCTCCGGATTCACTCCGCCAGCGCGCTGGCTGGGCACAGCATCCGAGAATCGAACGTGCGTTCGCGCACCGGCGCCACAATCGTCGGGCTCTGGCTCGAGGGACGCTTCGTGAGCCAGCCCAACCTCGACACGCAACTCGGGGTGGGGACGATCATCGTGGCGGTGGGGAGCGATGAGGGGATCGCACGCCTCGGCGCGCTGGCCACACCGGTGCACCGCGACGGGGTGCTCCTCGTCGTGGGGAACACAATCGTCGGACGGAAGGCCGCCGAAATCTTGCGGCTGGCGGACGAAGAGGTGCGCGTCATCGACGAAGAAGGGGGCGAAGGAGTGGACATCATCGGCGACCCACTCGATCCCGACGTGCTGGCGCGCGCGGGGGCGGGCGAAGCGCGCGCCGTCGTGCTGGCGCTCGATTCCGACAGTGCGACGCTCTTCGCCGCGGCACTGGTCCGGAGCCTTACGCAGGAGGTGCTGATCGTGGCCGCGGCCAGCCGGGCAGAGAACGTGGCGCGGATTCACCGGGCCGGGGCCGATTTCGCGCTGTCGATCGGGCAGGTGGCCGGTCAGCTCCTCGCCTTCCACCTTCTCGGACAGGAGTCGGTCTCGCTCGAGGCCGCACTCAAACTGGTGGCAACATCCCCCGGTTCGCTGGTCGGGCAGAAGCTCGCCACGCGGCTCATCCGCGAACGTACGGGGTGCTCGGTCGCGGCGGTGGAGCGCGACGACGTGGTGCATGTCGAGTTCGACGGAACGTTCCGCCTCGAGGCCAACGATGTGGTGTATCTCTGCGGCACGTCGGAAACGCTGGCGCGCTACTTCCGCGAGTTCCCCGGGACGCGAACGCTGACGCGCAGTCTGACGGGGGACTCGCTCGCGTCGATGACCGAGGAGCGCGCCGTCGGCAATCAGCGGGCCGGCGGGGCGTAGCGCCTCTCCATTTCGGCGATGGGATCGTCGAGCGTGTGCCAGTCGACGCGCACGGTCGGGGCAATCCAGGTTCCTCGCATGCCGCGCTTAGGGAGATCGGCATGGGCGGTGATCGTCGGGTAGCCGAGCGCCCAGCGCCGGTCGCCGGTTCCCAGCCCGACGATCTGGACGCTCTGGTAGTCGAGGGCGCCGGCGGTATTCTCGCCCACGACGACCGCCCGCGTGCTGCGCAGGGCGCGCAACACCAGCACTTCGGACGCGCTGACCGTTCCGCGATCGACCATGACGACCACCTGCCAGTCGCCGTCGAGCGAGCGGTCGTGTGAGCGCGCTGATGGCGTCTCCTCGAGTGGGACAAGGGCGCCCGGGCTCGCCTCCAGCCGCGCGACGAGGCTACGCACAAGCACGCTCGTGTCGGTCCCAGTGAAGCGACGGGCGTAGGCTACCTGCGCTCTCGAAGAGAGCATCACGGGAACTCCGGAATCGTAGGGCGTGGGTCCGCTCACCGCGGTCGAGATGTAGGGATCGAGCACACGCGTGGTCTGCGATCCGCGCCCCTCGTTGCCCCGAAGGTCGATGATCAGGAGGCGCCGGTCGCGGATGACGGAGTCGACCTCCGTCACCAGACGGTCCAGGCGGCTGGTGAAGCGCGGATCGTGGGACGGCACCGACACTACCACCGAGCGTGGGCGCACGGCGACGCTGGGCCGGTGCACGTCTGTGGGATCGACGAACGCCGTGTCCTCGGCGGCTACTGGAAACGCCTTCCCCCACATCCCGGGCGAGAGACGAAGCACCACTCGTCGATGGATACGCGCGACGAGCCGCAGTTCGCCGAAGGCGCGCGTCGTCAGGGTGGTTGCGTAGCCGCCATCCGGACGCCGCTCGAACGTGGCGCGCACCGCGCCGGCGGGCCAGCCGAGCGTATCGGACGCCAACAACACCGCGACATACCGTTCGGTGCTGGCCGCATCTCGTACTACGCCGATTCGGGTCGCGCCGTCGTACCAGATCCCCTCGATCGGGTCTCGTGCATCGCGCCGATTGGAGAGGTCGCGGCGAATCGCCGAGTCGGAGACATCGAGCGTGCGCAGGGCGCCGCGACGCTTGTTCGCGCTGGCGGAGTCCGGTGTCGGACTCTGGTAGACGAAGAGGTGCGGGTCATCGAACCAGTCGATGTATCGCGACAGGATCGGAAAGCAATCATCGAGCGAGACCTCGGCGCCCGCCCGGCGTTGCTCAGCGCGCATCGCGTCGTACGCGGAGCGGCGCGCGGCGCGCACTTCGAGGAGAAAGCCGGCGTAGTTATCCCGCAGCTTCGCGTCGATCGAATCGAGCGTCTGCTGACAGCTCGGCCGCGCCAACTGGGCGCGGACGCTGGCGCCGCCGGTTGGCGGAGCGATCGAGATCGTAGGGACCGCGAGGCACAATCCAAGGAGGATGCGCGTGCGTGACCGGACACGAGGGGCGTAGCGTCGGACGGGGCGTAAGGACGACTCGTTCATGGCGGTTCCGTTCCAGTGTTGCGCGTCTACCCCGCGATGGGGCGTCGCGTAGCTGCTGGTAGACAGTGGCACAAGTTTGAGGGTTGCGTCCCTGAAACCGCCCGTTTCACCCGCAGCGCATCGCCTCGAGCGGATCGACCCGGATCGCGCGCCGCGCCGGCACGAGGCAGGCCGCGACCGCCGCGACGAGCATGAGGACGAGGGTCCCGCCGAGGACGCAGACATCCGTCGGCTCGACCCCGTAGAGTGACGCCCGGAGGATACCACCTAACGCCATGGCCCCCAGCGCGCCCGCGAGAAGACCAACTATTGGAAACGTCAATCCGTCGCGAACGACGAGCGCGACGACAGCGCGCGGTCGGGCCCCGAGTGCGAGACGGATACCCATCTCATGGGTGCGCTGTGCCACAGCGAAGGCGACGACGGCGTAGATCCCGCACACCGCCAGCCCGAGCGCGAGCACCGCGAAGCCGCCGTAGAACGCGGCGTCGAATCGCTGTCGCGCCCACGAAGCGCCCACGAGCGATCGCAGCGTCGCCACCTCGGTGACCGGAGTGTCCGGATCGATCCTGTGCACAGCGTCGCGAATCGGAGCGATGAGGGCACCCGGATCTCCGGACGTTCGCACGAAGTAGAGGCGCCAGCCATAGGTGAATTGAGCATAGGGGGTGTAGAACGACCGCAGGTTCGGCACGGCATCGAGCGGTTCGTACATCACGTCGCCCACGACACCGACGATCTCCACACTGGCGGCGGGCGCGTCGTACGGACCGCTGCCGAACCAGACGCGCTGGCCGATCGGATCATCGCCCGGCCACAGTTCGCGCGCCGCACCCTCGCTGATGATCGCCACGCCCGGGTGGCTCAGGTCGTCCTCCGTCGTGAAGCTGCGCCCACGAACCACCGGGATGCCTAACGTTTTGAAGTGTGCAGGGGCGACATAGTGCCGCAGCACGTTGGGCGCGCGCGCGGAACCGGCATCGTCCCGGCCGGCGATGAAGAGCGTCGAGCGTGCCGTGCCGCTCACCGGGGCCCCGCCGTCCACGGTCGCCGACGAGACGCCGGGGAGCGCGGTGATCGCCGCGAGCATGCGGTCGATATAGGCTGGCGCCGCGGCGGTCGAAACGCGTGCATCGGCCGGACGGATCGTGAACGTCAGGACACGATCGACGTCGACACCGAGTGCGACCTGGCGCATACGGTTGAAGCTCTCGACCATCAGCCCCCCAGCGACACAAAGCATCACGGCGAGCGCCACCTCCGCGGCGACGATCAGCGCTCGTGCCGATGAGCGCCGCAGCGACGTGCCGCGCACCGTAGCGCCGCGCGGCGCATCCCGGAGGCTCGCGGAGACGTCCACCGCCAACGCCAGCCGCGCAGGAAACCAGGCGACGGCCGCCGCGGAGAGCACGGTCAGCAGCAGCCCGAAGCCGACGATCTCCCAGCTGAAGCCGGGCGTGGCGAATGGCGCTAACGCTCCATAGAAGTTACGCGTGCCCCAGAAATCGGTCGGTGAGGCGATGACAGTCGTGAGCGAGGCCGCGATCGCCGTACCGAACGCGCCGCCGAGCACGATCGGGCGCATCGTCTCCCGCACGTGGCGCAGGAAGAGCATGCGAGGCGTGCCGCCGAGTGCGGCCCGCACCGCCCACTCGGCGCGCCGTGTCAATGCGTCGCCAAGCAGCAGCGAGGTCACGTTGGCGCACGCCAGCAGGTGCAACAACGCCATCGCTCCCATAAGCAGGTACAGGGCGCTCGGTGCGGATGGATAGATGCGCGCCGCGTTGAGTGAGCGGGCGAATCCGGAGGGGGCGTCGTCGGTCACGGGGTCGGCGTCGGGATATTGCCGATAGAGCCGCGGCACGAGCGTACGAAGCTCGATCGATGCGCGATCGGCCGAGCTCTCCGGTGCGAGGCGAGCAACAACGCTGATGAAGTCCTGGTCGGTGGTGAGGTATTCGGGGTACGTGAGCGAGGACGCCATCGCCGTCGGCAGCCAGAGCTGCGCACGATCGGTGAGACCGTGGAAGCGGCGGGGCATGACGCCGATGATGTCGTGGGTGACGCCATTGATCCCGACGGGCTGGCCGACAATGTCGCGCCGTCCGCCAAAGCGGCGCTGCCACAGCTCGTCGCTGATCACTACGACGGGGCTCGGCTCGGCCGCAACGTCCTCGCCAGGATCAAAGCTGCGACCCATCGCCGGTCCTACGCCGAGCGTGGCGAAGTACGAGGGTGAGACGAACTCGCCGCGCGACGCCTCCGCTTCGCCGCTTCCCGTCAGGTTGATCTCTGTCCCGGTGTAAGCCGACACGGAGGTGAAGCTCGTCGCGCTACTGGCGAGCGCCGTCAGGCGAGGATATGACCAGCGCGCCTCTCGACGGGCCGTGGGGCCGTTGGCGTGCGTCGTGTAGAGCATGACCAGGCGCGCGGCGTCCTCGAAGGGCGGCGGACGCCAGAGTGCCGCCCAGGCCAACGAGAAGGCGGTGGTCAGGACCGCAACGCTTACGGCCACCGTCGCGGCGCTGATGATGGTGAATGGTCGGAGGCGACGGCGTGGGGGCATGACGGTTGGACGTCGCGAGGTCGGCTGGTGTTTAGCGGATGCGCGTTCTTCCACCGTGGGCGCCTGCAGCGCGATACGCCCACCGCCCGCGGTGTCTACTCAACGAAGAGGAGCGACCCTGTTCCAGTCGATATCGGTCCTCACCCCCGTGTAGACGCGAACCCTCCCGACCGAGACGCGCGTCTGGTAGCTGTTGCCGCTTAGCACTATGTGCAGCGGCTCGTGGGGGGCCGCGCCACCATCCACGATGACTATGGGCAGGCCGTTGACGGCGGCGCCGCATCGTCCGTCGGGAAAGAGTTGGAGCCGCAGTCGCCACGGTCGTCCGGTGTCAAGACGATCCACGGCCACCGCGTCGGCACCCTCGCGCGCCTGCACCGAGAGTGGCCGACCAGTTCCTTCGTACCGCCCTTCATACGGATAGCCGATGTTGCACCACTCGTTCGGAATCGGCCAGCGCTCGATGACGTTCCTGCCGCGGCCTTCGAGGAGCCGCATGGTGTCGGCCACGCTGCGAAGCGCGGCGTGAATGACCTGCCACTGCAGCAGCGTGATGGGTGTGGTTAACTCAAGATCGACGGCGACCCCGGCCGACGGATCGAACGTCTGTCTCGACACCACACCCGACTCGTATGAGCCTTCGCCGTTGTTCAGGAAGACTGGTCCTCCGCGTCCCGTCTCCAGCACCGAAGGCTCGGGCGAGCCATAGGAGAACCAGGCGGAGAGCGCTTGGTCCCATCGCTCGTCCATTGCGAGCGTCGCGCTGTCCGACGTAACGCGGACGCGCAGGGTGTCGGTCACCCCGTTTCCCACGAAGGCCTCAACCGTAACGGTCGGTGTCGCCCCGCTCGCCACGAACACGCCGCGCAGGGAATCGATCGATCCGGCGCGCGCATCAAGCAATCGCCAGCGGGCGGCGCCGAGCGTGCTGATGGAATTACCGCGCCCGTCGCGAAAGATCGCGCGCAACTGGACGGGGATACCCGCTTGAACGACTGGCTGCGGCGCTATGCGCACGCTCGACGCCACCATGGACGCGCGCGATGAGATCCAGAACGCGTACAGGAAGACGTACGAACGGGCGGCAGGCTGACGGATCGGCCGAACCAGGTTCGGCGCGGCGAGCGGCATCATCGCCCCGAGACGAAGTCCATCGTCGGTCAGGACGCACTCGCAGTACAACCAGCTCCCGTCGGGGCTGAGTTGCGTGCCCCCGATGGTCCCCTCGACTACGGTGCGATTCTCTCCCGACGACCAGTTCATGATGCTGATCAGTGCCGAGCCGCGGCTCTGAATGCGTAGCACCACGCGGTCACGATCGAGCCAGCCGAGCGGGTCCATTGTCACTTCGGCGGAGCTCCCCGGTCGACATTCCACGCGCGCGGTCTGCACCTCAACCACACAGACCTCGTTAGGCCCGTCGCCCCAGTTACGGCGACCGAATACTATGCGGCTTCCATCCGGGCTCCAGTGAACTCCACCGTCGGTGGCGGAACCGGACGTC
>JBDTUA010000118.1:0-13484 GCA_040007995.1 Gemmatimonadota bacterium | reverse complement strand
GGCGAGGTAGCTTTCCGGGGGAGTGCACGTCAGGTCCTTCCCCATGCCGTCGCGACGGCTCGTACTGCCCTGCAATGACCCCCGACTTCAAGAACTTCATCGCTGGTGAGTGGGTGGCCCCCTCGACCGGTGAGTATTTCGAGAACATCAATCCCGCCGATCGCGGCGACATCATCGGCCGCTTTCCGCTGTCCGGGACGGCCGACGTCGATCGCGCGGTCGCCTCGGCCGCGCGCGGGTTCGACCTGTGGCGCAAGACGCCCCCCCCGCTGCGCGGCGACGTGCTCCGTCGCGTCGGCGACCTGCTGGCGGCGACGACGGAGGAGATCGCCGACCTGATGACTCGCGAGATGGGAAAGCCGCTCGCCGAGACGCGGGGCGACGTGCAGGAAGGGATCGACACGGCGTACTACGCCGCAGTTGAGGGACGGCGGCTCTTCGGTCACACGGTCCCCAGCGAGCTGCGCAACAAGTGGGCGATGAGCTTCCGCCGCCCGATCGGCGTCGCCGGCATCGTGACGCCCTTCAACTTTCCCATGGCGATTCCGACCTGGAAGATGTTTCCCGCCTTGGTCTGCGGGAATTCCTGCGTCTTCAAACCCGCCGAGGACGTGCCGCATACGGGTGCCGTCCTCGTAGAGGTCATGCTTGAGGCAGGGCTTCCGCCCGAGGTGATTCAGCTCGTCCACGGCGTGGGTGAGACGGTCGGCGCGGCGATCGTAGCCCACCCTGACGTCCCCTTAGTCTCCTTCACTGGTTCTACCGAGACCGGCTCCAAAGTCGGCGAGACCTGCGGGCGGATGCACAAGCGACTGTCGCTCGAGATGGGCGGGAAGAACGCACAGATCGTCCTCGACGACGCGGATCTGGAGCTGGCGCTCGAGGGGGTGCTGTGGGGGGCATTCGGCACAACGGGACAGCGCTGTACCGCCACGTCGCGGCTGATCGTCCAGAGAGGGGTGCACGACCAGCTCGTGGAAATGCTCGTGGCGCGCGTCAAGGCGCTGCGGCTCGGGGATGGTCGGCAGGCGGGAACCGATGTCGGACCGCTCATCCACGAGGAGTCGTTGCAGAAGGTGGAGCGCTACGTAAAGATCGGGAACGAAGAGGGAGCGCACCTGGCGACCGGGGGCATGCGCGCCAGCGAGGGCGCCTTGGCCAAGGGGACCTTTTTCCAGCCGACGATCTTTACCGGGGTACAACCGGGCTCGCGGCTCGAGCAGGAAGAGATCTTCGGCCCGGTCCTGTCGGTGGTGCGCGTCGAGACGGCCGACGAAGCGTTCGCCGTCAACAACGACGTGCGCTACGGCCTCTCGTCGTCGGTATATACGCGGAGCGTCGAGCTGGCTTTCCGTGCGATGACGGAACTCGACAATGGGATCACCTACGTGAACGCCCCGACGATCGGCGCGGAAGCCCACCTCCCGTTCGGCGGGGTGAAGCAGACCGGGAACGGGCATCGGGAAGGGGGGTGGGAAGTGTACGACTTCTACTCCGAGACAAAGGTGTGTTACGTGGATTATTCCGGCGCGCTGCAGCGAGCGCAAATTGACACGTACGGTGACTAGTGTACGACGGGGGAGGGCGCGTGCCGTTTGTGGCGTGTCCTCCCCGGTCGAGCGGTTGCGTGCCCCGTGGGCCGCGGGTTATTTGCCCCGAACTCCGATGATGGTGTCCTCCTCTGAACGAGACGACCTGGTTCGCTGCGTCGAGCAGAAGCTCGGGCGCACCACGGTGCGCGCGGGTCTCGTGCGGGCGACGGTCGATCGTACGTTAGGCGCGCTCCGCGAGCCGCGTGTGCCAAGCGAGCCGCGTGTGCCAAGCGAGCCGGTGCTGGCGACGGTTGTCCTGACTGCGATCTCGACGCCGGACCTTGCGTCTCGTGCGCGACTCGGGCTGGCGGCGCACGGCGTCTCGCTCGTGGCGGTCGGTGTGGCCACCACGGGGCGGCACACCGTCGTTGTGGCACGATGCCCGACCTCGGCGGAGCCGGTGGTGCGATCGACGGCGTCGGCCATCGGCGCGCGCCTCAGCTGGCGAATGGAGGAGCCATGACGCCTGAGACCACGACCATCGAGGAACGCGCGGGGATCTCGCCGACGGAGCGAGCGGCCGCGCTCGACCGCGTCAATCAGCCGAATCCGCGCGTCCTGCGTCTCCTCTGGGAATGGGCGAAGTCGTTCCAGCTGGCGGTCGTCCTCTTCCTCGTGATCCGCGCATTCCTCGTCGAGGCGTTCAAGATTCCCAGCGGGAGCATGGAAGGGACGCTGCTCGTCGGCGACTTCCTCCTCGTCAACAAGCTGGTCTACGGCGCCGAGATCCCCTTCTCGGGCAAGCGCCTCCCCGCGGTGCGCTCGCCGGCGCGCGGTGACGTCATCGTCTTCCAGTGGCCCTCGGATCCGACCAAGAACTTCGTCAAGCGGCTCGTCGGCGTCCCCGGCGACACGCTGTCGATGGACGAGGGAGTGCTCTTTCGCAACGGCGTCCGCTTGCAGGAAGCCTACGTCCGTCACATTGACCCCGGGGCCGATCCGGCGGGTGAGGAATTCCGCTGGCAGCGCGACTACGTCGTGCGCACGGCCTCCGCGTCGATGTCGTACCACCCCTCGCGGAACAACTGGGGTCCGCTTGTGGTCCCCAAGGAGCACCTGTTCGTCCTCGGCGACAACCGGGACAATTCCCTCGACTCGCGTTACTGGGGCTTCGTCCCCGATTCGCTCGTGCGTGGGCAACCGATGGTGGTGTACTACAGCTACTCCCCTGATTCCGCCGCCCGCCTCGATTTCCTCACGCGCGTGCGCTGGCACCGCCTGGGTGATCGCGTCCGCTAGTTTCCCGCCGTGAGCCGACGTATTCTCCTCTCGGCGACGCCCCAGCGTTCCAAGACCGCCGTTCATCAGGAGCCCCTGTGGCTGCAGGACGCATAGCTTCGAAGAAGTCGTCATACGACGAAGGCTCGCTCGACCAGTACCTGCGCGACATCAGCGCCTATCCGCTGATTACTCGTGAGGATGAGGTGGAGCTGGCGCAGAAGATCCGTGTCGGAGATCATGAAGCGCTCGACAAGCTGGTGCGTTCCAACCTGCGCTTCGTGGTATCGGTCGCGAAGAAATACCAGAACCAGGGTGTCTCGCTCTCGGACCTGATCAACGAGGGAAACCTCGGGCTGATTCGCGCCGCGCATAAGTTCGACGAGACCAAGGGGATCAAGTTCATCTCCTACGCCGTGTGGTGGATCCGGCAGGCGATCCTCCAGGCGCTCGCCGAACAGTCGCGCATCGTCCGTGTCCCGCTCAATCGCGCCGGGACGCTGCACCGCATCGGAAAGCGGGCAAACTCGCTGTTGCAGGAACTCGGCCGCGAGGCGACGCATGCCGAAATCGCCGAAGGGATGGACATCACCGAGGAAGAAGTCGCCAAGACGATGTCGATCTCGCAGGCGCATCTCTCCCTCGACGCGCCGCTCACGCCGGGCGAAGACAACAAGCTCCTCGATTACCTCCCCGACAACCTCAATCCCACGCCGGACGAGCAGACCTTCGAGAAGGCGCTCACCGAGTCGATCGAGGAGGCGCTGCGCTCGCTCAAGGAACGTGAAGCGAAGATCCTGCGCCTCTACTTCGGGCTCGACGGTGAGGAGCCGATGACGCTCGAGCAGATCGGCTCCCTGCTCGGCATTACCCGCGAGCGCGTTCGGCAGATCAAGGAGAAGGCGCTCTCGCGCCTGCGGCACGTGTCGCGCGCGCGGGCACTGGAATCGTATCTTGGATAGCCCGACGAGGGTCGACGAGCGGTCGACGGGGGTGAACCGGCTGCGCGACGGTAATGAGCACCTCGAAATGGCTGTCCCGCGAATCGGGCGGCTGCTCCGGATGATGGGACGCGCTGTGCTGCTGCGCTGCCCCCAGTGCGGGGGAGGACCGGTACACGACGGCTGGTTCCACCTGATGGACGCGTGCGGCGATTGCGGCTGTCGGATGGAGCGCGGTGAACCGGACTATTTTCTCGGTGGCATGCTCTTCAACCTGGTCCTGTCGGAACTGCTGTTCGCCGCGGTGTTCATCTCGGTCCTGGTGTTCATGTGGCCGACCGTGCCGTGGGACGCGATCCAGGTGTGGGCCCCGATGGGGATGGCCATCGCCCCGATCGCGCTGTACCCGATCTCCAAGCTCGTCTGGCTCGCCTTTGACCTCGCGTTCCGCCCGGAGCGCGAACGCTGACCGCGCGGCACGCGCCGGCCTCCTCGCCGCGCGTCCGCCCCTGCAGGAGCGGCTCGGGCAACGTCCCGGCAACTAGTGATCCTATGGCAGATACCAGTTCATTTGACGTCACGACCGGCGTCGATCTCCAGGAAGTCGACAACGCCGTGAACCAGGCGGGGAAGGAGATCGCCACGCGCTACGACTTCAAGGGGTCGAAAGCGGCGATCGAGTTCACGCGCGCGACCGGGAAACTCATCCTGATTGCCGACGATGACTTCAAGATGCGCGCCCTCTTCGACATCCTGCAGAGCAAGCTGATCAAGCGCGCTGTGCCGGTGAAGAACCTCGACGTCGGTGAGACACTCGACGCGGGAGGCGATACCGTGCGGAAGGAGATCGGCCTCAAGATGTCGCTCGATGGAGAGACCGCGAAGAAGGTCTCGGCGACCATCAAGGACGCAAAGCTCAAGAAGGTGCAGGCTGCCATCCAGGGCGAGCAGGTCCGCGTCAGCTCCCCGTCCAAGGACGACCTGCAGCTCGCTATCGCCCTCCTGCGCTCCACCGACTTCGGCGTCGAGCTCAAGTTCGGGAACTTTCGTTAGGCAGCGTTCCCGCCCTGTGTCCGCACGGTCGACGCTCGGCGCGAGGTGAAGGGAACTGCGAGGGGCACGCCCGCCGTGCCGCCGCGCGTTGCGACACGTCCGGGAGGAACCGAAGAATGAACATGCTGCGTGACCGACTGCTCCCGTGGCGACCGCTCGCCCGTGTGCTGCAGGCCCTGCTGGCGCTCACCGGCGTCGCCGCGTGCGGAGATGGCGGGCGGGCCGCGGCCGACCGTAACGGGCGCGGGACAATCATCATCGGGGTGGCGGCCGACGCGGATTTCCTTCTCCCTGCGGTCGTTGGACAGCTCGTGGGGAAGCAGGTCTTCGACCAGATCTATGACCCGCTGGCGGTCGCCCCGGCCTCGCTGCGCACTGTTGGAGACGCCGGCTTCGAACCGCGCCTCGCCACGAGCTGGACCTGGTCGCCCGACTCGCTCTCCATCGCCTTCGCCCTCGACCCTCGTGCCCGCTGGCACGATGGAATCCCGGTGCGCAGCACCGACGTGCGCTTCTCGGTCTCGCTGATCAAGGATCCCGTCGTCCTCTCCAGCCTTGCCGGGGGGCTGAGCAACGTCGACTCGGTCTCCACCCCCGACTCGCTCACCGCCGTCGTCTGGTTCGCCCGCCGCACCCCCGAGCAGTTCTTCGTGCTCGTCAACAGCCTCGCCGTCATGCCCGAGCACCTGCTGAGCGCCGTGCCGCGCGATGCGCTGCGCGAATCCGAGGCTTCGCGGCATCCAGTAGGGAGCGGACGCTTCCGCTTCCGCCGCTGGGTGCGTGGCGCGCGCATCGAACTCGTCGCCGATACCGCCAACTACCGCGGGCGTCCTGGCGTCGATCACGTGGTCTGGAGCGTCTCGCCCGATCCGACTTCGCTGTGGGCACGCCTGGTGGCGGGGGAGGTCGACCTCGTGGAGGTGCTCATGGGTGAGTCGCTCCAGAACGTGATCGCCTCGACGACCGCGCGTGTCGTCCCCTACAATTCGCTCGACTACGCCTACCTCACGTTCAACCTCTCCGCCCCCGGAAACCCGCGCCGGGCACACCCGATCCTCGGCGATCAGGGCGTGCGACGGGCGCTGGCGATGGCCACCGACCGCGCGACGATCGTGCGCAACGTCTTCGACACGCTCGCGTTCGTCGGCAGCGGACCATTTGTCCGCGCCCAGTGGACGGCCGATACCTCGGTCGCGACGGTGGGCTTCGATCGAGAGGGGGCACAGGCGTTGCTCGACTCGCTCGGCTGGCGCGACACCAATGGCGACGGGATTCGTGAGAAAGGGGGGCGCCCGCTCGCGCTATCGCTCCTCTACCCGTCATCCAGCAACGCCCGCCGCCGTTCCGCCCCCCTCCTCCAGGCCCAGTGGAAGGCGGTCGGCGTCGACCTCCGTCTGGAGGACATGGAGGTCAACACCTACACCGCGCAGCGCAGTGGGGGAAAGTTCGACGTCGCCTTCGACGGTTCGCACGCCGACCCGAGCCCGGCAGAGATTCGGCAGAACTGGGGATCGAAGGGACACGAAGGGGCAGGAACCGCGAACTTCGGCGGATATGCCAACCCGAAGGTCGATGCGCTGTTCGATTCGGCGCTCACCACTTTCGACACGGAACGCAGTCGGCTGCTCTACCGTCGCGCGTACGAGCAGATCAATGCCGACGTCCCGGCGATCTTCCTCTACGAACCTCGGCTCGTGGCGGGCCTCAGTCGCCGCATCAACGCGGGGACCTGGCGCAACGACGGGTGGTGGACGACGCTCGCCGACTGGACCATTGCCCCAGCGGATCGCATCCCCCGCGACCGCATTCCCCTCTCCGCCGACCTCGGGCCCGATTCCAGTCGTGGCGACTCCGTCGGGGCGTCGAAGTAGTCGTTAGCTTTGACTCGCGGGTGTGTGCGCTTCGGCACCGCCCGTCAGGACGCTCTCCCGACGCTGGGTCATGACCTCCGTTCCGCCGACCACCGCTCCCTACGCCCCACGCCGAATCGTGATCGGCGCGAACGCCCACGTCGAGTTGACGGCGGCGTTGCACGCGGCGCGTCCCGAGCTGGAGATCCGCGGCGAGCGCTACACGCACCTCACTGCCGCCGACCTGGCGTGGGGCGAGGCGTACGTCGGCTTCAAGCGTCCGCCACTCCCGTCGATGGGGAATATCCGCTGGGTCCACTGCACCGGCGCCGGCGTCGACTCCTGGCTGTACCCGGAGGAGCTGCCGGTCGACATCCGCCTCACCCGCTCGTCCGAGTCGTTCGGCCCGATGATCGCCGAGTGGGCGCTTGCACGTGCGCTCGCGTTCTCCCAGCAGTTGGTCGATCTCGCCCAGTGCCAGCGGCTGCACCGCTGGGCGCCCCGCGACATCATCTCGATCCGCGGGACCAAGGCGGTCGTTGTCGGAACCGGCGACGTCGGGAGCCACGTGGGCCGGCTCTTCGCCGCGTTAGGCTGCCGCACCTACGGCGTGTCGCGGTCCGGGGATGGGGACGCGCAGATCTTCTCGGCGATGGCGCAGGTCTCCGCGTTGAAGGACATGGTGGCGGTGGCCGACTGGCTGGTCGTGACGCTCCCGCTCACCGCGGAGACGCGACATCTGATCAATCGCGACGTCCTCTCCGCCTGTCGCGGGGCGGTGCTCATCAACGCCGGTCGCGGGGCCGTCATCGAGGAGGCGGCGCTTCCCGAGGCGCTCGACCACGGCTGGCTCAAGGGTGCGGCACTCGACGTCTTCGAGAGTGAGCCGCTCCCGGTAGACTCCCCGCTCTGGCAGGACACGCGGGTCATGCTGTCGCCGCACATCAGCGGACTCACCACGATCGACGGCGCTTCGGCCGGTTTCCTCGAATGTCTCGCCGCCTTCGAGCGCGGCGAGTCGACGCGCTGGCTGGTCGATCGCGCCCGGCAGTACTGAGATGAAGTTCGCCGTCCTCACCCTCGGTTGCGACAAGAACACCGTCGACTCCGAGCGATACATCGCCGAGTTGGTCGCCCACGGGGGCGAACGCGCCACGTCGATGGACGACGCCGACGTGATCGTCGTGAACACCTGCGGCTTCATCGATGCCGCCAAGCGTGAGTCGCTGGATGCGATCCTCGATGCAGCGCGTCGCAAGGACGAAGGGCGCTGCAAGCTGGTGGCCGCCGTCGGCTGCATGGTGGAGCGCCACAAGGGTGAACTTGCTGAGTCGCTGCCGGAGGTGGACCTTTTCCTCGGCACAACGGAGAGCGAACGGCTGATCCCCGAGCTCGAGGCGAGAGGACTGCTCGACGACGCGCCCCTCCTCACTCACCCTGGGGTACGCGTGTACGCTGGCGACCTCCCGCACGTGCGCTATCTCAAGATCAGCGAAGGGTGCGACCACGGGTGCGCCTTCTGCGCCATTCCCCTGATGCGCGGACGGCATCGCTCGTTCGCGATCGACGACGTGGTGCGCGAGGCGCAGCTGTTGGAGATGCAGGGGGCACGCGAGATCAACCTCGTGGCGCAGGACCTGGCGCACTACGGACGCGACGTGCGGGACGGCAATACGCTGCCGCAGCTTCTCGAGGCGTTGTTGCGCGAGACCTCGGTGCCGTGGTACCGGCTGCTCTACATCTACAGTGCCGGCCTCACGCCGGCGATGCTCGACCTCATCGCCCGCGAGCCGCGCATCGTGCGCTACCTCGACATCCCGATGCAGCACGCCGCCGATACCGTGCTCGCGCGCATGCGGCGCCCCGAGCGCAAGGCGAAACAGCGCGAGAAGCTGCGCGCGCTGCGGGAGCGCATTCCGGGTGTTGCAATCCGCACCACCGTGATCGTCGGTTTCCCCGGCGAGACAGAGTCGGAGTTCCAGGAGTTGCTCGACTTCCTCGAGGAGGTGCAGCTCGAGCGCGTCGGTGCCTTTACCTACTCGGCGCAGGAGGGGACGGCGGCGCACGACATGGCCGACGATGTTCCGGAGGACGTCAAGCGACGCCGGCTGGATCGGGTACAGGAGCTGCAACGCCTCGTCACGGCGGATCGCTACGACGGGTGGATCGGGCGGCGGGCGATGGCGCTGGTCGATCGCCCGGCTAACGCCGAAGGTCTTGCACAAGCACGGCTCGAGGCGCAGGGCGACGACATCGACGGTGTGACGTGGGTCATCACTGACGCCCCTGCGGGAACGCTGCTGGAGGTCCGGCTCGACGAGGTCGTCGATGACTACGATTTCCGGGCCACGGCGCTCCGCGTGGTGAGCGCCCCCGCCGCCGTGCCGTTGCATCGGGCGGGGCGCGTGCTCCCCATGGCAGCCGGGAGCGTCGGCAGCTTCGGGCGCTGAGGGGGCGTACCTCCGACCCCCCAGGGATTCCGCCGGCTCCACGGTCAGTTGCTGCGCGCGGGGACATCGTGCGCGTGACCGTGGCCGCGCCCGGAGCGTCATTCGGGGAGGTCGTTAGGCGCGCTCTTCGGCGAGCCGCGATGCCTTCCCGACCATGCCGAGCCTTCCGCCGAGCTTCCTCCCCGCCTTGCTGGCGCTCGCCTTCCTGACGCCGCCGGCCGCAACGCAGTCCGCGGCGGATCTCGCGTGGGCGCCGTCGGGCCTCGCGGTCCGCGATCGCGACCCCTCGCCGCGCGATCCGCATCGCGACGTACGGGTCGCGATCGGATCGTCGGGATATCAGGTGCGGGCCGGCGCCGAGGGAGGTTGGGTGCTGAAGGACGCCTGGGGGCGCGTTCATGCGCGGGGGACGGCTGCCCCCGCCTGGGCGATCGAGCGTCGCAACCTGCGCCTGCGCGTCTCGTTCGATGGCTCCGACCGCGTCACGGCGTGGAGTGAGGAGCCGTTCACGCTCTCCCCGGAGGGAGGCGCCACGCTCTCCTGGAACGGGCGGCGGTACCGCGGCTCGATCGCCTTCGTCCCGACGGACAGCGCGATCGTGGTGGTCAATGCGGTCGACCTGGAATCGTACCTGCGTGGTGTCGTCCCGCTCGAGCTGGGGGTCCGCTCCCCGAAGGAATCGTCGGCGCTCGAGGCGCAGGCCATCGCCGCTCGCAGCTACACGGTGGTGCGGGAGCGCGAGGGCCAGCGTGCGCGCTTCGACCTGACCAGCGTCGCCGTCGACCAGGTGTACGGCGGGATGGACGCCGAGCATCCGCTTGCCGACGCCGCGATTCTCGCGACCGAGGGATTGGTGCTGACCTACCAAGGTGACGTCATACGGGCACCCTACCATTCGACGTGCGGCGGGCGCACTGTCCCGCCGTCCGAGGCGTGGAGCGGGGAGCGTGACGTCCCGTACCTGCGCGGGATCCGCGACACTCCCGACGGAAGCGACCAGGCCTGGTGCGAGATCTCGCCGCGCTTCCATTGGGAGCGCACCCTGGACCGCCGGGACCTCGATGCGGCCGTGGCGCGCTACGTCAGCGCGAACGCCGGCGGCACGCTCGTCAATGCCGGAGGAGTGCGAGGCGCGCGCATCGAACGCATGACCCCTTCGGGACGTGTGGCGACCCTGGCGCTGGCGACCGACGGCGGCACGATGCGGCTGAGCGGGACCGCCTTGCGCACGACGTTGCGCTCCGCACGTGGCGAGATCGTGAACTCGACCTATTTTTCGCTGGAGCCGGTCGTCGGACGTGACGGACGGCTGATGCAATTGACGCTGCGGGGGACGGGCAACGGCCATGGAGTCGGGATGTGTCAGTGGGGCGCCATTGCTCGGGCCCGTGCGGGGCACGATGCGCGTGCAATCCTGGCGGCGTACTTTCCCGGAACGGTGGTCGCCCGGCTGTCCTGACGCTGCCGCAGTTCGTGTCCGACGCGCCCCGCTCCTTCGTCGCACCCCGTCGTGCCTAACGCCGCACCCAGCCTCATGCAATCGCCCGTCCGGATCGCCGTCGTCGGCGCAGGCGCCATCGCCCAACTCGCGCACCTCCCGGTCCTCGCCAAGCTGCGCGGTGCGCAGCTGGTCGCGCTCTGCGACAACGACCGCGCCAAGGCTCGCGCCCTCGCCGATCGTTTCGGGATCCCCGACGTCTTCACCGACATCGACGACCTCCTCGACTACGGTCCCATCGACCTGGCGGTGGTGGCGACCCCGAACCACCTGCACGAGCCCCACGTCCTCCAGCTCCTGGCGGCCGGCGTCGACGTCCTCTGCGAGCGCCCACTCTCGCTGACGTCCAAGGGGGTCGAGCGCATCCTGACGGCAGCTGCGCGCGACAATCGGAAGGTCTTCGTCGCCAACAATCATCGCTTCCGGAGCGACGTCCAGGAGCTCGTGCGCTTCCTCGGCGGCGGCGAACTCGGCAAGCTGACCGGCATGCGCGCCGGCGCCTACCATCCGCGCGGCAAGATCGAGGGGTGGCGGCTCAGGCGGCAGGAGGCGGGCGGGGGTGTGCTCTTCGAGAAGGGCTTTCCGCTCATCGATCTCGCGATGTGGATGGCGGACTTTCCGGCGCCGCAGCGTGTGTGGGCGCACTTCGACCGGCCGCGCGGGGCCAACTCGGTTGAGGAGGCGGCGATCGTCTCGGTGGAGTGCGCGAACGGCGCCGTCTTCTCGTTCGACGTATCGTGGGCGTATGTCGGCCAGGAGGAGCGCTGGTGGTTCGAGACGCTCAGCTCGCGCGGGAGCGCGCGCCTCGCACCGCTGCGCGTCGTGAAGGAGCTCAACGGCAAGCCGGTCGACGTCTCGCCCACCGGGGCGGCGGCGCGCGAGAGCGCGTTCATCCAGTCGTATCGGGCCGAACTGACGCACACCATCTCGGTAATCCGCGGCGAGGTGGAGTACGAGGCGCCGACCGACCAGGTCATCGTGCACCGCATCATCGAGGCGGCCTACAAGTCCGCGGAAGAAGGCAAGGAAGTGCGCCTGTGAGCACTCGGCAGAGCCGCTTGCGCTGGTCGCGCGTGCAGTTGTTTTCGCTGATCGCGCGGTCGGCGGTCGCGGCGCTGACGCTGGCAGGCGTGGGCGGCGGCACGGTCGCCAACGCGCAGGTCTCGTCAACGCCGATTGCGCCGGCGACAACGGCATCCACCGCGTCGCCGTCCGCGGACGTCCCGGGGAGCGAGCTGGAAGTCTACGTCATGACGATGGGGCAGGGCGACCTGCTCTGGGAACGGTTCGGGCACAATGCGTTAGGCATCCGCAACCTGCGCACCGGGACCGACGTGGTCTACAACTGGGGGACCTTCTCCTTCGAGCAGGAGGGCTTCCTCCCCCGCTTCCTGCGGGGCGAGATGCTCTACTGGATGGCGCCGAACGATGCCGCGCAGTCGCTGCTGGCGTACGAGTCCTGGGACCGATCGGTCACCGTGCAGCGGCTCAACCTGACCCCCGCGCAGCGCGACAGCGTGCGCCGATTCGTGGAGTGGAACGCGCAGGAAGCGAACAAGTTCTACCGCTACGACTACTACCGAGACAACTGCTCGACGCGAGTGCGCGACGTGATCGACCTCGTCATCGGCGGGGCGATCCGCAGCGCCACCGACTCGGAGCTGACACCGATGACGTACCGCGACCATTCGCTTCGGCTGATGGACGGCATGTTCTGGTCGCGTACCGGGATGGACCTCGGACTCGGTGCACCGACCGACCGGCCCATCTCGGCCTGGGAGGCGATGTTCATCCCGATGGAGCTGCAGCGCCACCTGCGTGACATCCGCATCCCCGACGGGAACGGGGCGCTCGTCCCGCTCGTCGCCTCCGAGCAGGTCCTCTTTCAGGCCTCGCGCCCACCGGAGCGCATGGACGTCCCGTCGCTCGCCGGCGGCGCCCTCCTCCTCGGGCTGGCCGCCGCCGCACTGCTGCTCGCGTTAGGCTATCGCACGCCTGGGCGCTTCGCCGCCACCGCGTTGACGCTGCTCTGGAGCTTCGTCGCCGGCATCTTCGGCCTCCTCCTCTTCCTGCTCTGGACCGTCACCCAGCACACCGCGACGCACGGGAACCAGAACCTCTTCTTCGTGCAGCCGTTGTGGCTGGCGGTAGCCGCGATGATTCCGTTCGTTCGCTCCGGCCGCACGGTGCGTACCCGGCTCCTCCTGCTGATCCGCATCTGTACCGGGCTGGCCATCGTCGGGGGGCTCGTGGCGGTGACGCCCTACGGCCAGCCCTCGGGCGAGATCGCCGCCTTCGCCGTCCCCGTCATCGTCGCCGTCTACTTGCTCGTGCTGCGCGTCGTGTATCTAGCGCAGCAGGCCGCCAACGCGACGCTCCCGCCGCGCGTGGCCGGACGCCCGGCGCGCGCGTGAGCTACTCCCTCGGGATCGACGTCGGCGGCACCTTCACCGACCTGGTGGCGGTATCGCTGGACGATGGCGCGGTCATCGCCGGCAAGGTGCTGAGCACCCCCCACGACCAGAGCCACGGTGTCGAGGAGGCGCTGCGCACCCAGGGACCGCCTGCCGCGGCGGTCGCCCGTATCATACATGGCACGACGGTGGTCACGAACATGCTGCTGGAACGACGCGGCGCGCGGGTGGTGCTCTGTGCCACCGAGGGGGCGACCGACCTGCTCGAACTGCGCCGCCAGGAGCGCGCGTCGCTCTACGACCTTACCGTGCATCATCCCGCGCCGCTCGTCGACGCGGAAGACGTCGTGGCCGTGTGCGAGCGGCGCACGGTCTCGGGGGTCGCGGTCGCGCTCACCGCCGCCGAAGCGACGCGCGTCGCCGAGGCGGTCGCCGCGCGGGATGCCGAGATCGTAGCGGTCTCGCTCC
>JBDTUA010000117.1:0-13488 GCA_040007995.1 Gemmatimonadota bacterium | reverse complement strand
ACTTCCCCCAGTGCCCCGACTGCTCCCAGAGCGCCTTGTTGTACAGGAGCGGCGTCTTGATCTCCTTGTAGTCGTCGCGTTGCAGCTCGCGGAGGTAGTCGTTGATCGTGTTGATGATCGACGTCCCGCGCTCGGTCCAGAACGCCGCGCCCGGCGCCACGGGATGGAACATGAACAGGTCGAGCGCCTTGCCGAGGACCCGATGGTCGCGACGCTTCGCCTCCTCGATACGGAAGAGGTGCTGCTCCAGCTCCTCCTTCTTGAAGAAGGCCGTGGCATAGATGCGTTGCAGCATCTGGCGCCGCTCATCGCCTCGCCAGTACGCAGCCGCGTTGTGCAGGAGCTTGAAGTGCTTCAGGTACGAGGTGTCGGGAACGTGAGGTCCGCGACACAGATCGATGAACGGACCGTCGGTATAGGTGGAGATGACCTCCCCGTCGGGCAGGTCGGCGATGCGTTCCAGCTTGAGCGGGTCGTCGGCGAAGCGCACGTTGGCCTGGGCGCGGTCCACCTCGTCACGCAGGAACGGGTACTTCTCGGCGACCACCTTCCGCATCTCGCGCTCGAACTCGGCCAGGTCCTCGGGCGTGAACGGCGTGTCGACCTCGAAATCGTAGTAGAAGCCGTCGTCGATCGCCGGGCCGAAGCCGATCTTGGCGTTGGGGCGAAGGCGACGGACCGCGGTGGCGAGCACGTGCGCGCCGGAGTGCCGCAGTACCGCCAGCGACTCGGGGTCCTTCTCCGTCAGCACGCGAAAGGCCCCGCCCCGACGCAGCGGCGTGATCAGGTCCTGGACCTCGCCATCGACCGACACGGCAATCGCCGCCTGCAGCAGACGAGGGCCGATGGACGCCACGACGTCACGAGGGAGCGTTCCCTGCTCGACTTCGCGGGTATCGCCGTTGGGGAGCGTCAGGACTAGGGGTGCGGACATGAGGCCGGTGTACGGGCAAGTGGTGACCGCACGACCACCGGTGCCGACGCGATGCCGGAACCTGGGTCGTCGAGCGGGGTTCGTGCTGCCTAACGGATGCCGTCGATCAGCGGCGTGATGCGCAGTCCGTACCGGAACGCCAGAATCACCCCGAAGACCACGGCTAGCGCCACGATCAACCATGGCGTGAGGCGTGTCGGCGCGGCGGGCGGCGGATCGGGAGGCGTGGATCGCAAATTCACGCTGCGCAAGTTATCGTACGACAGTGAGTTGATGCTACGGGGCTGTCGTGCCGCTCCGCCTACCCGCGACGACGAAATGGTTCGATACCAGGACGACGATTCCGACTCCGGCCGCGCGCTCCTCATCGGCGCCGGCGTGGTCACTGGACTGCTCGTGGGCGCCGTGGTCGCCCACCGGTACGGCGGGTGGAAGGGGATTCGGCGCGTCCTCTCGCGCCGCCAAATCCCCCTGCTCGGCGCCTTACGGGCCGCGATCCCGTCCAAGGCGCTGACGGCATTGCTCGACGCGATCGGCATCGACGAGATCGTCGCCGGACTTCTGCGCGAGACCCGAGGCCCGCGCAAGCTGCGCCCTCGCCGTCGTCCGGATCCGGACCTCGATGAGTACGAAGTCGAGGATTTCGAGCGCGCAGCCGCAGGACTCGACGACGATGACGACGAGCCGCTCGACGTCGAGGACTACCTCGAGGAGGGCGAGGAGGAGGAGGAGGAGGAGGAGGAGGAGGAGGAGGAGGATCTCGTCCAGGGACGCCGGCGCGCCGGCCGCGATGCGGATCTCGATGCTGATCCCGCGGAGCTGGACGAGGAGGACGAGGAGGACGAGGAGGACGACGACGACGACGAGGATGAAGACGAAGACGAAGACGAAGACGACGACGACGACGACGACGAAGACGACGAAGACGAAGACGACGACGAAGACGAAGACGAGGAAGCGGTGATCGTCGACACCTTCACGCCCGAGGCCATCGAAGAGGCGGTGCTCGCTGCCTTTCAGCGGCACCCGGTGCTGCGCAGGCGCGCGTTACAGATCGCGGTCGACGAGGACGGCGTCGCGGAACTCACGGGATGGGTGCGCCGAGAGCGCGACGTGCGCATCGCGCGTCGGGTGACGGCAGCGGTACCCGGGGTGGAGCGCGTCGTGATCGACGTCGCGGTACGCGACGTGTCCGTACGCGACGTCGTTCGCGTGGTATCCGACGTACAGACCAACGGGGCCTGACGCTCTCCTGATCCGGCAGCATGCGGAGGGCCGCCCCAGTCAGGCGGCCCTTCGTGCATCCAACGCATTCGCCCTCCGACGCATTCGTCCTCCGCTCGCCCACCCGCATACATTTCGCCTTCATGTCGACCACCGAACTTCCGCCCACGTACGACCACGCCGCCACCGAGCGCGACTTGTACGCACGCTGGCAGGACGCGGGCGTCTTTACCGCCCACGCCGAACGCTCGCGTCGGGCCGCCGGCGATCGCGATCCGTTCACCATCGTCATCCCCCCGCCGAACGTGACGGCCGTGCTGCACATGGGGCACGGGCTCAACAACACGGTGCAAGACGTCATCATGCGCTGGCGTCGCATGTCGGGCGACGAAGTGCTCTGGGTCCCGGGGACTGATCACGCCGGCATCGCGACGCAGAACGTGGTGGAGAAGCAGCTGGCCAAGGAGGGCAAGTCACGCTTCGATGTCGGGCGTGCCGCGTTTGTCGCCCGTACCTCGGCCTTCGTCGCGGAGACCGGTGGAACGATCCTCTCGCAGCTCAAGGCGATCGGTGCCTCCGCCGATTGGACGCGCACGGCGTACACGCTATCGCCGCAGCTGTCGCGGGCTGTGCGCGAAGCCTTTGTGCGACTGTACGAGCGCGGACTGATCTATCGCGGACATCGGGTGATTCACTGGTGCCCGCGATGCCTGACCTCGCTGTCGGATGAGGAGGCGGAACACCACGACGTCCACGGACGGCTCTACCACATCAGCTACCCGATCACCCCGGCGAACGCCACGGAGGAGCCGCGCTTCATCACCGTCGCGACGACGCGACCGGAGACGCTCCTGGGTGATGTGGCGGTGGCGGTGAATCCGAATGATGAGCGCTATCAAGACTTGATCGGACGCACCGTCATGCTTCCGATTGCGGAAGTCGAGATCCCGATCGTCGCCGATGAGTACTCCGATCCCACCTTCGGCTCGGGAGCCGTCAAGATCACCCCCGCGCACGATGCCAACGACTTCGAGGTCGGACAGCGTCACGGGCTACCGATGCCGGTGATCATGACGCCGAGCGGCCAAATCGGCGAGTTCATGGACGCCGCGGGGCGCGTCCCGCCTGCCCTCGACGGCCTGGACCGCTTCGCCGCCCGTGATGCCATCGTCCAGATGCTCGAGGCCGCCGGGCGACTCGAGAAGGTCGAGCCGCATCCGCACTCCGTTCGCCGCTGCTACCGCTGCGAGACGGTGGTCGAGCCGCGCCTGTCCGATCAGTGGTTCGTGAAGATGAAGCCGCTCGCCGAACCCGCGCTGCGGGCGGTGCGGGAGCGGGAGATCCGCATTCTCCCCGAGCGCTGGGAGGCCGTCTACATCAACTGGCTGGAAGGAATTCGCGACTGGAACATCTCGCGCCAACTCTGGTGGGGGCACCGGGTCCCGGTCTGGTACTGTGATGCCTGCGGCAAGGTGACCGCATCGCGCGACGACGTGGAGCGCTGCCCGTCGTGCTCCGGCCCCGTGCACCAGGACGAAGATGTGCTCGACACCTGGTTTTCCTCCGGACTCTGGCCGTTCTCGACGCTCGGCTGGCCGGACGATACCGCGGACCTCAAGGCGTTCTATCCGACCGACATGCTGGTCACGGCGCCGGAGATCCTGTTCTTCTGGGTCGCGCGGATGATCATGACCGGCTTCGCCTTCATGGGAGAAGCGCCGTTCCACACGGTCTACCTGCACGGGACGGTGCGGGATACCAACCACGTGAAGATGTCGAAGTCGCTGGGGAACGGGATCGATCCGCTCGACGTGGTAGCGCTCTACGGAGCCGACGCCTTGCGCTATACCGTGGTGGCCGGGATGGGACTCGGCGCCGACACGATCCTCGACCCGAAAGACCTTGATCGTTCGTTCGGGCCGGGGCGGAACTTCGTGACGAAGCTCTGGAACATGGGACGCTTCCTGCTGACGAACGTCGGCGACGACTCCGTGCTCGCAGTCACCAACATTCCCGCCAGCGACTTCACCCGCGCCGATGCCTGGATTCTCGAACGCCTGAACGCGGCGATCGCAGCCTGCAACGCCGCATTAGGTCCGGCGCGCCCGGGAGCCACGCAATGGCGCGACGACGAACGGTATGCGGGACTGCGGCTCAACGAATACACCGAGGCGGCGCGCAACTTCGTCTGGAACGAGCTGGCCGACTGGTATCTCGAGTCGGTGAAGGGGCGGCTCACCACCGCCGGCGATGACCGCAACGTGGCGCGCGCCGTGCTCGTGCACGCCTTCGACTATGCGCTGCGCCTGCTCCACCCCATCGTCCCCTTCGTGACGGAGGCGCTGTGGCAGCGCCTGCCGGTCTATAAGAACGGCACCTTCCTCACGACGGCGTCATGGCCCGCGGTCGCGCGTTACCCGGGACAGCCCGCAGAATTCGATCGGGTCATTGAAGGTGTCGCGGCGATTCGTCAGCTGCGTGGCGAATACGGGATCACACCTGGAAAGCTGTTGTCGGGCATTGTGATCCCGTCCGCGGCAGCCCACCCGATCTTCGCCGCCGAGACCGGGTTGATCGAGCGGCTCACGCGGTGCACCCTCACCGTCGCCAAGGCGTCCCCGGCCGGTGCGGCGGCACATCAGGTGCTGTCCGATGGTACTGAGATCGTGCTCCCACTGGCGGGGGCCATCGACCTCGAGAAGGAATGCTCCCGACTGAAGGGCGAACTGGAAGGACTGGAGCAGCAGCTCACCGGGCTGCGGGCCCGGTTGCAGAACGAGAACTTCGTCTCACGCGCCAGGCCCGACGTAGTCGAGGCGGAGCGTCGGAAGGAACAGGAATGGACGGTGCGGCGCGAGCAGCTCGCGGGCAAGGTTGCCTCGCTGTGCGGGACCTAGTGCCGCACAGCGCCTCGGTCGCCTCGGCGCCGCGTCTCGCCGTGAGGCTGGGGCGGCGCCTGCGCCCCTTCGCGCGCCTGATGATCGCGGCGGCCGCCTGGAGCTGCGCATCGGCGAGCATGCCGCCCGGCGGTCCGGAGGACGACATCGCACCGGGGATCGCTCGGATCCGCCCGGATACCAATGCCGTCAACGTGCGCGCCGGCGGCAGCGTCACCTTTGATTTCGACAAGGTGGTGAGCGAGCGACCGCAGGGAGCGCCCGACCTCCCCGCCCTCTTCCTCATCTCTCCCAGCTTCGGGCCTACCAGCCTCTCGTGGCGCAGGAACTCGATCTCGGTACATCCCCGGGACGGCTTCAAGCAGGGGACGACCTACACCGTGCGCATGCTCCCCGGCCTCACCGATTTGCAGGGGAATGTCGATACCGTGGGGCGCACCCTGGTCTTCTCCACCGGGGCGACGATCGCCACCGGAGAGCTACGCGGGATCGTCTTCGACTGGTTGGCCGAGAAGCCGGCGCCTAACGCGGTGATCGAAGCCTTTCCGCTTCCCACCCCGCGCGACTCCGCCCGGTACCTCGCCGTCGCCGACTCCGCCGGGCGCTTCGACCTCACACACGTCCCGGCCGGTCGCTACCTGCTGCGCGGCTCGATCGACCAGAACAAGAATCGCTTTCTCGATCCCCGCGAACTATTCGACACGATGACCGTCGCGCTCGCTGATTCGGCGCGTCGTGAGATCCTCGCCTTCGTGCACGACACGATCGGCGCCGGAATCCAGACGGTGGCCGTCGCTGATTCGCTGACGCTCCGGGTGACGATGGATCGCGCGCTCGACACCGCATTCGTCGTCGATACCTCGCACTTCTCGCTCAAGGCCGGCGACTCGACCGTCGTACGCATCGTCGAGGCGCTCAGCCGTGCGCAGTACGACCAGGCGCGGGCGGACTCCGTCCGGACGAAGGCCGTCGAGGACTCCATCCGCCGTGTGGCCACGACGGATTCGGTCAAGGCGGCCGATTCCACCAAGGTCGCGGCGGCCCCGCCCCCGCCCGCCCCCACGCGTCGCGCCCCGCCACCGCGCCGGGTGATCGAGCAGGCGGCCGCCGCCCTCGCCGGGCGCGACACGACCGAGCGTGAACCGCCCCCCAAGCCGAGCATTCCCGCCCCCACCACGGAGATCTACCTCCGGCTCGAGCGACCGCTGCGGCCAAGCACCAGCTATCGACTGCGCGCAATCGACATGCGCACGCTGCTCCAATACACGCGCACCAGCGAGCGGGTGATCACTACACCCAAGCCGCGGATAGTCGCCGTGGACAGCACCAAGGACTCCACGCGCACCTCGCGCGACAGCACAGCACGGCGCGACACTACGACGGCACGAGACACTGCGACCGTGCGCGACACGATCCGCCAGCGCGACGTCGGAGGCGTGAACGCGCCGCGCACGCCGGCGACGGCGATGCGCTCGCCACTCCCCACGCTGCCCTGGTCACCGATTGCGCGCACGCGGCGGGAGTCGCTGCGGCCGTCCGCCACCCCGCGTTAGGCAGATGCCCGACGGCCGCCGATCCCTCCCCGCCGTCGGCGCCTTGCTCGAGCGCCCCGCCGTGCGCGCGCTCGGCGACGGCGTGGCGCGCACGCTCCTGACCGAGGCGGCGCGACGGGCGGTGGCGGCCGTGCGCGACGGACGGGACGCCCCCCCGCCCGATGACGCAGCGTGGGACGATCGGGTCGCGCGCGCCTTGCACCTGCTGCAGCGACCGTCCCTGCGTCCCGTCATCAATGGGACCGGGGTCGTCCTGCATACTAATCTCGGCCGCGCCCCGCTCGCCGCCGCGGCGCTTGACGCGATCGGCCGCACGGCAGCCGGCGCCTGTAACCTCGAGTACGACGTCGATAACGGCCGCCGCGGCTCGCGCTACATGCATTGCGTGTCGCTGCTATGCGAACTGACGGGCGCCGAGGATGCGATCGTCGTCAACAACTGTGCTGCGGCCCTGGTCCTCGCCCTCAACACCTTCGCGCGCGACCGCGAGGCGATCATTTCACGGGGCGAACTCGTCGAGATCGGCGGCAGTTTCCGCGTCCCCGACATCATGACGCGCAGCGGGGCCATCCTGCGCGAGGTGGGAACGACCAACCGCACGCATCCCGACGACTATCGTGCCGCCCACACACAGAACACCGGCGCGATCGTGAAGGTGCATCGGTCCAACTTCGCCATCACGGGATTCGTTGCCGAGGCGTCGTTGCGCGACCTGGCCCCGATCGCCGCCGAGCAAGGCGTGCCGCTTCTGTTCGATTTCGGAAGTGGACTGATGTTCGACCTGTCGGAGTTCGGACTGTCCGGTGAGATGGTCGCGCGCGATGCCGTGCGCGACGGCGCGACGCTCACGTTGATGAGCGGCGACAAGCTTTTGGGTGGACCGCAAGCGGGAATCATGCTGGGACGCGCCGATGCGATCGACGAGTGCCGGCGCAATCCGCTCTGCCGGGCGCTCCGCGTCGACAAGCTGACCCTTGCCGCGCTCGAAGCCACCCTCGCCCTCTACCGGGACCCGCCCCGCGCGCTGACCGACATCCCCGCACTGGCCATGCTCACCGCTCCGGTCGAGCGGGTACGCGCGCGTGCGGAATCGTTAGGTGCAGCACTCACGGCGCTGGGCGTGGCCGGCGACGTGATGGCGTGTGATGCCACCGTCGGCGGCGGCGCCTTTCCGTCGGCACGCATTCCATCGGCGGCGCTTGCACTGCAGGGCGACGCCGTAGCGCTCGACGCACGACTGCGCGCCGGCGAGACTCCCGTTATCGGCCGGATCGAGCACGACCGCCTGCTCATCGACCTGCGCTCGGTCCCGCCGACGCTCGACGCGTTGCTCCACGACGCCCTCGCGCAGACGCTCGCCACGCGGGCGCCCGACGCGGGCGCGCAGCCCGCGGTGCGCGGCTCATCATGACTCACCCCCCGAGCGCGAGGCGCGTCGCCGTCTTCCTCGACCGCGACGGCACGATCATCGAGGACGCCCACTACCTTGCAGACCCCGAGGGGGTGCGCCTCCTCGCCGGCGTCGCCGCTCCGGTCGCCGCCCTGAATGCCGCCGACATCCTCGTCATCGTCATCACCAACCAGAGTGGCATCGCGCAGGGACTGCTCAGCGAGTCTCAGTACGAGGCGACGCGCGAGCGGATGGAAGCGCTGCTCGCCGAGCAAGGCGCGCGGATCGACGACACCGTGCACTGCCCGCACTACCCCAGCCTCACCGGCATGTGCGATTGCCGGAAGCCGGCGACCGGGATGTTCCTCCGTGCGGCCAACCGGCACGGCATCGACCTCGCGCGCTCACTCTTCATCGGTGACAAGCGACGCGACGTGGAACCGGGACTCCAACTCGGCGGGACGGGGATCCTGGTCCCTTCGGACGCGACCCCGCTGAACGACGTGCACTGGGCGCGCGCCCATGCCTTCCTCCGGCCGTCCCTTGGCGAGGCGGTGGAGCTCTGGCGCACCACGATCGGGTGATCGCGCCAACCCTTACTCCGCGGGCGGTGTGTGGGTACAATGCGGCGCCATGCGGAAGCAGATCGCGGTGCTCGCCTCGGGAGGCGGGTCGAACCTCCAGTCCATCGTCCAGCATCTCGCGGCGCTCGGTGCCGATCGCCCTGCGGACGTCGCGCTCGTCGCCAGCGACCGCGCCGACGCCGGCGCGTTGGAGCGCGGCCGGGTACACGGCGTGCCGGTCGTGGCCATGGATCGCGAGGCGCGCACGTCGGGGATGTTGTCGCTCCTCACGCGCCACGCCGTCGACCTGGTGGTGCTCGCCGGCTTCCTCCGCTTCGTCCCCGCCGAGGTGACGCGCAGCTACCGGGGGCGCATCCTCAACATCCATCCCGCGCTGCTCCCGGCCTTTGGAGGATCGGGGATGTACGGGCGCCACGTGCACGAGGCCGTCATCGCGCGCGGCGCGAAGCTGAGCGGCGTCACGGTGCACTTCGTGGACGACGAGTACGACCACGGCCCGATCATCGCCCAGTGGCCAGTTCCGGTCTTTTCGCACGACACGGCGTCCACCCTTGCCCACCGCGTCCTCGAGGTGGAACACGCGCTCTATCCGCTTGTGATCCAGCAGGTCGCCGAAGGCGTGATCTCGTTAGGCGACGACGGGCGCGTGCACGGCGCGCCAGCCCACCTTGCCCCGACCTACTTCGCCCTGCGCCCCGATCCCGGCGCCGCCGTTGCGGGGATTCGCGCGGTGCTCGGCTGATCCCTCGCCGCCGCCGTCGCGCGACCACCGCGCCGACGTGTCGCGCCCGATGTCCGCATCGTTCGCGACTTCTTCCTGCCTTTTTCCTGCTGTTTCCACCATGCCTACCGCACTCCTCTCCGTCTCCGACAAGTCCGGCCTCGTCGACTTCGCCCGCGCCCTCACCGCCTCGGGGTGGGACCTGATCTCCACCGGCGGAACGGCCCGTGCGCTGCGCGAGGCCGGCCTGACCGTTCGCGACGTGGCCGACGTGACCCGCTTTCCCGAGATGCTCGACGGACGGGTGAAGACGTTGCATCCGGCGGTACACGGCGGCCTCCTCGCCCGTCGCGATCGCCCGGAGCACATGGCCGCGATCGCCGAGCACCAGATCGCCCCCATCGACCTCGTCTGCGTCAACCTGTATCCGTTCCGCGAGACGGCCGCACGCGCGGGCGTCGCTCCGGACGAGGTCATCGAAAACATCGACATCGGCGGGCCGTCCATGTTGCGGTCGGCGGCCAAGAACTTCGCCGCCGTCTGGGTAGTCATCGATCCGGCGGACTATGCCCCGGTGCTGGAGGCGATCGATGCCGGGAGCGATGATGGAACGCTGCGCCGACGCCTCGCGGAAAAAGTCTACGCGCACACCGCCGCCTACGACGCGGCGATCACAACCTGGTTCGCGCAGCAACGCGGCGACCGCTTTCCCGACACCCTTCCCCTGGCGCTCACCCGCAAGCAGACCCTGCGCTACGGCGAGAACCCCGGACAGCGGGCCGCATTCTACCTCGAGCGCGCCGGGCATGGTCTCGCCGGGCTGACGCAGAAGGGGGGAAAGGAGCTCTCCTTCAACAATCTTTTCGACCTCGAGGGGGCGCTGCTCGCGTCGGACCCCTTCGCCGCACAGCCGTGCTGCGCGATCATCAAGCACACCACGCCGTGCGGGCTGGCGGTGGGCGAGACCGCACTCGAGGCGTATCGCAAGGCGCTGGCCTGCGATCCGGTGTCGGCCTACGGTAGCGTGATCTCGTTCACCGTCCCGGTCGACGAGGCGGCGGCCGAGGCCATCTCGTCGCTCTTCGTGGAATGCATCGTCGCCCCGTCGTTCAGCGAGGCGGCGGTGGAGATCCTCGGCCGAAAGAAGAACCTGCGTGTCCTCGAAGGGCACGCGGGGTGGAGTGAGGGGGCGCTCGACTTCAAGCGCGTGCGCGGCGGCTTGCTCGTGCAGGATCGCCCCCCGAGCTCGTTAGGCGAGGGGGAGTGGAAGGTCGTGACGCACCGCGCCCCGACCGAAGCCGAGCGCGTCGACCTGCTCTTCGCCTGGCGGGCGGTGAGTTCGGTCAAGTCGAACGCGATCGTGCTCGCGCGTGATGGCGCGACGATCGGGATCGGGGCAGGTCAGATGTCCCGCGTCGACGCCTCGTTTCTCGCCGTCCACAAGGCGCGCTCCCTGGGGCACGACCCATCCGGTTCGGCCCTCGGATCCGACGCCTTCTTCCCATTCCGGGATTCGATCGACCAGGTTGCCGAGGCGGGGGTCACGGCCATCGTCCAGCCGGGAGGTTCGGTGCGCGACGCCGAGGTGATCGCAGCCGCGGACGAAAAGGGGATCGCGATGGTCTTCACGGCACAGCGGCTCTTCCGGCACTAGGAGCCAGCAGGGGCCCGTCCCGCGCCTTGGACCCGCTGGCTTCCACGAGGGTAGCCCGGAGCGTATCCTTCGCGGCTGGATCGGGTGAGGCCGGCGCTCGGCCGTCGACAACTCCCACCTCCCGTCTCCCGTCTCCCGTCCCACTCGATGCCCTCGCACGAACTCGACTACCGCCCCTCCTACCTCGCGGCCGCGATCGCCGGGGCACTCGTCTTCCTGCTATACGTCCTCACGCTGGGTCCGTCGACGGCGATGTGGGACACGAGCGAGTACATCGCTGCGGCGTACATCCTCGGGCTTCCGCATCCTCCGGGGAATCCGTTGTTTGTCCTCCTCGGGCGGGTCTTCTCGATTCTTCCCATCGCCCCCACCGTGGCGATGCGCGTCAACATCCTCGCCGCGCTGTGCAGCGCCGTCTCGGCGGCGATGTGGTTCCTGATCACCGAACGCGTCCTCGTCAGCTGGTTCAGTGAACGCTGGCAGCGTATCATCGGAGGGGGGGCCGCCGCCCTCATCGGCGCGACCGCATACACCGTCTGGTCGCAGTCGGTCGTCAACGAGAAGGTCTACACCGTCGCCCTCGTCGGCGTGGCGATCATCGCGTGGCTCACGGTACGCTGGTGCGACGAGCCCGACGGACGCAAGGCCGACAGGCTGCTGGTTCTCATCGCGTATCTCCTCGGGCTCGGCTTCGCGAACCACATGGCGGGCTTTCTTGCCGCCCCGGCCGTCGCGTTCGCCGTCATGGTGCGACGCCCGCGGACGATCCTGCGCTGGAAGCTGATTCTCGCGACCATCGGCGCCGTCCTCTTCGGCATGACGCCGTTTGCCACACAACCCATCCGTGCGGCCTACTTCCCCGCCATCGCTGAGGGTGAACCTACCGCCTGCACGACGGAACTGACCGCCAAGTGCACCTTCAGCAAGGTCACGTGGGATCGGTTCATGTACAATTTCAATCGCGGACAGTACGGCGCCCCCGACCCGAACGACCCGAACCGGGTCTATCCGGCGCAGGTCTCGATGTACTGGATGTACTTCAAGTGGCAGTGGTTGCGTGACCCGTACGGAGAGGCGCAGACAACGCAGGCAGTCCTCGCCGCGCTCTTCCTTGTCCTCGGCGTGTTCGGCGGCTGGGTGCACTGGAAACGGGACCGACAATCGTTCTGGTTCTTCGGTCCACTGATGCTCACGATGACCTTCGTGCTCATCAAGTACCTGAACTTCAGGTACGGATACTCGCAATCCCAGGAACTGGGCGACGCCATTGAGCGCGAGGTCCGCGATCGGGACTACTTCTACCTCTGGAGCTTCTCCGCGTGGTCGGTATGGGCTGCGCTCGGATTGGCGTTCGTCTGGGAATCCGTCGCCGCCCTGATCGGAAGCGAGAACGTGCGCGTCGGAAAGGATGTGGTGGAGCTGCCGAAGAAGCGCAGCTGGGCCTACGCATCACCCGTACTCGCCCTCGCCTTCGTACCACTGTTCGGCAACTGGAGCGCCGCAACACGAAAGGGCGACGATACGACGGCCAAGTTCGCGCATGACCTGCTGAACTCGGTCGAACCGTACGGCATCCTGGTGACCGTCGGCGACAACGACACCTTCCCGCTCTGGTATGCGCAGGAAGTGGAGGGGATCCGTCAGGACGTGGTCGTGGCCAACACCTCGCTGCTCAACACCGACTGGTATACGCGGCAGCTCATCCGCAATCCGGTGCGGGCATACGATGCGGCGAAAGGACCGTCGATCTACAAGGACGGCACCTGGACCAAGCCCACAGGACCGCCACTCAAGATGACGATGGGGGCGGCCGACTCCGTGGAGCTCTACTACGAATTGCGCGACACCGTCGTCTTCGAGGCGCACGGAATCCACACCAAGATTCCGCCGCGCGTCCTGACACGCGCCGATTATTTCGTCCTGCAGATGATCAAGGACAATCCGAAGCGGTCGGTGTACCTGTCGCGGACGTCGGGGAGCTATGGCCGTGAGCTTGGCCTCGATTCGTACCTCATCACACAGGGACTCGCGCGGAAGCTGCTCGACCACATCCCGATGCAGACGCGCGATACGGTGCTCGTCGCGGGCGAAGGCTGGGTTGATGTCCAGCGCTCGAAGGCGCTCTGGGATGATGTCTTCCAAGGACAGCAGTCGTTCGTGAACAAGAACGGATGGCCGGACAAGGCGTCGGTCGGCATTCCGGCGCTGTACGTCTCCACCGGCTTCATGCTCCACGACGTGTTGCAGGCGTCCGGCTACCCCGCGGATGCCGCCAGGGCGCTCGCCGGCGCCCGGCGTGTGGCGCAGGCAACGCGCATCGATGAGTTCTTCAACTTCGACGGGTTGCCGCCGGAGACTCCGGCGCCGGGTGACGTGCGTCCGGCGGTACCGCTCGACGTCGCGCCGAAGGAGTCGATTGTGAAGAAGTAGCGCACGGGAGAGGGGTTCGCCGAGGGCGCCCCCCGACATGCTCCCGGGGTTGGGAGGGCTGGCAGAATGGCTATTGCACCGGTCTTGAAAACCGGCGTCCG
>JBDTUA010000116.1:0-13507 GCA_040007995.1 Gemmatimonadota bacterium | reverse complement strand
GACGTTGGCACGTGCCGGCGTCCCGATCTGCGAGGCGGACCCGGCGTCGATCACGCGAACCGGCGTCTCCTGTCCGACGAAGATCCGGGCTTCGCGATTATCGAGCGTGACGATGCTCGGCTCCGCCTGGATGTCGGAGAGCGAGGTCTCCCGCAACGCGTCGAGGAACGACGTGAGCGAGTACTTCCCGATCGCCGTGGAGAAGATGAGGTTGAGCGCCGAGCCCGCCTTGTACTTGCGGGCGGCGTTGGAGACGCCGGCGAGGGCGTCACCGCCGAGTTCAACCCGCGACTCGAAGGTACTCGGGGTGGTCTGACCCTCGGGTATGCGCGGCAGGAGCGTATTGAAGAACGTGCCGCTCGATCCCAGGTCGTAGGACAGGCCGAGCTGCTCGATCTGGGTGCGGGAGACTGAGATGATCTTCGCCTTGAGCGCAACCTGCGGCGTGCGCACGTCCAGCCCCTTCACGTACTGGAGCAGGTCGGGGAGCCGCGACGTGACTTCGGTGATAATCAGCGAGTTCGTGCCGCTGTCGGCGCTGATGGAGCCGCGGATGATGCAACCGTTGTTCGCACTCGCACCGGGGCCATTGCTCTGCGAAGCCCCGCTCGGGCATTCCTTGTAGAGCAGGCCCTGCACCGTCGGGACGAGAGATGCAGCGGATACATAGTTGACGCTGATCATCTGCGTCGTGACCGGCTCGCTCGACTGCTTCTCGAGGATGTTCTTATAGCTGTCGACCGTGATGATGCCCGACGCCTCTTCGCTGGCGGCAAGCCCCTGAGCCTCGAGGATCGCCTTGAGGGCGACGTCCCAGGGCTGGTCCTTGATCTCGGCGGTGATCGTCCCAGCCACGTCGCGGCCGACGACGATCGTGCGACCCGAGAACGTGGCGAATCCGGCGAGCACGTCGCGGATGTCGGCATCGGACCAGGTGACAGTGATGCGGGGCTGCTGCGACGCGGGACGTCCCTGCGCCGGCTCACGGTCAAGCAGCAGGCGCACGACGGCCGGACGCGCGCGCGTTTCCGACGCACGGTGGTCCTGCCGGTTCGACACGGGCGTCGCCACGACCGGCTGCGCGCTTTCGCTGGTGCGGACGGGCGTGGAGGCGCGGGCGATGATCGCGTCGACGGTGTTGGCGGTATCGACGGTCGCGACGCTCGACGACGCGGTCGCCGTCGTGAGGCGCGGCAGGTCAGCGGCGAGGGTACCCGCCGACACTTCCTGCGTCACCGACTCGCCGCGTGCGGCGATCGATTCGGCGAGCAAAGCGCCGGACGAGTGCCACGCGGCGAACCTGGCGTCGCCGCGGATTACGATCCGGATCTCGCCGTCGCGGCGCGTGATGCTGTAGGCGCGCGGTCCTTCGACGTCGAGCACGACGCGCACGACGTCGCTGCGGTACTGCGAGGTGCGGATGTTGGTGATGCCGCCCCGTGCGACGCGGTCGTAGCCCTGCCCGATCGAACCCAGGCGTGCGCCGGACAGGTCGAGCACGATGCGGTGCGGCGTCGGGACGGTGAAGTCCTGGACCTCAACTGGACCGGAGACGACGATGACGACTTCCGCCTGTCCGTCTCCCGGCACGAGTGAGAGCGCCGTTACCGCGCTTGCGGCGTCGGCCCGCGCGACGGCGGCCGACGTATCGATGTGCGCGGCGCGCGCGGGCGTTGCGCTGATGAACAGCGCAACGGCCGGTAGCGCAGCCAGCGTCCAGACTCGCCTCATTGCTTCCTCTCTTTGTTGGAATCACCGAGCGCCAGCGTTTCCTGGCGGCTATAGCCGAACTCTTCGATCGTGAACACGACGGCGCGCGGATTGATCGCGGAAACCCGCATGCGCCCTAACGACTGCCCGACCCGGACTCGGTACTGTTCCTTCGTCCCGAGGTCGCGCAGGACGGCGATCGATCCGCGTCCCGACTCGTCGAACGTGACGCCGACCAGGCGAAGGTCCGACACGAGCGGACGCAACTCGCTGGTATTCATCAGCGAGATGAAGGGATCGCGGCGCCCGCTACGGTCGTAGTCGAAGGTCTCTCGTTCGAACGCGGCTCCGCTGCGACGCGCGGCGGGCGAGTTCGAGACTGCCGCCGACCCTCCTGCGCTGTCGCGCGCGGTGACGCGCTCCGACTCGACCACCGGCTTTCCGTGCGTCGGGAGCACGATGGTATCGGCCGGCAGCGTCGAGTTGGCCTCGACTTGTGCGTTGGTCGCCGCCACCGCACGCGTCGCCGCCTGCTTGGGTTTCATGATGTTCGGGATCGACTGCGCCGTCGCCGCCGGAGCGGCGATCAGCAGCCAACCGAACACGAGGAGCACACGCTTCATGACTTTCCTCCCTTGGCGCTGGCCGCCGTGCGGGCCACGTACGTCTGGATCACGAACTTGGTATCGAGGGCCGACGCGCCGGCCGGGCGAGCGCGCCCGTTGGTGCCGATGGGATTGGCCGCCGGTGTCAGCGCCACATTGACCGGGGCGATGATGCGGGTGAGCGACCCGACGTTCGTGAGGAACTCGGCGACGGCGTGATAGCCGCCGGTCACCGAGAGCTTGTAGCGATAGGTGTCGAACTGATCGCCCTCGATGACCGGCTCGGGCTGCACGGTCGCGAGGTCGAGACCGACGCGCCGGGCGGCGGTCGAGACCTGCTCGAGCAGCGCGGGCACTTCGTTGCCGGTCGGGACGAGTTGGCGCATGACCTCGAGGTCGCGCGAGTGCATCTCGACCTCGGCCTTGATCGCCTCGACGTTGCCCTTCGCCATCTCGGCGCGGGCGCGCATGTTGCGCGACTCGAGCGTGTCGACGCGTTCTGTGATGCTCACCACCTGCTCGCCCTTCGGCGAATAGACGTAGTTGTAATAGAGACCAACCAGGGAGAGCGCGACGACGCTGACGAGGAGCATCGCCTGCTCGCGCGAGGATTTCGGAGGAAAGGCCATAACTACCTCACCGAGAGGGAGACGGGTGCGGTGGTGATCACGCCCTTCTCGGGCCGCTCGTACTCGGCGTCGAGCTGGAACTCGGTGACCTCCTTGCCATCGACCATGACCAGTTCGGAGCGCGCGAGCTGCACGTTCTGCACGAACGGCGAGGTCTCGAGGATCTTCATGAAGCGGGTGAGGGCCTGGATATCGACCGTATTGCCGACGATGCGGAAGCGGAGGGGCTCCGTGCTCGGCTGCGGGTCCTGCTTCTTTTCCTTGTCGTCCTTGCCCGTGGGGGCGGCCGGGACCGGGGCGGCACTGCCCGCGGTTTGGGCGACCGACTTGAGCCAGGTGTACGGCGGGAGCGCGCGCGAGACCTCGTCGAGGATGTGCGGCCACACGAAGCGATCGTTGTCAATCGACCGGATGATCTCGAGTTGCCGGACGACAGAGTCGCGCTTGGCTTCCGCCTTGCGACGCTCCTTGAGTACCACGGCGAAGCGGGCCGAGTCGCGGACGGCTTCGGACTCACGCACTTCGAGCGCTGACAGCGTCGACGTCTGCGTCAGGTGCAAGCCGCCGATGCCGGCCGCTGCCACCAGCACGCTGGCAACCGCGGAGAGCAGATACGGGTCGCGCACGCGGGCGGAGACCGAGGCGCCGAGAGCCCTCAGCGAGAATCCGGCGCCGCGCCCCTTGTTCTTCTTGTCGGCGCCCGGGAGGAGATTGATTTCGATCATCGTGGGAATCTCTTGGAATCGCTCAGGCAGCCTTGCGGAGCGCCAGGCCGATGGGGAGCATCAGGAGCGGGGCGATTTCGTCGGTGACGAGGTTGTCGAGGGCGCCTTCACGCACGCGCAGGTTGGCGAGCGGATTGGCCAGCTCGACCGGGAGGCGCAAGCGACGCCCCAGGGCATCGGCAAGTCCGGGGACTCGTGCGCCGCCGCCGCAGAGGTAGACGACACGCATCTGTCCGCCGGAGCGCGAGGACGACGCGAGGAAGGCCGCGGCGCGCTCGACACCGACCGCGAGCTCCTCGCCGCGATTCTCGATGACCGCATCGAGGTGCGTCGATCGGTCGTATCCCTGCAGCAGCATCTCCGCCTCGTCGGCGCCAAGACCGCGCTCGCGCTGCAGGTCCTCGCGAAAGCGGCGCGTCCCAACGGTCAGGTCCCGGGTCAGGATCGGGACGCCTTCGTCGAGAATGTTGATGTTCGTGACTTCGTGTCCAATGTTGATCAGCCCGACCACACCGCTCATCGCATCGGGATGGTTGAGTTCAAAGGCGTTGTGCAGGGCAAAGGCGTCGACGTCGACGATGGCGGTGTGCATGCCCGCGTCGGCCAGGAGCCGCATCTTGGTCTCGATCAGGTCGCGCTTGGCGGCGACGAGCAGGACGCTCATCTCCATGCCGTCGCCATCCGGATCGAGGATCTGGAAGTCCAGCTCGACCGACTCCATGTCGAACGGGACGTGCTGCTCCGCTTCCCATCGCATCAGCTCGCGCGCCTGCTGCTCCTTGACGCGCTCGATCTGGATCTTCTTGATGATGACGTCGCGCCCGCCCACGGCGGTGACGACGTCCTTCGTCTTGATGCCCGCCAGCTCCACCGCGGTGCGGATGGCATCGGTGACAATGCCAGGATCCATGATCTCGCCTTCGACAATGGCGTCGGCGAGCAGCGGCATGATGACGACCTTGGCGAGTTCAGGTTCACCCCGGCCGTGATCGATCACCGCGACCTTGATGAGTCCTGAGCCGACGTCGAGGCCGATCGTCGTCTTTTTGCGACCGAAGAGCGCCATAACGATGAGAGGGTGCGGAGGTGGAGCTGGGCGCAACGCGCGAAATGCGCGCAAGGCCGGTGTAGCAGACACATTGACCGGAACAGAGGTCGATTGTGCCCTTCACACGACCGTCTATGGCACGGGGTAACAGCAGAATGCGTGGGCCGTTGCGTTTTTCTGCCGACGTGCGTCATATCACGACGGCACGGTGACCGATCGATGCCCGTGCCCCGGCCGTTTGACCGACTGGGCGTCCCGAGGCCCGCGCTCCCTAGTCGCGAAGTGCCGCCCACGCGCGCTGCCGCACCGGGACGAGGCGGGCCGACCACTCCAGCGCCTGCTCGACGGCACAGTGCGAACGTTGCAGGCGCGACATCCCGCCCAGCGTCGTATGGTCGCCCGATGCAACGCTGGCATCGCCGGCTAGCACGGCACCCAGCACCGTCCCGCCGACACCCAGCGTACGCAGGTCGTCGCGCGTGATGACCACACCCGCGAACAGCGCGCCGGCGCTCAGCGTGAAGTCCCCATCCACGAGCAGGACCCCCTGCCCGACCCCGCCACGCATCTCGAGGTCCCCACGTGCCCAGATGAGCGGCGCGTACGTCGCACACGATGTCGCCGCCCCCGGCGCTCCCCAATTGTCGGCGCGCGTCCGGTCGCAGGTCGCGCCGACGACGACCGGCGCCGGCGTCACGACGCTGCCGGCGGGAATCACGAGGCCTGCGTGGCGCGTCAGCGTCGCCCAGGTCTCGCTGCCGAAGACGCGGTACCGTGCCGAGTTGGCCGCACTGCTATCCGCGCGTAGTGCAGGCGCTCCGACGATGCGGCCACTCACGCTCCCGACGCCGCATCCCCCGTCGCAGAGGCGCGAGGTGTCGGCCATTGTGATTGCCGCGGTGGAGGACGGGGTCGCACACGAGGCTCCCCACCCGGCTATCGCGGTATCGGTACCGACGACGCGCGCGCTGTCGATCACGCTCACCGAGTCCCGCGCGATGAGGGCGGCGTCGATCAGGAGGTCGGGGAGCGCCAGGCGATAGGCGACCTGCACGGCACGTCGTGACAGTGTGTGCGCGAGCGAGTCCCCGGAGCTCCCCACACTCACCGTCCAGTACAGTGCACGCGACGCGCGTGTCGTGCGCGAGACCGCGCTCGCTCCTGTGCGGACGAGCGTATCGGGCCCGATCGTCGCGCCGACCGGCATCGAGGCGTACGACGCCGAGGGCCAGCGACGTAGCAGGTCATAGGCACCGGCGTCGGCCGCGTTCGCGGCACTGCGCATCACGCGCTCATCGCGCGAACGCAGGAAGTCGCCTCGCCCGAGCGTCATCGAACCGATGGCGAGGAGGGCGAGTAGCAGCACGGCCACGAGAACCGCGAAGAGTGCCACGCCGGGGCGACGCGTGGACAAGGTGTCGGCAGCAGGGGACATGGGCGGAGGTCAGGGAGCGTTGCGCAGCGGAATACGCAGGGTGAGGGAGTCGCGCCGAAGTCCGCGATTGGCGCCGTCGAGTCGCACCTGCTGTCGCGTGACCGCGCCGAACGAGAGATCGAGGGAGCGGGCCGGCACTCCGGGAGCCGGCGCGAGGACTCGTCCGGTCGAGTCCTGCCACTGCAGAGAGAAGCCGCTCGTGCGTCCGCTGGAGGCGTAGGGGAGCAGCGGCCCTGCGACTGGTTGGATGACATTCCAACCGCCGCTGGCGCCGTTCCATTCGGTCCACCCCATCGTCCACTCGCTCCCCGATCGATAGAGGGCGAAGCGCTCGGGACGCAGCACGCGCAGCACGGCACCGACGACCACCGTCGCGGGGAGGGGAGCGGCGGGGGTCAGGCGCCAGCCGATCGATCCGGCGTCAGCGATCGAGTCGAGATACGGCGACGTGAGGCAGGCATTGCGGAGCGGAGCGACCGCGACGAGCGCCGAGTGCACGAAGCGATCGTCGGCCGCACCGGCGGCGACTCCTTCGTCCAGGACCACGAGCGAGTCGCCCCCCTGCGGCGCGGTGTTCCACCAGGTCAGCGAGGCGCCGGAGGCAATGGAGGGGGCTGCCACATCCAGGGTGGCGCCGCCGACGCCTAACGAGCACACCATCGCGCTACCGACGTGTCCGAGATACACGACGGCGGAGTCAGCGCCCCCGAGCAGGTCGCCGTCGCCTGGGGCGATCCCCTGCACGGCGCCTTCGACGGCGTAGCCCGCGACCGCCAGCTGCGCGCGCTCATCAGCGATGAGGGCGATGCCGCGCGCGAAGCGTTGCGACCGGTCAACCAGACGGTAGAGGGCAGCGCCGATCAGGCCGGTGATCACCAGCGCCGCCACGAGCTCGACCAGAACGAAGCCGCGCGGAGTTACTCGCATGGCAGGAGCGCCTCCTCCAGCACGGGTTGGCGGACGCGTGGAGAGCTGGGCGTGAGGAGCGCGTGGATGTCGCGCGTTCCGCTGACGCTGGTGATGGTCCAGCGCACGGTCCCGGCGGCGGTGCTCGCCGAGCCGGCGCCCAGCGACGCGCAGGGCACTGCACGCAGGGAGTCGACGACGCGCGCCGTGGCGCGACTCGCCAACGCGACGGCGCGGGCCGACGCCGCGAGGCGTGCGATGAATGTCGAGGTGGAGGCGACGCCGAGCGCCGCGATCGCCAGGAGGACGACGGCGACGACGACTTCCACGAGGGTAAAGCCGGCGTGGGCGGCAGTACGCGCGGCCGGCAGGTGCCGGAGGCGGCGACCCCTGCGGGTGGACGCGCGCGCGCGAAGACGGGAACGAGAACGAGGCATGCCTTACGTTAGGCATGCCTCGCAGACCCTCCGCATCAATTCATCGCGCGCCCTACCGGAAAACTGCAGGGAGACAACGTGATCGAGGGCAGCGCCGGGGAGCGCTGCCCTCGATCGTCACAGCCGGGAGGAGGTGGCCGTGAGTCCTAGCTGTTTACTGGCACTTGGGTTCGGCTTCGACCGTCGCCGGGGCAACCGCACCGACGTTGACGAAGATGGCGCAGGTCTTGGTGGTCGCCGTGTGACCCGAGGTGGCGCTCCAGCCGGTGCCGCCCGTCGCCGCAGCCGTGACCGTCACGCCAGCCGACGGAACGAATCCGTAGAGTGAGCTCGTGCCCGACGCGGTGTTATTGGCGGTACCAGCGATGTAGATCTGGTAGTCAGCAAAGTACGACTCTTCCGTGGTGGCCATGTTGCGAAGGTCGGACTTCATCGACGCGAGGTACGCCTTCTCCTTCGTGTTCGCGAACTTCGGGATCGCGATCGCGGCCAGGATGCCGATGATGACGACGACGATCAGGAGTTCGATCAGGGTAAAGCCCTTGCGAGTCTTGTTCAGCATGTTGGTCTCCGGGGTTGTCCGACAGGGGGAGTGATGCAGGCGATCTGGAGGAGCGTGTCGTTCTCGAATCCTAGGTAAGGCAATCGGTGGGCCAGCGGCGGTTTCTCGGTCGAAGTGTCTGTCCGACAACGAGTTGGAAGATTCCTTGGACTGCGCGCAGACCGCGAGGCTCGAAGTGTTTTGCACGCTGTCTTGCAGTCTGCCACACGTCCAACATCGTCGCGCGACCCTCCGCCTTCACTTGCGGCCCTCCGTCGGGATCGAGGGGCGACCCGTCCGACAGGACACTCGCAAGACGCTGATCTGGGTAAGGCGGTAACAGGCGCGGCACCAACAACCTACAGCGCACGGTCAGTGGTGCTCTTCATCACGCGTTTCTGCATGTTGAAGCGCACAATATGCCAGAAGGCGGCGACGCCATCCTTCCAGCTGATCTTTTTCCCCTCCGCATAAGTGCGCCCGGCGTAGGTGATGGGCACCTCGTAGATGCGGGCATGCGCCTGGGCAAGTCGAGCGGTGATCTCCGGTTCGAAGCCGAAGCGATCGGCGGTCAGCACCAACCGTCGCGCGACCTCCCCGCGCACTGCCTTGTAACACGTCTCCATGTCGGTGAGGTTGAGGTTGGTGAACATGTTGCTGACCGTGGTGAGGAGCGAGTTGCCGACGGAGTGCCAGAAATAGAGCACCCGGTGCGAGCCGCCCAGGAAGCGCGAGCCGAAGACGGCATCGGCCTTTCCATCAACGATGGGATCAAGGAGCAGCGGCCAGTCGGCCGGATCGTATTCGAGATCGGCATCCTGCACGATGACGATGTTTCCCGTGCTCGACTGTATGGCGGTGCGGATCGCCGCCCCCTTGCCACGGTTCACCGGCTGGTGGACCAGCTTGTCGATCAACCCTTCCGCAAACAGCCCATCGAGGATCTCACGCGTTCCGTCGGTCGAGCAATCGTTCACGCAGATTATTTCCTTCGTGACGGGAACAGCGTGTACCTGCTCGAGGATGAGTCGGATGGTATCCCGTTCGTTGTACACGGGGATGAGGACCGACAGGACGACGTCCTCTAGGGGGATCGGGGTCCGCCCCCGCATGTACGGGGTGCTCCCTTCGATGGTCCCAGTGAACGACGGGGTGGGATGGCGGGACATCGTCATCGGACGGGGCGTTGAAAGATCGTCATGGAGGGAGTGGAGCCAACGTGTTGCAGCAGCGGCGGGGTGCGACCCATCAGCGCGCGCGCCGAGCGCAGCCCGGTCTCACTGCCGACGATGAAGAAGTCCGGCTCATAGGCCGCAAAGATCTCATCCACCGCCGTCAGCACGTCGGTGTCACTCAGCGGGCCTACGCGCTCCGACGCCGTGAACGTGGACGTGGGAACGGACTGCCGCCCGGTGTAGAGATAGATGATGAGGTCGTCGTCGGTCGCGATGATCGCGTTAGGCGCCGTGTGCTCCTCGACCCACTCGGCGGTGGGTCGGGCGCGCACGCCGGCATTGCGCTGCACCGCCGTCCACCACTTTTGGCGGTAGCCCATCCCGTTGTACCACAGGTAGCCGCCGCTGATCCCCCCCGCGACGACCAGCACGAGGGCGCGCCAGGGCAGGCGCGCGAGCGTCGGCAACCGCAGCTGCCAGCAGGCGGCGATGCCGTAGCCGACCAGCGGGAGCCAGAGCGGCCAGACAGCGATAAGGAATCGATTCGGTTCGAAGGGCCACACCATGATGACGAAGGTGTAGCAGGCGAGAAAGCCCAGCGTTACCGGCGTATTGCGAGCGTACCGTTTCATTCCCGCGATCATGAAGACGAGCGTACCGAGCAGCGCCACCGCGCGCGGCCAGGCGAGCTGCACCGGGAAGAGCATGTAGCTGATCGTGCGGTCGATGTCCTGCGCATTGTGTACGAGGACCGCGCGGGCAAAGGGCCACCCACCCGACCGGTACCCCTCGACGAGCCACGTCCCGTACGATCCATACTTGCCGATGAGCGGATGCGCGACCTCCCCCTGGTGGGCGGCGACCCAGAGCTGCCACGGGACGAGGAAGAGGGCGGCCGCCGCGCCTAACGCGAACAGCGCACGCCAATGGCGGCGCCGGAGCATCACCAGTCCTGCCGCAGGAACGGCGAAGACGCCAAGCGTCCGCACCATCGAGAGGGCGCCGAGCAGCAGCCCCGCGATGATCGCCGTGCGCACGTCACCGCGCTCGGCGGCCCGCTCGGTCAGGAGCAGCGTCGGGAGCAGCAGGGCGAGGAAGTACGGCTCCGAGAGGACGACACCGGTGACGAGGAGTACGACGACGGAGAGCGTGCCGACGACGGCGACGACCGCGGCCTGCCAGGGCGCAAAGCGCCAGCGCTCGCGGCTGAACACGTAGCTTCCCACCGCTGCGGCGGCGAGGAAGAAGGCGTTGACGAACTTGAAGAGGACGATGTTGTCGGGAAAGGACGGCCAGAGCTTCCACAGTCCCGCCAGCAGCAACGGGTATCCCGGCGGATAGTGCGTGTTGTGCGGAGCGCCGGGGAGGTTGATGAGACGGAATCCCTGCCCGGTCGCGAGCGACTTGGCGAGCACGGTGTAGATCGCGTCGTCCTGGAATGCGCCGACCGGCCACGGCGTGATCGTGAGGACGGCGACGAGGAGGACCGCGGCGGCGAGCGCGAAGACGAGCAGGCGCTCGCGCCGGGGGTCCCCCCCCGATGAAACAGTCGCCCCGATGGGCGCCGCCTCCTGCATCATTCCGTTGCCGTCCCTCTCCTGAGACGGCACCAGGTCCATGCGCAGCGTGGGCGCCGTCATCGTCCCTCCTTCCCCGACACGCGAGGCGTCGTCGGAGAACGTGCCGGCAGGGGGGCGAAGATCGCCCCCGTGGAGAGCGCGCGCACGATGCGGAGTTCCGGCGGTGTCGCCTGGACCAGTCCGCGAGCCGCGTACGTGCCGTATTGCGTCGAAGCCAGGACGAAGTCGGGGTGATAGAGCTCAACGATAGTGCGGAGCGCCTTGACGGCGAAGGCGGGCGTCTGGGAGACGAGGTGCTCCTGCGGCGTGAACGCGCCGTTCGGGATCGCCTGCCGCCCGGTGTAGAGGTACACCAGGACATCGTCGTCGGTGGCCAGGACGGCCGAACTGTCGGTGTTGGCGCGCACCCATTCCGCCAGGGGACGCGCGCGGTCGGCGACGGATTTCTGCACCACCGTCCACCAGTCCCGCGTGACGCCGAGGTAGTTGTAGCCGCCGTAGCCGACCCCGAGCGCGACCAACGCGGCGAGGGCGATCGGTCGCAGGAATCGACGGGCGCGCTCCGGCGCACTGGTAGCGGTGGGCGCCGAGCTGAACGTCGAGCTGAACATCGAGCGGAACGTCGAGGCGCGATCCACCGAGCGGGGGGAACCAAATGCTACGTCTGGCGAGGAATCGATGACGGGCCGTGCGTCGTTAATTGCTATGCTCTGTTTGGGGGGGGCCCCCCACTCCCACACCGCGACCGCCGCCAACGCATAGATGAGCCCCACCAGCGGCCACACCCCCCACGTGAAGCGCGCTGGCGCGAACGGCCATACGACCACGATCACCAGGTAGCCCGCCATGAACAACGCGGCCACCGGGGCGCGCTTGAGCAGGCCGCCCATCCCCATGCCGAAGAAGAGCGCGAGCGCGACCGATGTCGAGTTGCGCAGGTATACCCCGAGTGTATCCGTGGCCGTGGTCGCCCACCCCTGTGCCACCAGGCTCTTGAGGTTCGCCCACGCCACGTCGCGTAGGAAGACCGGGCCATCCTGCCGCACCGCGTCCACCAGCCACCCCAGGTACGATCCGTACTTGCCGATGTAGATCGGCGGCACCTCGGCGGCGTGCGCCCCGACCCAGAGTTGCCAGGGGATCGAGAGGACGATCGCCACCACACAGAGCGTGATCGCCGCGCGCCACTGCTTCCGCCACAGGAGCACCAGCGCCGTCGCCGGGACGACGAGGATGCCTAACGTGCGCACGAGCGCGAGCGTGGCCGCGGCCGCCCCCGCCCATGCGGCGTCCCGCACGCGCCCGGTCGACGCGGCGCGCTCGCACGCCAGGAGCGTCGCCGCCAGCCCGCACAGGAACATCGGCTCGGACAGCACCATCACCGTCAGGAGGATCACCGGCGCACAGGCGCTGAAGGCGACGACGGCGAGTGCCGCCGGCCAGGTCCCCAGCTGCAACCGGCGCCGCGCAAAGATATGGAACAGCGCGGCCGCCCCGCCCAGGAGCGCGGCATTGGCGAACTTGAACAGCGTGACGTTCTGCGGGAACGATGGGAAGAGCTTCCACAGCAGCGCCAGCAGCGCCGGATAGAGCGGCGGATAGTGCGCCGCGTTCGGCGCCCCCGGCATGTTCAGGTAGCGATACCCCTCGCCGGTGGCCAGCGACTTCGCGAGTACCACGTAGATCCCGTCATCCTGGTAGACGCCCACCGGCCACGGTCCGATCGCCGCCACCGCCGCCCCGAATGCGACGAGTGCGACCAGCCACGGGGCAAGGCGCGAGCGCGCCGTCAGCGGCGGCGTCAGCGGCCTTGTCAGCGGAGTCGCGTCGGCTCCGCGGGCGGACACGTCATGCACAGGAGTACCCGGCGCCGACTCCGGCAGCGCGCCGCCACCCGCGTCTCCGGCCTCCGGCATCCGCCGTGCTCGCGCTCCGCTCAATTGTCCGCTCCAAAGCGCTGCAGCTTCCGGTGAAGCGTCGACGGGTCGATGCCTAATGCTTCGGCGGCGCGCGTTTTGTTTCCGCCCTCGGACTGCAGCACCCAGAGGATGTACGCGCGCTCGATCACGTCCAGCGACGGATTCGGCGTCGCCCGCTCCTCGACGAGGCGCTCCGCCGCCTGCGTCGAGACCTTTTCCGGGAGCGCCGACAACTCGATCGTCGTCCCCTCGGTGAGGATGCAGGCACGCTCGAGCGCATTCTCCAGCTCGCGCACGTTTCCCGGCCAGTTGTAGCGCATCGCCATCTCCAGCGCCCCTTCGCTCAGCTGCTTCACCGGTTGCTCGCGCTGCTGCGCCGTCCGCTGGAGGAATGCGTCCACCAGGAGCGGGATGTCGTCGCGACGCTCACGCAACGGCGGCAGGTGCACGGCGATCACGTTCAGGCGATAGTACAGGTCGCGCCGGAACGTCCCGCGCCGGATCTCATCCTCGAGATCCCGGTTGGTGGCCGCGAGCAATCGCGTGTTGATCGGGATCGCCTCGGTCGCCCCGACCGGGATGATCTGCCGCTGCTGCAGTACACGCAGCAGCTTCACCTGCGTTGCCGGCGTCGTCTCGCCGATCTCGTCGAGGAAGAACGTTCCCTCACCCGCGGCGAAGAACAGGCCCTCTTTGTCGCGCGAGGCACCGGTGAAGGAGCCTTTGACGTGACCGAACAGCTCGCTTTCCAGGAGACTCTCAGGCAGCGCTCCGCAGTTGATGGAAAGAAAGGGCTT
>JBDTUA010000115.1:0-13539 GCA_040007995.1 Gemmatimonadota bacterium | reverse complement strand
TTCTTGCCGTTGCGACGACTCATGGACTCCTCCGGGCTCACTGCATAGAGTGAGCGGCTGGGAGTCACATTTCAACTGAGGCAGGACAGTCTAGCCTACACGCAACAGTAACGGCGGACAGACACACGACAGCACCCCGCACAAATACTGCTAAGCCGCTCGGCGGAGTGCGCATCGACCAACGTCCACTGCGTTTAGGGCGGACGGAGTGCTGCTGTAAGAAAAACGGTCTTCGGATGGCCGCACGCATCGGCATCGACCCCGACGCCGGTGCGAGTCCAGTCGCGGTAGCTGGGTGTCGTAACTCTTAGGTCGTAGGTACCGGGACGAGTGTTTGCAGCACTGAACTCACTCGATGTCCCCGCTGGAGTGCCCGGCGCAGGATACTGCTCTTCGTATGCACCGTCACGCACAAATAGCATGGAGCCAACCGCCGTAAGCGCGATCGAGCGGGGACGCATTGATCGTTCTGCCACTTGCAGGAGGTGTCCCCAATGAGCGGTCGAGGTGCGCTCGCCGCCGACGTGGCCGCCGCGCGGTCCCAGGTGCTGGGACCTTGACCAGCGTTAGGAAGTATGGTTTGTGTTATGGTATGGCTACCATGACTCATCGAACGACCTTCGCGCTCGACGATGCGACCGTCGCGCGCATTCGTCGGCTGGCCGCGCACTGGCAGGTGTCACAGGCCGAGGTGATCCGGCGCGTGGTCGCCAGCGCCGACGCGACGGCGAATCCCGATCCCGTCGCGATGTTGGAGGCGCTTCACCGCGCTGGCGAAGGGTTGACGGCCGCCGACGCCGCGACATATCTCACTGCGGTTCAAGAGGATCGGCGGCGCTGGAGAGGCAAGTGATTTGTCTCGACACCAACTATTCGATCCTCGGCTTGGTCGAGGGGAGCCGTGAGAGCCGGGAGCTGGCGGGGTAGATTGCGGCTGGCGAGCGGTTAGTCGCTCCGACGGTCGTGTGGTTCGAGTTTCTGTGCGGACCGGTCACGGCCGCGCAGATCCAGACCATGCGAGCCTTTCTCCACGAGCTGGTGCCGTTCGACGAATCGCAGGCCGTTGCGGCCGCTGACCTGTTCAACGCGGCCGCGCGCAAGCGAAGCACGCGGGTTGACGCCATGATCGCGGCGACGGCCATCGTCGTCGACGCGGCCCTCGCCACGAACAACAAGGTCGACTTTCGACCCTTCGGTCGCAGCGGACTGCGGTTGGCGTGAGTCGCGCGCGGCCGGATGCGCCGGTGTGCAAGGCAGAGCCGCGGTAGGTCAGCTGACGGGCGGACGGGGCATCATCGGCCGAGTCATTCACGGTGCATTCGTTTCCCACATGGGACGCCTTCAAGAACGGAGTGCGCAGCGTGCTGGCGCTGGCGCAGCACCACGGGTCGCCATCGGAGGCGAGAAGACGGCTCAACGCAGGGACCAAAGGGAAGTGTCGGCAGCCGGCGCGCGGGGCGTGAATGCGCCGCACCCCCCGCTAGAACAGCCGCCCGGAGAAGATCAGGAAGCTCACGCAGACCAGCTGCAGCGTCAGCGCAGTCGCCCCCAGGTCGCGCCACGTGTACGGCGCACCGGCCCCGCCGCGCCGCCTCGGCGCGCGCCGACGCCACGCCTCCAGCCCGATCAGCAGCAGCCCGTGGTAGAAGCCGTAGACGATGTAGTGCCACTCCGTCCCGTGCCAGATCCCCATCAGGCCAAAGCTGACGAGCAGCCCGGCCGCCGACGCCGCGTGCTTACTCTCGAACCACGCGCGCTTCCGCGCCGCCATCAGGAAGCGCATGTAGATCTGGTCGCGCAGGAACGTCGAGAGCGAGATGTGCCAGCGCGCCCAGAACTCGGCGATATCGCGCGATCGCCAGGGCTGGTTGAAGTTCTCCGGGGAGCGGATCCCGAAGATCTTGCTGAATGAGACGGCGAAGGCGCTGTAGCCGGCGAAGTCGAAGAACAGGTACGCGCTGTAGGCGTACATGTATGAGAGCGTGGCCCGCCATCCGTGCGCGGTCGTCACCGGATCGAGCCACCAGCGCCGCACGACGACGGCGAGCACGAACTTGTACAACACCCCCATGAAGAAGGCGTGCACCGCTTCATCGAGGAGCTGCAGGTACTCTGCACGCGTACGGCGGAGCGCGTAGTCTTTCACGAAGCGCCGGTAGCGGTCGATCGGCCCCGCGGAGAGCGTCGGAAAGAAGAGGACGTAGGCCAGATACGACCGCAGCTGCAACTCGGTGATCAGCCCGTCGTAGACGCCGAGTACCACGTCGACCGCGCGGAAGCTGACGTACGACAGCCCGATGATGTGCAGGACGCTGCCGAGCTGCGACGTGGGCGCGAACTTGAGGGCGAGCAGGGGCACGAGGGCAGCGATCACCGCCGCCCAGGCCATCCAGCTCCGCGCCGGCCCGCGCCGCCGCCAACGCAGGTAGCTCCATGCCACCCCCCACTGCCAGGACGTCCAACCCGCCGCAGCGGCCACCGGGATCCACCAGTTGTGCCCCGCGATGAACGCCGGGAGCGCCATCTGGAGGATCCCCATCGCCAGCGTGGAGAGGAGCACCCAGTGCCACGTGAGGCGCCCCATCAGCCCGAGGATGATGGCGGGGATCACCCAGTAGAGGGCGACCCCGAAGAAGAGGAAGTCGGCGTAGGGCGTCACGGCGTCACGTCCCGCGCGCCAGTTCGTCGGCCAGGGCGCGGCGGTCGACCTTGCCGTTGGCGGTCATCGGGAACTGCGCGACAAACCGAACCTTGCGTGGCACCATGTACGCCGGCAGGTGACGTGCCAGTTCGCCGCGCAGTTCCATCGCGCCCGTGCGCGCGCGCGCCGACGCGTCGGTGCCCGAGGTCCCGGTTGTCGCACCGTCCGTCGTACGGTCTGTCGTACCGTCTGTCGCACTGTCCGTCGCGACGACGACCGCAGTGAGCGAATGCGCCGCGCCATTACGCTCGTTCACCAGGACGACCGCGTCGCGTACCCCTTGGCAGCGTCGCAGCTGCACCTCGATCTCCCCAAGCTCGATGCGATAGCCGTGCAGCTTGATCTGCGAATCCATGCGACCCTCGCAGAAGAGCAGCCCCTCGCGGTACCGCCCCCAGTCGCCGGTGTGATAGGCACGCTGCGCCCCGTCGAGTTGGAACCCCGCGCTCGTGAGGTCGTCGCGCCCGAGATATCCGCAGCTCACGTTGGGGCCACGGATGACGATTTCGCCGCGCTCTCCCTCGGCGACCGGCGTTCCATCCGCGTCAACGACGCGGATCTCGGTGCCCGGCATCGCCACACCGACGGGGAGCGGATCGTGGCGGGCGAGCACCCCGCGGGTCACGCGGATCGACGTCGTCGCGACGGTGGCCTCGGTCGGTCCGTAGGTGTTCCAGACCTCGGCCGCGGGGAATCGATCGACCAGCGCGCTCGCCACGGCGTGCGGGAGGATCTCGCCACAGAAGAGAAAGCGGCGCAGCGTGGGGAGCATCGTTGCGTCGAAGGAGCGCTCCACCAGGCACATCGAGGCGAAGGTCGGGGTGGAGACCCAGGTCGTGAACGGCGTCGTGCGCAGCAGCTCGAAGAGGAGCCGCGGGTTGGCGGCGTGTTCGCGTGTCGCGCTGACCAGCGTTCCTCCAGACACCAGGTTCAGGTACACGTCCATCACCGACAGGTCGAACGAGAAGTTGGCCTGGTTGAGGAAGGTCTCGTCCGCCGGCTGCAACGTATGTTCACCCGTCATCCACCCGACGAAGGCGGCGAGGCATCCACGCGTGATCTGCACGCCCTTGGGATCGCCCGTGCTCCCGGACGTGAACATCACGTAGAACAGGTCGTCGGCGCTCCGCGCGCGGCGTGGGGGGAGCGCACTGGTGGTCGCGCCGTATCGGTCCACGTCGCCGACGGTGAGGAGCTGCGCGAGCTTTGCCGAGGCCGCGATCCGCGCCACGCGTTCGGCCGGGAGACCGTCGTCGATGGGGACGTACGGGTGGTTCGTGAGGGCGCAGGCGAGCATCGCCACGAGGAGTTGCGGCTCGCGGTGGCCGACGATGCCGATCGGTCGCCGGTCGTCGGGGAGCGCCACGTCGATCCATCGTGCCAGCGTCGCCGCGCGGCCGATCAACTCGCCGTACGTGAGCTGCGCCCCGCTGCTGGCGTGCGCGACCCGGTCGGGACACGCCGCCCCCCACGCGGTGATGGCGTCGAGAAAGTCCATGATGTCGTTCCCCGGAGTCGCGGCGGGCCGTGGCTCAGAAGGCCTGATAGATGAAGCTCGGCGTCGTTGAGGCGTCGCCCTCGGCCAGCCACAGGGCGGCCACGCTGATGAGCAGGTACAGCACCACCAGCCGGACGAGCCGCAGGCGACCGTTAGTAGTAGTCGCCATGCATCACCGAATCGATCGCTTCGTCGACCGCCAGCCAACCGACGGGGCTCAAGTGGGTCTGCAGGTCGACGAGGAGTCCGGGGCGGGCATCGAGTGAGGCGAAGTCGATCATCGGGATGCCGGCCCGGGCGGCAAAGGCACGCAGCTGCGCGTAGAAGTCCGCACGACCGGCGGCATTCCCGCCCGTATCGTCCATGTACAGCCCGGGAAGCGGGAGGCAGACCAAGAGGGGACGGGCGCCGTCAGCCGCAAGGGTCCGCACGAGCAGCTCCAGTTCCCCCCAGGCCGCCGCGTCTTCGTGCTGGCGGTCGAATCGCTCGCCGACGTGACGGAGTCCTCCATCGGTGCTCGCGCCGCGGAGCCGCTCCCAGTAGGCATCGGGGAGCCCGTAGCGGTTGGACGAGGCGCCTGGCAGGTACTCGGCCCGCGCCACTTGCTCCAGCGAGTCCCAGGCGATCGGGGCGCGGAGGCGGACCGCATCGCGGTCGCGACGCGGATGCGCGCGCACCGCGCGCGCGCCCGTCACACGGTCAGCGATGGTGAGCCACGCGGCCTCGAGCCGCATCGGCAGCTGCAATGCAGCGGTCGCCAGCGTCGTGGCACGCGAGCGCCCGCGAAGGGCCAGCTGTGCCTCGGCAGCGATCAGCGGGTCCATGGCGAGCGCCGCATGGTAGACGGCGAGGCGCGCGAGGATGTCGCGCTGCAGCGAGTCGGGCAGCGCCCCCTGCGCGAGCATCGTGGCGGCCTGCACCCGCGAGAAGTTGCCAGCGAAGAACTGCTGGCGCTCGCTCTTGCGCCGCATCGAGAACTCATTCGGCGGGACGAAGACGAGGACCCGACGTCCGCGCAGTTGCTCGCCGATCGCCGCGGCCTCGAGCACGTGATGCATCAGCAGCACGCCCGGCTCGCCCATCGGATACACGGTGAAGCCCGACGGCGCGTTGCCGAAGAGGCGATCCGGGCGGAAGTCCACGTCGTGCGAGAGTTCCGAGGAGCCGAAGACCGGGATGCGGGTCGGATCGGCGAGCGCGGCGCGATGCGTCGCGAGCCCGCGAATCCGGCCGCGCCACGGCGCCAGGCTGGCGTGCGCGCCATGCGTGGCGAGTACTCGCCCCGAGCGCCAGGCCGTGAACGCGACGACGAGGGCAAGTAGCACCAAGGCGCAGACGGCGGCCGCCAGATGCAAACGCGTGGGGGCAGGCGCTCCGGTCGACGCCGTGGGACTGGACCCGGCCATCGGCTCAGCCTCCCAGTCGCATCTCGACGTATCGGGCGATGCGCGTGGGCGTGGCCCACTCGTCGCGATCGACTTCGGTCGGCGACAGCATCACGTCGAACTCCCGCGAGAGTTCCACGAGGAGTTCGACCGTCCCGATGGAGTCGAGAATGCCGGTGTCGTAGAGGGCGATGTCGGGATCCCGCTCTACTTCTTCACTGTCCGTAACGCGGGCAATGATCGAGATGACGCGCTCTGTCGTGCCCATGAGACTCAATCTGCGTCGCCACCATGAACCTACTATTACAATGGCAGAGTTCGGCGCGCATTGAGGAAATCTTTACGCGAATCGTGCGCCTTTCGTGACCCGCGCGCCGCGGCGGCACCCGTCACCTGCAAAGTCGTGGATCGCGCATGCATGACGAAACGTTTCATGAATGGGTGACATCGTCTTCTCGTCTTCTCGTCTTCTCGTCTTCTAAGAGAAACAGCTGGCGCAAGGGAACCCTCCCCTTGCGCCAGCCGCTCATCCAACGTGGTTAGAGGGCTGCTGCCCCTAGCTCATATTCGGATTGTTGTCACGCTCGACGCGGGGAAGCGGATAGCATGTCTGCGTCCCCGTGTTGGCGTAGCCGGGCTTGAAGTACGGGTCGCCGGCCGCCGTGATACCCGAGACCGATGCGGGCGAGCGACGGAAGTCTGCCAAGCGACGCCCCTCGAGGTAGAACTCGAACGAGCGCTGCAGGTACAGCTCCTTGAGTACGCTCGCCGGATCGGTTGCGCCGGTGTAGGCCGGCTGGTTGTTCGCGGCCCGCTGCGCCGCGATGAACGTCAACTGGTCCGCCGTCGTTCCGGCTTCGGCGGCGATGTAGTTCGCCTCGAGCTTGGACGCCAGACGCTGGGAAACGGCATACCCGTTGAACTTGGTCTGCTCGTAGAAGCCTCCCGGGACGGCATCCTGGGGGTTAAGGGTCGTGACGCCCGGTGGCAGGAATGGAACGCGCGGGTCGCCGGTGCGGAAGAACGGCGCCACGCTGATCGAGCTGCGATCGAACGTGAGCTGGTACTGACGGTTCGACAGGCGCGCACGGTTCGCCAGGTCATCCGTGTAGCGAAGGTTGAAGACGAAGCCAGCCGGCACCGCGGTTGCATCGGTGGCTGCGCCTGCCTTGTCGCCCTTCTGCAGCTTGGCGCGAGCGCGCCCGACGAACGATGCGTTGGCGAGGGCGATGCCGTCTGCGGTCGCATTCGCCGTCCCGACCGTGATCCCCTGGCCGAACCAGAAGATCGCCGTGTCGAGCATCTGGGCGGTGGTCAGCTCCGGCCCCGAGGACAACGCCCCGGTGCAGAAATCGGTCGCCATCATCAGGACCGAGAAGCCGCGGAAGGTGGCGGCGCGCGCGATGTTGATGTTCGACGCCGGCGTCGGAAGGGTCAGGTCGAGCACGGTCTTGGTCGACGCCGCAGCCAGCGAGAGCGGCCCCCAGACGTCGGTGTTGAGCGACCCGTTGAGGTCCGAGATCAGCCGGAAGCCGAACTCGTTGCGGGTCGGAAAGGTGTCGGAGACGTTCGCCTCGACGGTGAACCACCCGCTGTAGACGCTCAGCAGTCCCAGCGCGGTGGCAAAGTTCTGCTGGGCCGACTGGGCCAGCGTCAAGGCCCCGGACGTCGGGTCAACCGTGGCGGCGTCGATGACGTTCGGGTTGGTGACGTTCAGGAAGTTATCCGAGCAACCCGCCGTGCCGAGCACCAGGAGGGCGCCCGCAGCGGTGCGCGTAACCGCGCGTGGGATCTTTAGCATGCTGATCATCTCGCGGTTAGAAGTTGAAGTTGAAACGGAGCACGGTCTTGCGCGGGTTCGGCAGCGTCAGGAAGTCCTGACGGGAGAACGCATTGGTCTGCGCGTTGATCTCCGGATCTGCGCCGGTGTAGTCGGTCCACAAGGCGACGTTCTGGACCGCCAGCGTGACCGAGGCCCCCGACACGAAGCGGCCGGCGCCACGCAGCACGGTGCTCGGCAGCGTGAAGGTCCCGGAGAGTTCGCGCAGTCGGACGAACGAGCCGTCCTCAAGATACGCATCGATGACGTCGCTGACCGTCGCCGCGTTACCGGCCGTGGTGACAAAGGCCGGCTTGCCGGGCGTCAGGTCGCCGTAGTGGCGCAGGCGCTCGTACGGCGTCAGCGCGGTCGGGTCCAGGCGCAGGTTCGAGCGCACCAGCTGCGTCTCGCGGAAGTACGCGGTGAAGTTCTGCACCAGCACGTCGCGCTTGGCGTCGAGCAGGGCGTTGAAGCGGAAGTTCTTGAAGAGCGTCACCGTGTTGGTGAGGTTCCACTCCAGCGTCGGGAATAGGTTCCCCATCGGGTAGAGCGTGTCGCTCACGATGACCTTGTTGTTGGCCACGTCAATCGACTGGATCTTCTTCGAGACGAAGACCCCCAGCTGCTGGCCGACGAGGGCGCGTCCGGCGCCACCAAGAACGAACGGACTCAACGCATCAGCGCCGGTGCCAAGGCTGGTCAGCTCGTTGTGCAGCGTGTTCGCTCCTGCCCGCACGTCCCAGCGCAGGTTGCGCTTGTTGATCGCGCTCACGGTCAGCGCCACCTCTAAGCCGCTGTTCACGACCTCCCCGATGTTCGTCAGCGGGTTCGGGTTGGTGCCGACGTAGCCGAGCGACGGCGGGATCGGCGTGGCGATGATCAGGTCCGTCGTGTGCTTCCTGAAGTACGTCAGCTCGGCGGAGACGCGATCGTTGAAGAAGCCGGCGTCGAGCCCGGCCTCGAACTCGCTCCCGCGCTCCGGCTTCAGGTCGCTGTTCCCCGGATTCCCGGGGACGGCGCCGGCGCCGGTGGTGCCGGTGAGGTTGAACGGGGCCGCGTTCAGCCTCGTCAAGGCGTCGCCCGGGTTCGGCGAACGACCCGTCGTGCCGTAGGCGGCGCGCAGGCGCAGCGTGTTCACGTATCGCGACATCCCTTCGAAGAAACGCTCCTCCGAGATGGCCCAGCTCCCGCCGATCTTGGGAAGTACGAACGACGGCGCCGACGTACCGAACGACGAGTTCTTGTCGACGCGCACGCCGAGCTGGATGAAGCGGCGGTTGTTGTTGCCGATCTGCAGCTGCCCGAGGTAGCCGTACTGGCGCTGCTCCGTAAAGCCGCCACCGCCCGACGTGGTGGCTGCCGAGCCGACCGAATTGTTGGCGTTGGTGACCAGCCCGAGGCCCGTGACGTTCAGGTCGGTGTTGCGCGTCGAGATGACCTGGAGGCCGAACGACAGGTTCGTCTCCCACGACGTCCCCCAGTCCTTCCGCATGTTGCCGAGGTAGTCGAACGTGTAGCGCTCGGCGTTGCGGTCGGTGCGGGCGTTCTGCCCGGTGTTGAGCGCGCCGCCGTACCACGAACTGTCGTTCTTGGGATAGAACGTCCGCTGATTGTCGCCGATGTAGTCCATGCCGCCGGTGAGGCGGTTGGTGAACCAGGAGTACGGCGCGTAGTTCGCCGTGACGTTCGTGGTCACGCGGTGCGACAGCAGGCTGTGGTCGATCGCCGCGATCGCATTGTAGTGACGGTTGAAGCCGTACCACCCGTCGTTCGCCGCCAAGCCCTTGTCATTGCGGCCGTTGGCGCCAACCGGGTTGCCCAGCAGTCCGCCGCCGAACCAGCCGTAGATGTTGTTGTCGTTATCCGGGAGGTCGGTCTGGCTCTGCGCGAGACCGAGGCCGGCATCGATCGTCAGCTTCGAGTTGGCCACGTAGTTGGCGTTCGTGCGGACGTTGTAGCGGTTGAACTTGTTGTTGGGCAGCGTCCCTTCGGAGTTCTGCGAGCCGTACGACAGGGCGTAGCCGTAGTTCTGGCCACCGCCACGCGCGTTCCAGTTGATCACGCGGTCCGATCCCTGCTGGAAGGCTCCGCCCCGCTCGAGCGGGTTGTCGTGGACCAGCGTCCCCACCGTCTGCCCGCGGCAGAGCGGATTCGCGCTCGTGGAGAGCACGTCCGACGCGGTGCAGAGCCCGTAGTTATCGGGGGGCGTGTAATTGATGTCCGCCGTCCCCATCTCGAAGCGCAGGTTCTGCGTGAAGCTGTTGGAGCCCGCGCGCCCCTTCTTGGTAATGATCTGGATGACGCCGGCACTTGCGTCGGCGCCGTACAGCGTCGCCGCCGCCGGTCCCTTCACCACCTCGATGCTCTCGATCTCTTCAGGATTCAGGTCGTTCATACGGTCGAACTGCTGACCCGACTGCCCTGAATTCGTCTGACCTTCGTTGATCCGGACGCCGTCCACGAAGAGCAGCGGCTGGTTCGAGAGGTTGATCGACGAGGCCCCGCGGATGCGGATGACCGTCGCCGATCCTGCCGTCCCCGACTGGCCGCTCAGCGCCACACCCGGCACGCGCGACTGGAGCAGGTTGGCGACGCTGGTGATCGGCGCGTCCTTGACGATGTCGGCCGCCGAGACCGAGGCGACGAGCGCCGCCTGCGCCTTACGCTCCTGGTTGCCGGCCGTCCCCGTCACCACCACCTCGGAGAGGTTGATCGCCGACTGGGTCATGCTGACGTTCAGCGTCGCGGTCTGGCCGGCGACCACGTCCACGCTGTCGACCATGGCCTTGTAGCCAAGACGGAAGATCGAGATGACTGCCTTGCCCGGACGGACATTGGTCAGGCGGTAGTCACCATCCTTTGTGGTTTGCGCACCGAAGGGCGTCCCAGTGACGACCACGCGCGCCTCGGAAATCGGTTGGCTCGTCGCAGCATCGATCACCTTTCCCTGAACGACGCCGGTCTGCGCCGACAGCGTTCGAGAAGACAAGGCGACCACCAGCACCGCGACCCCAACTGTTATCCGACGAAAGAACGATTCATGAGACATTAACTCTCCTGTGATGAAGGGGAGGGAGGGTGCAGCCCATCGGGATGGGGGAAAGCCTGACAAGCTGCGTCGGAAAGCGGCCGCATTCGCGACCACGCCCGGCAACGCGCCGCACTCTACTACGGTTCCGGAACGGTTCCGTCTATGCCGTAGAAGTACGGTCGGGGAGGGGTGATGAATATGCGATGCGACGGGACGTAACGCCATCGGTTCAGTCCGACTCGTCCCAACGCGTTCTGTTTCGATGGTTGGACATCGCTAATGCTGCAGTGGCGGTGGCGCGTCAGCCGCCCACTCTCAGGCTGAGATCCTGACGCGCGACGGGTTGCAATTGTGGGCGAACATCCGCATATCGGCACGTCGTATCCTGCGCCTCCATCGAGCCAGACCCCGCCCATGCCGCTCACTCCGTCAACGCCCTCGCGCCGCTCCGTGCTGCAAGTCCAACTCCACCGCTCGTCCTGCGTACCGAAACGAGCGCCGCGCCGATCGGCGTTGGGAGTGGCCGCCTCTCCTTGGGGCGCCCTGGTGGCACTCGCGTTTGCCCTCACGCTCTCGCTGGTGCACGCCGCAACGCTGCTCGCGCAGCAGCCCGCGATACCCTCCATCGCCGAGCGAACCGCCAACATGAAGGCAATGCCGGGCTTCTTCCCTCTCTACTGGGATGAGTCCGCGGGCAAACTCTACTGGGAGATCGACAAGCTCGAGACCGAATTCCTCTACCAGGTCTCGATGGCCTCCGGACTCGGGAGCAATCCGGTCGGCATCGACCGGGGGCAGCTCGGAGGGACCTACGTCCTCATCGCCAAGCGCACTGGCCCGCGCGTCCTTCTCTTTCAACCGAACTACCGCTTCAAGGCACGCAGCAACAACGCGCAGGAGGTCGAGGCGGTGAAGGATGCCTTCGCTACGTCGGTCCACTGGGGCTTCGACATCGTCGCCCAGACTGACCAGCGCATTCTCGTCGACGCGACCGCCTTCTTCATGCGCGATGCGCGTGGAGTCGTGCAGACCCTCGCCCAGACCGGGCAGGGGTCGTTCCAGCTCGACGCGTCCCGGAGCGCCCTCTATCCCGCCAACATCAAGTCCTTCCCGAGCAACACCGAGGTCGAGGCGCTCCTGACCTTCGCCAGCAACGCCCCCGGGAACCTGGTGAACGGCGTCGCCGCCACGGGCGAGTCCGTCACGCTCCGTGAACACCATTCGTTCATCAAGCTCCCCGACGACGGCTACACTCCGCGCTTCGCCGATCCGCGCATCGGGGTGGGCGGACCCGACGTGATGGACTTCGCGCAGCCGGTCGACCGGGACGTGATGCTGCACTACGCCTCGCGCTTTCGTCTCAAGAAGAAGAACCCCGGCGCCGCCCGCTCGGAGCCGGTCACGCCGATCACCTTTTACGTCGATCCGGGGATCCCGGAGCCGATCCGCAGCGCGGTGGTCGAAGGGACGTCGTGGTGGAACCAGGCCTTTGAGGCGGCGGGCTTCATCAACGCCTTCCGCGTCGCGGTCCTCCCGGCCGACGCCGATCCCGACGACATCCGCTACAACATGATCCACTGGAGCCATCGGCAGACACGCGGCTACTCCTACGGCTCCACGGTCGACGATCCGCGCACCGGGGAGATCATCCGCGGCAACGTCAACCTCGGCTCGTTGCGCCTGCGGCAGGACTATCTGCATGGCCAGGGGATGGTCGCGCCCTTCGAGCCGGGGAACAACAACGGCAGCGGGAATGACGGCGCCAACGAGATGGATAACGCGCCTACCGCCGAGTACCTGGCGGAGCTGGCCGACAACGGCGACGCGCTGGCGATGGCGCTGGCCCGCGTGCGGCAGCTGGCGGCGCACGAGGTCGGCCACACGATCGGCTTCCCCCACAACTACATCGGGAGTGCGCAAAACCGCTCGACCGTGATGGACTATCCGGCCCCGCTGGTGCGCATCACCCCGCAAGGTGGGCTCGACCTGTCGAATGCGTACGCGCGCGGGATCGGCGAGTACGACAAGCTGGCGGTGACCTGGCTCTACCAGGACTTCAAGCCCGGGACCAACGAGGAGCAGGCGCTCAAGGCGATCGCCGACTCGGGGCTCAAGCGCGGGCTGCTGTACATGGGCTACAGCAACAACAACTTCATTGGCGCCGGGCACCAGTTCGCGTCGGTGTGGGACAACGGGGCGAACCTCGTCGACCAGCTGGCCGAGGAGATCAAGATCCGCAACATCGGTCTCGCGAAGTTCGGCCCGCAGCTCATCCGCCCGGGCGAGCCGATGTCCAAGCTGGAGCTGGTCCTCCTTCCACTGTACATGCACCACCGCTTCCAGCTGAGATCCGCTGCCCAAAGTTTGGGCGGTGCGAACTACTCCAACACGCTGCGGGGCGACGGCCAGGTCCCCTACACCATCGTCCCCGGCGCCGAGCAGCGGCGGGCGCTCGAAGTGATGCTCACGACGCTTACCGTCGACTTCCTCGCCCTCCCCGCGCGCATCGTCCAGCTGATCCCGCCCCCGGCCGACCGCTACGAGGGAGGGGAGATGTTCGACCGGCGCACCGACGTCTTCTTCGACCCCATTGCAGCTGCCGAGGCGTCCGCGGCGTTCACCGTCGGAGAGATCCTGCAGCCGCCCAGGATGGCGCGCCTCGTCTCGTTCGGGAGCATGGGCGACTTTCCCACGCTGGAGGAAGTGATCGACCGCCTGCTCGCCGCGACGTGGGGGGCGCCGGTCCCGGGCAACAAGTACCACGTGCAGGTGCAACGCGCCGTCGAGCGCGCGACGATCGACGAGATGATGGTCCAGGCGAGTCGGGCCGACAACTCGGCCGAGGTGCGCGCGGTGCTCACCGATCGACTCGACAAGCTGGCCGCGCGCCTCGAGGCGCTGCCCGAGCGCACGGCGCACCAGATGTCCGCCGCGGCCGACATTCGCCGCTGGGAGAAGCGTCCCGAGCGCACGATTCCGGGTCCCGCGATCAAGCTCCCGCCGGGCGATCCGATCGGGGGGAGCGCGAGCAAGATGCCGGGAGGGAGATAGGGGACGGGGGACGGGGGACGGGGGACGGGAGGACGGGAGGACGGGAGGACTCCG
>JBDTUA010000114.1:0-13559 GCA_040007995.1 Gemmatimonadota bacterium | reverse complement strand
GGGTCGGGCACGAGGGGGCGGAGACTACGGATCGAAGACGAAGGATCGGAGACTACGGATCGGAGACTACGGATCTGAGACGAAGGATCGGACACGACGGGTCGAACTGGGTGCCCAGGGCACGTCGATCTAGCGAGCAGTTCCGTATGGCGGGGGAGATCGCCCCGTCATAACGTTTTCGCATGACTTCCTTTCGCTCGCTTCTGGTACTGTCGGTTACGCTCCTCCTCGCCGCCGACTGCGCGCCCGCGCCTAACGCCGCGGACGCTGGCACGACTGTCGGCGACCGCGCTTCGGATGGCACCAGTGATCGACCCATAGATCGCGACTTGATGGACGTGACGGTCGCGCGTCTCGAACACTTGTACGCAGAGAAGACGTACACGGTCACGCAGGTCGTACAGTGGCACCTTGATCGTATTGACCGATACAACGGCGTGTACGGTGCCCTGGAGACGGTCCTGCGGGAGTCGGCGCTGGCCGACGCCGCGCGACTCGATGAGGAAGTCACCGCAGGGCAGGGTGGCGGACGCGGCCCGCTCTGGGGAGTGCCGGTCGTCATCAAGGGGAACACAAGCGTGAAGGGGGAGATCACGAGCGCGGGATGGGCCGGATTCACCAAGCCCGGCGCCGAACTGATCGCCCCGCAGGATGCAACCGTCGTCGCCCGATTCCGGGCCGCCGGCGCGATTATCGTCGGACTCGGCAACATGCCCGACCTGGCGAACAGCGACACCAACCGCAGCACGTCCTTCGGACGCACCGGGAACGCGTACGACGTGCGATTTTCTCCGGGCGGCTCGTCGGGCGGGGTGGTGACGGCTGTGGCGAGCAACATGGCGGTGCTCGGGAACGGCACCGACACCGGTAACTCGATTCGCATGCCAGCTGCAACAAGCGCGCTCGTCGGCGTCTACCCCACGCGTGGACTCGTCAGCATCGCCGGCATCGCGCCGCTCGACTGGCTGCTGGACAACACGGGGCCGATCGCCCGCACCGTGACCGACGCGGCGATCGCGCTCTCCGTCATGGCGGGGAAAGACTCGCTCGATCCGATCACGACGCAGGCCGCCGACTCGGCGCGGGGGGCACCCTACGAAGGGGCGCTGCGCGCGGACGCGCTCAAGGGGAAGCGCTTCGGCGTCCCGGCGTTCATCCTCGCCGGCGATGGGATTCCCTTCCACGGCATTCCGTTCAGCGTCCCGGAGGGGGCGGCAAACAAACTGCGCGAAGGTGCGCGAATGCCGCTCACTCCGGAGACCAGGATCGCCTTCCTGGCGGCGCTTGATGCGCTGCGCCACGCCGGCGCGGAGATCGTGATGGATGATGCCGTGCTCCCGTCGTCCTTTGCCCGGATGGCGAGCCGAGTGGCGACGTACGCGTATATGCGCGATGGCACCGATCGCTTCCTCGCGACCTTCGGGCCGCAGGAGTATCACTCGGCCTCCGACTACCTGCGCGTCGTCGGCCAGCCGCTCTACGTTTCCTCGATCGGCGTGGAGGACAGCTTTCGCCAGTTCGGGAACGTACGCGTCGAGCAGCGCACCCTCGCCACCGACGCCGAAGCGGAGCGCATGTATCGGGGGCCGAAACGGGCGATGCTCGCCGAGTATGCCGCGACGCTCGATCGATTGCACCTGGATGGATACGTCTACCCGGCGATCCAGATGCCGCCGCCGGATGAGTCGATGCCGCAGGATGGGCGACTGAGTGAGGGGCCGCACTCGGCGACCAGTTGGGTCAACATGATCGGCGTCCCGGCGATCGTCGTCCCCGCGGGCTTCTATCCGAGCGGGCTTCCATTCGGCCTCGAGATCGCGACGCGCCGGTGGCAGGACGCGCAACTCCTTTCGTATGCGTATGCGTGGGAGCAGGCGACGCACCTGCGTCGGCCGCCGGTGCTCGTGGAGCGAGGGCTGCTGGCGATCACCCCCGCGCGAGAAGGACGAGGAGGCCATCCGACGACGCGGCCGTGAGGACGTGGGCAGGGAAGCGGATCTCGTAGGCGACTCGCCCAGATCGCGGAGGCCGGGGCGCGTTTGCGCGCGGCTGGTCGCCGCGCGCGGCGCCCTCTCCTTCAGGGGCGCTTCGACGGTTTAGGGAACGGTGGTGGCGTTATCACCTTGATCCCTGCCGCATTCACCAGCTTCATCGCCTCATCCACGGCGCGTTCCAACTGTACGTCGCGTCCAGCTGCACTTGCCTTGGCCTCGACGAGAACCTCGATATCTGGAGGGACTCCCTCATTCTCCGCCACCCACGTGCCATGGACAGGATCGAAGACCGCGTTGTCCGGCGCCGTGACCGCACCACCATCGATGAGCGGATAGTGCACGGACGACTTCACCAGCCCGCCCCACGTCCGCGCCCCGATCAGCGGCCCGACCTTCTGCTGCCGGAACGCCCACGGGAAGTAGTCCCCGCCCGAGCCTGCGAGTTCGTTGATGAGCAAGACCTTGGGCCCGAGCACCCCCTGTGGCAGTCGAAAGGGACTCCCGCCGGGGGCCTCGTTGGTGACCGCGGCGCGCAACGTGCGCGTCATGTGATCCACCATGTAGTCATCGAGATTGCCGCCGCCGTTGAATCGCTCGTCGATCACGGCGCCGGGCCGGTCCTGCTGCGCAAAGAAGTATCGATCGAACGAGGCCGTCCCATTGCCGCCTGTATTCGGGATCCATACATAGGCAAGCTTCCCGCCGGAGCGTTCATCGACGTAGCGTCGGTTGTCCTCGACCCACGCGCGCTGGCGAAGCGTCTCCTCGCTTGCGATGGGCGTGACCGTCACCGTCCATGCCCCTTCCATCGCGGGACGAGCGTTCACCTGCAACACCGTCTGTCGTCCGCGCGTGCCATCGAGCAGTCGATACGGGTCGTCGTTCGCCGTGAGTTCGACGCCATTGACGCCAAGCAGATAGTCGCCCGTCTTCACCCGAAGACCGGGCTGATCGAGCGGTGCCGCGAGGCCGGGATTCCAGCTCTCGAAGGTGTAGATCCGCCCGATCCGCCACCGTCCGTTCTCGACAGCGAGGTCCGCGCCGAGCAGGCCCACGCGTGCGGAGTCGACGTCGGGCATGTCGCCGCCGAAGACGAAGCTGTGTCCGACCGAGAGCTCTCCGTTGACCATGTCGAGCACGTAGTTGAGATCCGCACGATGCCGCACGTGGGCGACGAGCGGGCGATAGCGCGCGCGCACGGCGTTCCAGTCGTTGCCGTGCATGTTCGGGTCGTAGAAGTAGTCGCGCTCGTAGTGCCACGTCTCGTCGAACATCTGTGCCCATTCGGCCCTGCGGTCGAGCTGCATGCGGAGCGCGACGCGCAGCGCCCCCTTTCCGGCCGTGGGCGGCGCCTCGGTGCCCACCACCGACCACGCGTTCCCCTGACGGTAGAGCATCTTCTTTCCGTCGTTGGATAGCGAGACGTTCCGCACTCCCTTGGTGAAGTCCTCGGACTTGCTGTCGGCGAGCGTGAACTTGTGCAGCGTGAGGCCGGGCTGGTTTTCCAACCGCTCGCCGACGAACACTGTCCCTTTGGGTCCGGCGAGCACGAGGCTGTAGCGTCGAACGGGCATGGGAAGGGCGAGGATGCGCCGGTCGATCCCGTCGAAGTCGATGCGCACCACCACCGCGCTGCTGTCGGGCTTTGGGGGCGTTGGCGCTGCCTCCTCGTCGCTCTTTACGGGGAAGGGCGTTGCGTCGTCGGCACGCAGGACCATGACATACACCCCGAAGGTCGGGTCAGCCGAGATCGAGCTGGTGTTCGCCCAGCCGGAGCCGAGGGCCACATTGGTGCTGGCGAGGAAGTAGAGGTGGCGTCCGCTGCGGTCCCAGGCCGGGGATGACACATCGGCCATCGCATCGGTGAGCGGCTGCGTGCGCCCGGTCTCGAGCGACCACGCCACGATGCGATGCATCATGTTGGGGTAGGCCTTCGCGTACGCGATCCACCGGGAATCGGGCGACCAGGTGATCCCGGTCTGGCCGCGGTCGATGTTGCTGCCGTCGACATCGGCGGTGGTGATGCGACCGTTCGCGAGTTCGATCACCTGCACGCGCACTTTGTTATCCACAAAGGCGATGCGCCTGCCATCGGGCGACCAGGAGGGCTCCCACGCCATCTTCGAGTCGCCGATCGCGAGTGCGCGCGCCGGTGAGCGGCCATCCTGCGAGGCGATGTGCAGGCGGTAGCCGCTCCCCGAGTCGGCGAACCAAGCGATCTCCTTGCCGTCGGGTGACCAGATCGGTGCGCGTTCGGCGACGCCTGAACTCCGGGTGAGGTTCCGCGTGTCACCCTGCTCCACGGGGACGGTGAAGATCTCGCCGCGCGCCTCCATGAGGGCGCGCTTGCCGGTCGGGGAGAGCGCTGACGACGCGATCCGATCTGTCACGTCCTCCCACCGCGTCTCGGCCCACGGGAAGTCGCCTTGTACGGTGACCGAGAGCTTCTGGCTTTCTCCGCTCGCGGGGTCGAGGGTGTGGAGATAACCGTCCTGTTCGAAGACGAGCTGGTTCGCACTCGCACCGAGCGACTTGACCTCGGCGTCCTTGAAGTGCGTGACCTGCATGAGGCGCGCGCTGGCGACGTCGTAGGACCAGACGTTGCTTGCCCAGTCGCGATCGGAGATGAAGAAGACCTTGTTCCCGATCCAGACGGGGGCAATGTCCATCGAGCGCTCATTCGGGATGCGCACCTCGTCGAGCGTGGCGAGGTCGAGGATGCGGAGCGGCGTGTTCTGTCCGCCGCGATAGCTGCGCCACTCGACGTCCCAGCGCGTCACCCGGTCGACGATCATCCGCTTCCCGTCTGGCGAATAGGCGCCGTCATTCCCCCAGGCGTTCACTACGAGCGTGGAGGGCCCGCCGGTGCGCGGTACCGTCCAGAGCCGGTTGTAGCCCGCAGGAGGGGTCGCTCGCGATGAGGCGTACAGCACGCGGCTCCCATCGGAGGTCCATCCGCGGGCGATCGCCTCGGCAGGATACCAGGTCAGGCGCAACGGCTCGCCTCCGCGCGCACTCACGACGTAGACGGCCTGGACACCAGAGCGATCTGAGGTGAAGGCGATCGACTGTCCGTCGGGAGAGAAGTGGGGATTGCTTTCGATCGCTGGCGTGGAGGTGATGCGTCGTGCGGTGCCGCCCGTGCGGGCGACCACCCAGATGTCGGCGCCGTACTCGAACGCGATCTCCGTCGCGCTGGGACTCGGATGGCGCAGGAGGCGAGCCTCCTGGGCGGCGAGGGGCGAGATCGAGCACAGGCAGAGCGCGAGAGCGAGGGCGACTCGGGACATGCGAAAACTCCAGAGCGGTGGGCAGGGGTGGACGAGCACCCGATAAGGAACCGCCTCGGACGCGATCCGGACAGTCCGACCCTGCGTGCGACACGCGATGGAGGTGAAAGAATCCCGCAAATGCTGGTGGCGGCGCGTCGCTTGCGGGAGCCGGCTGCGGACGACGAGGTGGCCTAACGATCCTCCGCCACACGATCGTAGCGAACCGTTCGACCGTAGAACGGTTCATCCCTCGCCTGCTCGCCTCATCGGTCGTGGTCATCCGGGCGCATATCAGCACTCTCACCCCCGGCCACTTCGCGCTGCATGTTCGTGGAGTCGGGCTTCGCTCACCATCAACCGGACTCGCTCCGATGCTTCGCAGCCTTCGCGCCCTCGCGCTCCTGGCCGCCGCCACCGGCGGTTCGCTCCTGCCCTTCGCCGGCCCATCCGGCCCCCCGCTCTGGCTACGCTATCCTGCGATCTCGCCCGACGGACAGACGATTGCGTTCAGCTTTCAGGGGGACATCTACACCGTCCCTGCCGCCGGCGGCAACGCGACGCCGATCACGCTGGGAGAGTCGTATGAGTATTCCCCGGTGTGGAGTCACGACGGCAAGTCGATCGCCTTCGCCTCCGATCGCCACGGCAACTTCGATGTGTTCGTCATGCCATCCGTTGGCGGCGAGGCGACGCGTCTCACGTATCACTCAACGCGCGAGGTGCCCAGCAGCTTCTCGGTCGACGATCGCTCGGTCCTCTTCTCTGCGTATCGCCAGGAGCTGGCGACCAATGCGCAGTTCCCGATCGCGCTGATGACCCAGCTGTATTCCGTTCCCGTCACGGGGGGGCGCGTGGCGATGGTGTTGCCGGTGCCGGCGGTGAATGCCGTCGTCGCGGCGGGCGGGGATCGGATCCTGTACGAAGACGTGAAGGGGTATGAAGACCAGTGGCGGAAGCATCACACGTCGTCCGTCACGCGCGACGTCTGGATGTACGACACCAAGGCAAAGACATACTCGCAGGTCACCTCCGTTGCCGGTGAACACCGCAACCCCGTCTTCGATGGCGATAGAGGCGTCGTCTACCTGAGTGAAGCGAGCGGCTCATTCAATGTCGTGCGCAGTGCGCTCGCCGACCCGTTGAAGATCACCCCCGTCACGCACTTCACGAAGAACCCGGTGCGGTTTCTCACGCGAGCGACAGACGGCACGCTCTGTTTCACGTACGATGGCGAAATCTACACGCTGGCGCCCGGGTCTGGCGGAGAGCCCCAGAAGGCGGCGATACGCATTGGCGCGGACGGACGGTCGGCCATCGACAGGATCGTGCCGGTGAACGACGCCTTCACCGAGGCGACGCTGTCGCCGAACGGCAAGGAGTTCGCCTACGTCTTCCGCGGCGAGATCTTCGTGTCCAGCGTGGATGGAGGCACGACCAAGCGCATCACCGATACGCCGTGGCAGGAGCGCAGTGTGCACTTCAGTCCCGACGGTCGCTCACTCGTGTACGCAGCGGAGCGCGACAGCAGCTGGAACGTGTACACGACGACGATCACGCGAAAGGAGGAGCCGTACTTCTCCGCGTCGACGGTGCTCTCCGAGTCGCCGGTCGTCACCACCTCCGCCGAGGAGTACCAGCCGGACTTCTCACCCGATGGCAAGGAGGTCGCGTACCTCGAGAACCGCGTGACCCTGAAAGTTGTCAACCTCGCCTCGCGGCAGTCGCGCACGATCCTGGCGGCGGAGCACAATTATTCGTATGCCGACGGTGACCAGTACTATCAGTGGTCGCCCGACGGAAAATGGTTCCTCGTGCAGTTCGGACTCAAGGACCGGATCTTCACTCCACAGGTGGGACTCGTCTCCTCCGACGGGAAGGGGGCGCTGCACGACCTCACGCACAGCGGCTATGACAACATCGGGCCGCTCTGGGTACTCGGCGGACAGGGGATGATCTGGTACGCCGATCGCGAGGGGGCTCGCCAGCAGGGTGGTGGCATCATCACCGGCGACGTGTACGGCATGTTCTTCTCGCGCGCGGCGTGGGACCGCTTCAGGCTATCGAAGGAAGAGCTGGCGCTGGTGAAGGAGCGGGAGGCGAAGGACTCTACGGCAAAGGCGAAGGTGAAGTCCGACTCGAGCGCCGTGAAGGCGAAGGGAGACTCGCTGACGCCGATCACCATCGAATGGCCAAACGTCGACGAGCGGAAGGCGCGCCTGACGGTGCACACATCGTCGCTCAACGGATGGACCCTCTCCAAGGATGGCGAACGCCTCTTCTACCTGACGGCGTTCGACAAGGGGAACGACATCTGGGTGACGGAGCTGAGGTCGCACGAGACGAAACTCTTCACCAAGCTCGCTGCGCGAAACATCGGGACGATGGAGCTCTCACCCGACGGCAAGTTCCTCTTCCTGCTCGCCGACGGAAAGCTGCAGAAGGTCAGCACCGAGGGGGGGCAGGCGACCCCGCTCCGCACCAGCGGCGAGATGGTGCTGCGACCAGCCGTGGAACAGGCGTACATCTTCGAGCACGCCTGGCGCCAGTTCAAGGAGAAGTACTATCTGCCGGAGATTACGAGCACGGACTGGACGTACTACTACCGGACCTATCGCCGCTTTCTTCCCTACATCACCAACAACTACGACTTCACGGAGATGCTGAGCGAGATGCTCGGCGAGGTGAACGCCTCGCACACGGGGAGTGGCTTCCGGCCGCAGGCACCGAACACGGATCAGACGGCCGAGCTCGGGCTGCTGTATGACTTCTCCTACGCGGGCGCGGGGGTCAAGGTGGCGGAGGTGGTGTTGGGCGGCCCGGCGGACAACGCGACGTCGAAAATCCGCGCGGGGCACATCATCGAAAAGGTGGACGGCGCCGCGATCACGCCGGAGATGGATTTCTACCAACTGCTCAATCGCACGGCGGACAAACTCACGTTGCTCTCCGTCTTTGATCCCACGACCAACTCGCGATGGGATGAGTCGCTGAAGCCGATCGGCACTGGCGCCGAGAACGAGTTGCTCTACGAGCGGTGGGTTCGACAGCGCCGCGCGGAGGTCGATGCACTGTCGCACGGGACGATCGGTTATGTGCACGTTCGTTCGATGAACGACGCGAGCATGCGCACCGTGTTCGAGGAGGCGCTCGGCCGCGCATGGACCAGGGACGCCATCGTGGTCGACACACGCTTCAATGGCGGCGGGAACATCCACGAGCAGCTCTCCGACTTCCTGAGCGGAAAGGTGTACTTCGACATCATCCCGCACGGGCAGAAGGTCGGCGTCGAGCCGGGGGACAAGTGGACCAAGCCATCGATTGTGCTCGTCAACGAGAGTGACTACTCCGACGCGCACCTCTTCCCACTGGCATATCGCGAGAAGGGGCTCGGTAAGACGCTCGGCATGCCCGTGCCCGGGACGGGGACGTTCGTCTGGTGGGAGACGCAGATCGACCCGACCGTATACTTCGGGATCCCGATGGGCGGGTGGCGCACGCCCGACGGCAAGTTCGGAGAGGGAAACCAGTTCGAGCCCGACATCAGGGTCCGCATGGACCCCGCAGTCATGACGGCCGGGCGCGACCAGCAGATCGAGGCGGCAGTGAAGGAGTTGTTGAAGAGGGTGATGCCGAAGACCACGCAGTAAGGCGTCCGCGAGCGCTCGTTACGGGACGATCCCGACCGGCTTCGACGCCAGCGCGTCGCCGGTCGGGCTCACACCAACGACCAGGAGCGAGGAACCGACACCCGCCGAGAGCAGCCCGGGCTTGGCGCAGTCGCGGTTGCTAGTGCCTGCTGGCAGCACGTAGGTGAAGGTGCGGACGATACCGTTGTCGGCGACGACGGCGGTGGCCGACGAGCCGACATAGCATTCAGCCGTCACTCCGGACATGCCGGACGAGAAGCTGTGGATGAAGAAGTCCACGCGCAGGAACGGAGAGCTCGCGCCCGTTGGCGCGATCAGCTGCGCCTTGGCGCCGGCGGGCGCCGCTCCGAGCGAGCCGATGGCGCGGAACGTCACGACGCGGTTGCCGGGATTGAGCGCGTTGTACGCCGCCCAACTTGTCCCTCCGGGGACGTTGGAGAAGCTCCCCGCGCCGAAGTCGATCGTGTCCGCGTGAGCCTGCGAAAAGTCTGAGGCCCGCAGGGCGATCGTCGTCGGCGCTACGGTGCCCAGACCGCCGGTACGAACCGAGTCCGACCCGTAGTCCGTCACCTCCAGATGCCGGATGAAGCCGGTGGGCATGGTGAAGGTCGAGATCACCGACAGCTGGTCGTCGAAGGCGACTGACCTGGCGCCGGCTGGGAAGCCGAGATACGGCTGCGAAAAGAGGACGTTCAGCAGGTCGTCGTAGGCGATCCAGATCGAGGCTTCCTGCATTTCGGCATCGTCGGAAATATTCGCCGAGAACGTGAGAAGCGAGCCGCCGACCGGGGCCGGCGGAACCGTCAGTGCGCCGATGTGTGGTGCAATCGAATCGACCAGCACGGAGCGACGCAGCGCAGCGCTCACGTTGCCGGCACGGTCAACCGTCCTCGCGACGTACGTGAAGTATCCCGAGCCGTCCAGCGGGAAGCTGACGTCGGCGGTGCCCGGCTGCGCGATGCACGACGGATTTGTCACCGCGTGCGGACCGGGCGTTCCGGCGCCGATGACGCATATGGACGTCGCGGGCGAAAAGCGCGCGAGACTACGCTCGGTCTCCAGCACGCCCGAGCGCGCGTCGGTTTGGAGCAGGTCGAAGGCAGGAATCGTGGTTTCGCTCGCCCCGTCGATGATGCTGCGGTCGGCGTAGGAATACGGGGTGAAGGTCGCGCTCGGCGGCGTCACGTCGACGCCGAAGGCGGTCGGCATGACAAGAATGCCATCGTTCCCCAGGCGATCGAATACGTGCGCGCGCGCCTGATACGCGGCATTCGTGAGCATCGTGGGACACTCACCCACGAGCGCGCCGGTTCCTCCGAAGGAAGCCCAGGTCACCGAGCCGCAGCCACTCACCTCGTACCTCGGCGTGAGGGGAGACGGGAGTCCTACGCCGGCGTCGGTGGGAAGCGTGAGGCCGGTGGAGAAGGTGTAGAAACCACCGATCCAGTTCGCGGCGCTCCCCGGCACGTTCAACACAAGTGCCCCGCCTGCAGGCGCACGGTTGTCGACACGTATCGTCGTCGGCGTGCCGCTCAATGCCGTTGGTGCGCTGCTGTTATCCGAGCGCAGCACGCTGGAGATCGCGGGCAGGTCGCCATCCGGCGCCGTCGTCTGGTAGCCGTCGATCGAGAGCGCGGCCGCTGGATTCTGCGGAAACGCGATGCTCGCCACCCCGTTCACAAACGTTCCCGAGAAGGCGTGGCCGAGGAAGGTGCCCGACACGCTCGCAAAGGGCGCGCTCGAGCCATAGCGGACCTCTCGCAGCTCGAGGGTGACGTCTCCCGCACGCCACAGCGCCCCGGTCGACGGGTTCGCGGCGGTGTTCGGAAAATTCGCATTCGTGTTCACGCTCGACACACTCACGCCGATGCCGCTGGGATTGTTGAACACGACCGACGTCGTGGGCGAGGCGGTGGTGCTGCCATCGGCGAGTATCAGCGTGGCCGCGAGTCCATGGGTGGCGTTCGGATAGGTGCCGACGCCGGTCACCGTGTCGTACGTCGCGGTGTTCACGCGCAGGGTGCATCGCTGGGCGGGGCAGTTCGAGGCGTTCGGCACCACGGCGGCGGTCGCGATCCCGTCCAGCTGCAACTCGAGCCGCGTCGGGAGCACGATCCCCGGCGCCGAATAGTCGATCGCCACGTCGACGCTGGCGGCCAGGGCATTGAGGGGAACCGGGATCGAGGTGCCCGCTATGAGGATCGATGAAATGACGACAGACGCTCGCTGCAGTACATCCACTGTCAACGAGGCGGCGACCGGCGAGCCGTTGATCGAGGCCGTCACGACAACGCTACCGATGGCGATGCCGGTGATCGCACCGGTGAGCGGTCCGCTGGTGGCGACCGTGGCGATTGTCGTATTCGCGGAGCTCCACTGCACGGCTTCGTTGGGGAGGGGGGCGCCACGGCGATCGCGGACCGTGGCCGACAGCGTCGTCGACGTGCCGACGCCGATCGACAGAGTGCTCGGCGAAATGTCGATCGACGTCGCGACCGCGGGGATGACCGTCACGGAATCGCTCCCGACGATCTGTCCGGAAGTCGCAAGGATCTCGGTAGTCCCAGCGGCGACGCCGGTGATCATCCCGGTAGTCGCATCAACAGTCGCTGCGGCCGGGCGCGAACTCGTCCATGAGACCGTGCGCCCGCTGATCGGGCGCCCCCGCTGGTCGAGCACGGTCGCGAGCGCCTGCACGAGTTCTCCCACCTCGATGGCGGCTGGACGCACGGCGACGGCGATGCGGCTGACGACCGTCGCACTCACCGTCAGCGCGACCGATCCGCTCACGCCGCCGACGGTGGCCGTTACTGTCGTGCTGCCCGCACCGACCGCAATCACGCGCCCCGTAGTGTCGACCGTCGCCACCGCGGGATTGCTTGAGCTGAAGGTCGCCAGGCGCCCCACAAGTGGAAATGCCCGCTTGTCGTACGCCGCCGCTGACGCCAAGGCGGTATCGCCCACGACCAGGAGGTGCGACGGGGTCGTGAGCGTCACCGACGTCACGGGCGGGAGCGAGACGATGACTGCGACGGACGCCTCACGCCCTCCGGACGTCGCAGTGAGCGTTGCGGCTCCCGGCGAGACGGCGATAGCACGACCGGTCTGGGTGCCGTTGGACGCGATGATGATGGTCACCGGCGCCGAGCTCGACCACTCGATATCTCGTGCGGGTAGCGGCGCTCCGCTGGCATCGAAAACGCCAGCCGCAATCGCGAGCGTGTCGCGTTCATCGAGGGCGATGGTGCTCCCTGAGGGCGACGTGATGCGGAGCGCCGCGACCTCTCGTAGTGCGATCGGTTGTGTCGGTCGCACGACCGCTCCCGGAGCGACGACGAGCGGGCCGACTTCCTGTTGATCGAGAACGGTCGCATCCCGCATCAGCGAGACGACGAGATAGAGTTCGCACGCGTCGCTGCGAGCACCGCGAGACAGGCACTCGCCCAGGTCGAGCGGGAGCGTAACGGCGCTCGATGTACCAGCGAGGGGAACGAGCACGGGGACACCCAGCTCGGCCCGCCCTTCGGCTGCGAGCTGGTAGGTGACCTGTACACGAATGCCCGTGGCCGAATTGCGGGCGGCGATCGCGCCGAATGCGACGGCGATCGTGGCGCGCGGAGCAAGGCCGACGAGGTGGTCCTGCGCGCTGCAGGCGGCCAGCAGGAGCAGGAGCGCGGCGCTGGCAATCGCGCGACTATGGGAGCGTCCCAGGACCAATCGGAAGCGAGCGAGCGATGCAGCCATCATCACCATCGTGCTACCGGGAGAGGTGCGGCGCAAGTGAGTGCGGCGCGGTGGCTGGTCGAGCGCGCGCCCCGCAGGTGACGACGGCCTCGACCGGCGAGGCGCGGATGGCGAACGCCGAATTCACGCGCAACGCACACCGGGCCGATCGGCCATCACTCGCGACACACGCGGATGGGCGACCGGCCCGTTGACGAAAGCGAGAGAACGCGCTGCTCAGAATCGCGCGGCGAGGAACTGCGTATGGTCGTTGTACAGGACCATGTCCTTCCCGTTCCAGACGTTGACCTTCAGCTGGCTCAGGTCGGCCTCGTCGGCGACGTTCAGGCTGTTGACGCAGTTTTGCAGCTGCCGGGGCTTGGGCTTGTAGTGTCCGCTCTCGTTGCTGATGTAGATGATGTGCCCGTTCTGGAACTCGATCTCGCCCGCGGAGATCACGTCGGCACCGGCATTCAGGCTCGAGTGGTTGTGCTGCGCGTCGCCGTTACCGTCGTAGACGCGCGTGTTCTTGTTGAAGAAGAGCCCCACCGGCATGGTGATCAGGCTCCCGTACTTGTCCATGGCGTAGAGCTCGTGCCCGGCGGACGTGTGCGGAACGCCATCCTGCTTGTAGAAGCGGCCATTCTCGCACCAGGTGAGGAACTTGGAGACGCGGTCGGTCTTCCTTACGAAGTTCACCTCGGACTTCTGCGAGATCATCCCCATGAAGTTGCCTTGCTCGACCATCTCCACGATGTCTTCGTAGTCCTGCGAGGAGATTTGCTTGATTTCCTTGCCGTGCACGCGCGTGAGCAGGTTGATGGCGCTGCGGTTCGCGCCGAGGTCGGCGACGGTGCCGTCGGAGGCTTTCACCGCCTTCAGCTTGGCGGCGCCGGCCGACTTCAAGACCTCGCCGACGAGGC
>JBDTUA010000113.1:0-13576 GCA_040007995.1 Gemmatimonadota bacterium | reverse complement strand
GCGCGCATCCGTGGCCGTCAGCGACGTAGCCGCTGGCGCGCCCGCGCCGCCGCACCCCCCGAGAAGTGCGACGGAGATCGCGATTGCGAGAGGGTGGGGAAATGCCGAGAGTCGCGCGGTGGTCATGGGCGAGGTGGACTGTGTGAGTAGTACTGGGTGAGTCGTAGTGGCGAGTACTCGATATCCTCCCCACGGCGGAACGACGCCGCCGGGGGAGTACCCGCGACCGCGTGGCGCGTTGCGGCCGCATCCCTCGCGCTCGTTTGCCCAGTCAGCGCGTGCGCGTGAGGGTTCCCCGGTGACATCGGTGTCTACTGAGTGTCCCGCGCAGGGGACGCAGTAGTGTCAGCGCTGGGGGACATTTTCGTATAGCTTGCAACGTGCGCTCTCTTAGGGATGGTTTGGCCCACTCCCTGCACTGTATTGCTGCACGATAGCTGCACGCGGCCCTCTGGACCGCGGCCGATCTCTGCCTTGTTCTGATTTCCGGGGGAAAGATGCGCACCAGCCTCGTACATATTCTGGTCCCGCTCGCGATGGTTGCGGCGGCGTGCGGCGGTGGCACGTCGCAGACAGCTCAACTCTCGGACGACCTCAAGCAGGACCTCGCCGCCGCGTCCGCGCCGAAGCTCGAACTCGCAAGTGGAGCGGGCGACTACAAGCCGATGCGTTTCGTCTCCGAACTGGAGCAGACGAACGCGTCGACTCCTATGGCGCGCGCGTCGTCGCCACGACCGGTCCGGCAGCCCGCTCCCACCCCGTCGCCTCAGCAGGAGTCTCCCGCCGAAGCGCCGCCCGCGGTGCAGGAGCAGGCGCAGGTCGCCGTAACGCCGCCGCAGGGTGAGCCCGATGCAACCGTTTCGGCGGTACCGTCCGTGGCGCCGCGTCCAGCGGCGCTCCCGGTGGATGTTCCGTCGACCGGCTCGATCGGCGAACGCGACGGACGTGGAATTTCCCGGCCCGGTGAACGGGGTGGCGATCGCGGTGGGGATATCGGTGGGATCATCGGCGTCGTGATTCGTGGCGGCGGTGTTGGCGACGATCACTGCGTTCCACATGGTCGGGGCGGCCGGCGTGGGGGGCGGTTTCCCTTCCCGATCAATCCGATGCGCTAGTCGACAGGCCAGGTCGACAGGTCAGGTCGAAGGGCCGGCTCGACAGGCCAGGTCGACAGGCCGGATCGACACCGCGCGGCGCGAATGGCGTGAGGCGGGACGGCATGGTAACCAGATGCCGAGACAGAATGCGGGGCGGGGAGCGTTAGGCTCCCGGCCCCGCATTTTTTCATCGTGACCATGGCGGTGGCGGAGTTGGTGCCGACCGAGCGCGGGCGCTCACTGGCGGCACTGGAGTCGTCGCGCCATACTCCGCCGACGATGCAGCCGTTCCCCCACTTTGACATCCGCCCCGAGACGCCTGTGCTCAAGAAGGATTTTCCCGATCATCACGACGCCGACCTCGTCCTCAAGCTGTATGAGCTCCGGAGAGAGAGTGTGATGCGCGAGTCGCGCAATCAGCTCAACGCCGGCTACTGGCCGGCGTCGCTCGACGAAGCCGTGGCGATCACGAAATCCGACCATCCGCTCAATGTCGCGTATCGGCAGTGCGCGACGTACTGGGAGATGACGTACGCCATGGCGCGCCACGGCGTCGTCCATGCCGATTTCATGCTCGAGAGCACGGGCGAGGGTCTCCTGCTCTTCGCCCGCATCGAGCCGTGGCTGGCTGAGTTTCGGGCAGCGACGGGCAATCCCGCCCTCTTTCGCAACGCGGAGTGGGTGGCCGGCGAGACTGATATGGGACGACAGATCATGGAGCGCTTTCGCGCGCGCGTGCGCGCCCGCCAGGCCGGGAAGTAGTCGTGGCGAACAAACAGCTGGCGCTACCACAGCCCTTCGTCGTCAAGCGCTCCCGCATCCAGGGGCGCGGAGGTTTCGCGACCCGTGACATTCGAAAGGGAGAGCGTGTCGTCGAATACGTCGGCGAGCGCATTTCCTGGAAGGAGGCGGACCGCCGGTACGACGATGACGGGATGGGGCGGCACCACACCTTCCTCTTCGCGGTGACGTCACGCACGGTCATCGACGGCGCCGTCGACGGCAACGATTCGCGCTTCATCAACCACGCCTGCGATCCCAACTGCGAGGCGGTGGATGAAAAGGGGAAGATCTTCATCGAGGCCCTACGACCGATTGCAGCTGGCGATGAGCTCTTCTACGACTACGCCTACGCCCGCGACAAGACGACGACCGACGAAGACGAGGCGCTGTATCGGTGTCGCTGCGGCTCGCCCAAGTGCCGGGGGACGATCCTGGAGAAGGTGAAGCAGAAGGCGCGCCTCCCGAAGACGCACCACGTCGCCGCCCGGCATCCGCACGAGCACGCCGACCCCGCAGCACAGCTCGCAGCGTCTGCGTCGGGAACCAGCGCGTCGACCTCGCGAGTACGCGCGACGAAGCAGAAGAACGCGACGAAGAAGACGAAATCGACGAGCGTGCGGAAGGGAGGGGCGCGTCGCAAGAAGGCGCCGGGATGACCGCGACGCGTGCGGTGCTCCCGAACGCCGCGATACGCGCACTCCTCTCCGGGGTCATCGACTACGCTGGACTCTTTCCCCCGGCGTCGCTCGATCTGGCGACGGTCGCGGCCAACTATGCAGCCTATCGTTCGTCGGACGACGGGTGGGCGTTGGGGCGGCTCGTGGTTCCGGCCGCGCGGCTCGAGGAACTCGCCGGCCTCGCACGCGCAATCTGGCAGCACCACCCGATGACGCAGGGAGGATCGCGGACGCCCTGGTTGATCAGCGCCCTCGTGGGCGCGGACCATGGCGCAGATGCGGACCGAATCTCCGCCTTCAATGCGGCGTACGGTGCTCACGCATGTGTCGACAGCGTTGAGACCAAGGGCGATGCTCCGGACGTGATTCGCGAGCTCGGCGCGCGCTTCGCGGCGCTGCGACAGTTCGTCGAGATTCCCCTAGGCGAGGAGCTCGAGACACTGCTGCATATCATTGGCGAGATCGGTGCCTTCGCCAAGGTGCGCACCGGCGGCGTGCGGGCCGATGCGATCCCCTCGACCGCCGAGGTCGCGCGCTTCCTTCGGGGCTGTGCCGACGCCGGGATCGCGTTCAAGGCGACTGCGGGATTGCATCATCCCATGCGCGGGGAATATTCGTTGACCTACGAGGCCGACAGTCCGCGCGGTACGATGTTCGGCTATCTCAACGTCTTCGTTGGGGCGGTGCGCGCGCGCGAAGGTGCGTCCCTCGAGGAGCTCTGCCGCGTGCTCGAGGCGCGCCGCATGTCGGCGTTCGGACGTGGAGGACTCGCGACGACGGATGCCCTGGACGTTCCGTCGCGCGACGCGATTGCCTCCGCACGCGCCAGCTTCGCGCTCTCCTTCGGGTCGTGCTCGTTCCGCGAGCCGCTCGATGATCTTGCCTCACTCTTTGCCACCTGATCCGATGCTCAACGATTCGCATCTCCCCGAGCTGCACTCCTGGGTCGAGAGCGCCAACGATGGCGTCACCGACTTCCCGATCCAGAACCTGCCCTACGGTGTGTTCCGACGGGGCGGCAGCGACGAGGCGTGGCGCGTCGGAGTGGCGATCGGGACGATGATCCTCGACGTGGACGCCGTCCACCGGCTGGGCTTCGTGGACGGGGCGGCGGCGGCGGCCGCGACGACCTGCGCGTCGCCCTCGCTCAACGGGCTTATGTCGCTTGGCCCGGACGCGTGGACTGCGCTCAGGCGCGCACTCAGTCGTCTCATGCGCAACGACACGCCCACCGGACGCATGGCGCAATCGCGGGCGCCGGTCCTGCTCGTCGCGCAGGCCGACGCGGAGTTGCATCTGCCGGCTCGCGTCGGCGACTACACCGATTTCTACGCGTCGATCTTCCACGCCACCAACGTCGGATCGATGTTCCGTCCCGACCAGCCGCTCCTGCCGAACTACAAGTACATCCCGATCGGGTACCACGGTCGCGCGTCGTCGCTGGTCGTCAGCGGGACACCGGTCATGCGCCCGTCCGGCCAACTCGCCGGTGCAGACGGTGAGGCTCCGACCATGGCGCCCACGGCGCGGTTCGACTATGAGGCAGAGCTGGGGGTGTTCGTCGGAACGGGAAACAAGATGGGAGAACCCATCCCGATTGATGAGGCGCCCGGGCACCTGTTCGGCCTTGCGCTGCTCAACGACTGGTCGGCCCGCGACATTCAGGCGTGGGAGTACCAGCCCCTCGGCCCGTTCCTCGCCAAGAGCTTCGCGACGTCAGTCTCCCCGTGGGTCGTCTGTCTCGAGGCGCTGGCGCCGTACCGACGTCCCGCGTTCGAGCGTCCAGCCGGGGATCCTGCGCCGCTCCCCTACCTGTCCGATGCGGGGGACCAGGCGCATGGGGGCCTCGACATCACGATCGAGGTATGGCTTCGCACCGACCGCATGCGCGGGGCCGGCGAGTCGCCCACGCGCCTGTCCAGCGGCAACGCCCGCGACTTGTATTGGACGATGGCCCAGCTGCTGACCCACCACAGCAGCGGGGGGTGCAACCTGCAGCCCGGCGACCTGCTCGGCAGCGGTACAATCTCGGGAGCCGAGCGCGCGAGTCGCGGTAGCCTGCTCGAGTTGAGCTGGCGCGGGAGCGAGCCGGTCACGTTGCCAAACGGCGAAGTGCGAAGCTTTCTCGAGGACGGTGACGAGGTCATCCTCCGCGGATTCTGCGAGGCTGACGGTCGTCCCCGGCTCGGATTCGGTGAGTGCGCCGGCATCGTGCGTCCCTCCAACACTTCTTCCTTCTGACGTCCGGAGTTTTAACCATGCAAGCAGTCCTGACCGACTCGGCGCCGCATCCGGCCGGCCACTATTCGCAGGGAATCGTGCACAACGGCCTCGTGTACGTCGCCGGCCAGTTGCCCATCGCACCCGGCAGCAGCGACCGCACCGTCGGGACGATGGCGCAGCAGACAGAGCAGACGTTGCGCAACGTCGAGGCCGTCCTGCTCGCGTGCGGCAGCGGCCTGAATCGGGTGTTGCAGATGACGATTTACGTCAGCGACATCGAGCAGTGGGGGGCGGTGAACACCGTGTATGCGCGCGTGATGGGAGAGCACAAGCCGGCGCGCGCGGTCGTCCCCGTGAAGGACCTGCACTACGGCTACCAGATCGAGATCCAGGCGATCGCCGCGGTCGACTGACCCTGCGGAGTACCGGTAGCACGCCCATGCGCACAGACATCCACACTTCGGGAGAGCGAATGCGACGACAGATTCTGGTGCACGCGGCGCGGGCGACGCGCGGTGATTCGGTCGCGCGCCTACTCACGGCGCTCGCTGCGACAATCGTGGTCGCGGCGACGGTGGGCGGCCGCCCGGTCGGCGCGCAGGATTCCGCCTTTACGCGAACCGAGGTGATGATCCCGATGCGCGACGGCGTGAAGCTCTACACGCGGATCTTCACGCCGAAGGTGCAGTCGGCGCCGCTCCCCTTCATGTTCATCCGCACCCCGTACGGCATCGACGGCACGAGTGCACGCTCCATCGAGCAGGAGTATGGCTTCCTGGCCAAGGACGGTTATGTCTTCGTCTTCCAGGACAGTCGCGGGAAGTTCCATTCCGAGGGTGAGTTCGAGATGCAGCGCCCGCCGCGTAAGAATCGATCCGATCCTCGCGCCATCGATGAGGGGACCGATGCCTATGACAGCATCGAGTGGATGATTCACAACGTCGCCAACACCATCCCTCGGGTTGGCATGACGGGAGTGTCGTACCCCGGATGGCTGACGGCCATGGCGATGCTCGAGCCACACCCGGCGCTGAAGGCTGTCTCGCCGCAGGCCTCACCTGCGGATATGTGGATGGGTGATGACTTTCACCACAATGGCGCATTCCGACTCAGCTACGGCTTCGAGTACGCCACAATGATGGAAAGCGGGAAGGACGTGGAGCAATTCCAGTTTGACACGTGGGACACCTACGACTGGTACCTGCGACTGGGATCGCTGGCCAACGTGAACGCCAAGATCCTGAAGGGGAAGATTCCCACCTGGAACGACTTCTCCCAGCGCCCGAATTACGACGCCTTCTGGCAACGCCAGGCCATGAAGGGCTACCTGAATCGCGTCACGATCCCCACGCTGAACGTTGCCGGCTGGTGGGACCAGGAGGACTTCTATGGCCCGATCACCATCTATCGCGAGTTGGAGAAGCACGACACGGCAAACCTGAACTTTCTCGTGGTGGGTCCCTGGAACCACGGCGGCTGGATGCGCGGTGACGGGAGCCAGCTGGGACCGATCCAGTTCGAGCAGGCGACGGGGCGCTTCTTCCGCGACTCACTGATGGGGCCCTTTTTCGCCCAGTACCTGCACCAGCGCGGCACCGTGCAGCTGGCGGAGGCGACGACGTTCGAGGCCGGAAGCAACCAGTGGCGGCGCTACGACGCGTGGCCGCCCAAGGTCGGCGTCTCATCGCGCAACTTCTACTTCCGGGAGCACGGGCGCCTGTCCACCGAGCCGCCGGCGGCAGCCAGCGCCACCGAGGCCGCCCGGCAATTCGACTCCTATATCTCGGACCCCGCCAAGCCGGTTCCCTATCGCGCGCGCCCGATCCAGGCGACCTACGATCCTCGCGGTTCGACCTGGTCCACCTGGCTCACGGAGGACCAGCGCTTCGTGCACAACCGCCCGGATGTCCTCAGCTACGATACCGGAGTGCTCGACGCGGATCTCACGATCGCCGGCGACATCAGTGTCACCGTCAGCGCCGCGACCACGGGGAGCGACGCGGACTGGATCGTCAAGCTCATCGACGTCTACCCTGATTCCGGGATGCAGGAGACGAAGATGAACGGGTATCAGCTCATGGTCGCCAACGATGTTTTCCGCGGTCGGTTCCTGAAAAGTGCGGAAAAGCCCACGCCCCTCATCCCAGGAAAGGTCACGGACGTCACCATCGACCTGCACACGCAGTCGTACACGTTCAAGCGGGGGCACCGCGTGATGGTGCAGGTGCAAAGCACCTGGTTTCCGCTCATCGACCGCAATCCGCAGACCTTCGTTCCGAACATCTTCGAGGCGAAGGAAAGCGACTTCAAGATTGCGACGCAGCGCGTCTATCGCTCCTCTGCGCATCCGTCTCGCATCGTCCTGCCGGTTGTGAATCGCACTGTGCAGTAGGCCGCAGCGTCGCTCGGGTGGCGAGACGCTTCCCCTCGCCGCCCACCTCAAGTTGCCGCACGGCATCATCCCTCTGCACCCTCGATCATGACGCACGTGCTGACAGGCAAGACGGCCCTTGTGACCGGCGGGACCCGTGGAATCGGGCGGGCGATCGCCGTGGCGCTGGCTGGGGCGGGGGCGCGGGTGATTGTCGTGTCGCGGAAGGACGCCGCGGTGGCCGAAACGGTCGAGACGATTCGCGCGGCGGGGCATCTGGCCGACGGCACCGTCGCCAATGTCGGCAAGCTCGAGGAGTTGCACTCTCTCGCGGACCGACTGCTCGACGCGCACTCGGCGATCGACATACTGGTCAACAACGCGGCAGCCAATCCCGTCTTCGGCCCGGTGGAGGAGACGGCGCCCGAGGCGTTCGCCAAGATCATGGACGTGAACCTGCGCGCTCCGTTCGAGCTGGCAAAACGATGCCTGCCGGGCATGACGGCGCGCGGGGGCGGCGCGATCATCAACATCTCGTCCATCGGCGGCGTGTCGCCCGAGGCACACCTGGGGATCTACAGCGTCAGCAAGGCGGCGCTGATCAGTCTTACCCAGGTCATGGCGCGCGAGTGGGGACCGCGGAACGTGCGCGCCAATGCCATCTGTCCCGGGTTGATCAAGACCGACTTCAGTCGTGCGCTGTGGGGAAACGCCGAATTGCTCGAACGATCGCTTGCCGCGCAGCCGCTGCCTCGCATGGGCGAGCCTGGCGACGTTGCAGAGCTTGCGCTCTTCCTCGCGTCACCGTCCGCCTCCTTCTGCACCGGCGGTACGTACATGGTGGACGGCGGCTACACCATCTAGCGCAGTCTGAGCCTCCTCCGTCTCCCAAGAGCTTCCCGACTATGACGAACGAGATGCCGCTGCGCGAGCGGGTGCGGGACTTCGTGGAGACCGTCCTCCTCCCGATCGAATGGCGGTACCTCAACGAATCGTGGTCGTTGGTCGCGCCCGCGCTCGACGAGGCGCGAGCGATCGCTCGCGACCGTGGACTCTGGGCCCCGCACCTCCCGCGCGACATGGGCGGGCAAGGACTCACCCTCCTGGAGTTCGCGGCGATCAGCGAGGAACTCGGGCGCACCCCGGTCGGACACTACGCGCTCAATTGCCAGGCCCCGGACATCGGTAACATGGAGTTGCTGCACGCGCACGGGACGACCGAGCAGCGGCAACGCTGGCTCGCGCCGCTGGCGCGCGGAGAGATCCGCTCCTGCTTCGCGATGACCGAACCGGGGCGCGCCGGTTCGAATCCCACCTGGCTCGATGCCCGGGCCGAGCGTGACGGCGGCGACTACGTCATTACCGGCCACAAGTGGTTCACCTCGTCGGCCGACGGCGCCGCCTTCGCGATCGTCATGGCGGTGACAGATCCCGACGCCGCGCCGCACCAGCGCGCCAGTCAGATCATCGTCCCCACGGCGACGACCGGCTACTCGCTTGTGCGCAACATCAAGGTGATGGGAGATGCAGGCGAGGGTTATCCGACGCACGCCGAGGTGCGGCTCGACGGCTGCCGCGTCCCGGTGAGCTACCGCTTGGGGGACGAAGGCGCGGGCTTTGCACTCGCCCAGGAGCGGCTCGGGCCGGGGAGGATCCATCACTGCATGCGCTGGATCGGCATCTGCGAACGGGCCCTCGACCTCCTCTGTCGGCGTGCGGCGACGCGCGAGGTCGCGCCGGGGGTGGTGCTGGGGTCAAAACAGAGTGTGCAGCACATGATCGCCGAGTCGCGCGCTGAGATCGATGCGGCACGTCTCCTGGTGCTCGATACCGCGCGGCAGATCGACGCCCACGGGGCAAGAGCGGCGCGGGAGTCGGTGTCGACCATCAAGTTCTACACGGCGGGCGTCCTGCAGCGCGTGCTCGACCGGGCGCTGCAGGTGCACGGCGCCCTCGGGATGACGGATGACACACCGCTCGCCTACTGGTACCGGCACGAACGCGCGGCGCGCATTTACGACGGCGCGGACGAGGTACACAAGAGCGTCGTGGCCCGGCGCATCCTCAAAGGCTACGGCGTGACGCTGCGCGAATGAGCGATGACGTGCTGCGTGACGCGCGTCTCGACCAGCCGGCACCGGTCCGCCCCGGCGAGGAGCTGGACGAGTCCGCACTCCGGGCCTACCTGCGGATGCGCGCCCTTTGCACCGAGGATGCGCTGCACGTGTCGCAGTTCCCGCGCGGATTTTCCAACCTCACCTATCTGGTGACAGCGGGCGACCGCAGCTGGATTCTCCGACGACCGCCGGTCGGGGTGGGGCAGGGGGTCGCCCACGACGTGGTCCGCGAGGCGCGCGTGCTCGCCGCGTTAGGCTCAGTGTACCAGCGAGTGCCGCGCATCGTTGACATCTGCGAGGACCCGGCGGTCATCGGCGCCCCCTTTTATCTCATGGAGCGCGCGATCGGCATCATCCTCCGCGACCGGCTACCGCCCGGGCTGTCGCTCGCGGCGCCAGACATGCGCCGTGTCTCGGAGGGTGTCGTCGACACGCTCGTCGAGATCCACACCGTGGACTATCGCGCGGCGGGACTCGGCGAGCTCGGTCAGCCGCAAGGATACGCGCGGCGTCAAGTGGACGGGTGGACCCGTCGCTATCAGGCGGCACGCACCGGTGCGCAGCCCGATATCGAGGCGATCGCCCACTGGTTGGCCTCCTCGGTCCCCGACGCGAGCGGAGCGGCGCTGCTGCACAACGACTTCAAGTACGACAACGTGGTCCTCGATGCAAACGATCCAGCGCGAGTCGTCGCCATCCTCGATTGGGAGATGGCGACGATCGGCGATCCGCTGATGGATCTCGGGACGACGCTGGCGTACTGGGTCGAGGCAGACGACCCCCCGGCGCTGCAGTCGCTGGGGCTCGGCGTGACCGCAGTCCCCGGCAACCTGACGCGCGAGGAAGTGCTCGCGCGATACGCGGCAGCCACCGGTCGCGCGGTGTCGACGCCCGTGTTCTACTACGCGTACGGGTTGTTCAAGGTCGCGGTGATTGCGCAGCAGATCCACGCCCGCTACGTGCGTGGCCTATCGCAGGATCCCCGTTTCGCGCACCTCGATCGCGCGGTCAGCGCGCTCGGACAAGCGGGCGTCCGCGCCATCACCCGCGGGCGCGTCGGCGGATCTGACGGAGCACGCCACGGTTAGTCTATCGCGCCCGCGCCGCCGGGAGCGCGCGCGAGGCCGACATGCGTTGCCATCGGGCGATCCCGTTCACGACGCCTCGTGCATACGCCGCCACCCCCTCAGGCGTACGCAGGAACGCCTCGCGCTCGGGGAGCACGATACCACTGCCCTCGACGAGTGCCGCGGCGGCCCACGCTGGTCGCAGCACGGCATACTCCCCCGGATACATCCCGATGGCCGGTTGCCCCATCGCTGCCGCGACCTCGGTGAGTAGCGTGAGGGCGAGCGCCCTTCCGTTGGCGTTCATCCAGTACGTCTGGGTTCCGTAGACGGCCGAGGGCGGACGTCCCGGCCCGGGCGCGTTCAGGTGCAACGAGATGAAGAGCTGCGACGACAGCTGTTCCGCCATCGCCGCGCGCGCCTCGAGCGAGAGCGGTCCGGGCCCTTCGCGTGTCATCGTGACCGTAGCGCCGCGTGCCCGGAGCTCAGCCGCGGCGACCTGCGCCACCGCGAGAGTGACCGAGTCTTCCATCAGCCGCGAGGGACCCGTCGTTCCGTCCGGCGGATGACCGGGATCAAGCGTGATGCGTAACCCCTCGAGCGTGCGCGACTCGCGCGTACGGAGGCGCACACGGAGCTTTAGCGCTCCCGCGTGCCACTCCGTGCGCCACCCCAACGGGATCGCCACGAGACCGAGGTCGACCACCGCGCGCCCGGCCGCGGTGTCGCGCGGGACGATGCGCCGTATCGTGGTGCCTTCGCCGTCGCTCGCCGCGGGCGCTCGCTCCCACGCCGCGCCGAAGATCGTCCAATGCAGCCGGTCGCCGGTGAGCTCTACCGTCGATGGCAGTCGCTCCGGGAGCGGGATCGCGATCACGACTTCGCCCGGTACGTTCGCGATGGTGGGCTTCCCGGCGCGAAGGGTTGGCGAGCGCCGTCGTGTCATCGAGTCGGCATCGACCATGGGGATCCACACCTCCTCGTGCGGGGCGAGTTGCAACCGCATCGATCGGTCGGTGCGCGCATCGGCAAAGAGTCGTATTCCCTGCGCGATCCCGATGACGACCTCGCCTCCGGGGCGCGACCTCGCATAGATCGGTCGCCACTGGGTGGCGCTGTCGGCGGTGTCGCTGGGGAGTCGTCGCATCGTGACCCAGCGCCCCCACGGTCGCGATGCCCCCTCGACGTCCGGTCGCGCCGAACTGGAAGCCGTCCCTTCGCCTCCCCGTGCCAAGGGGATGACACGCACGACTGAGTCGCGGCCGCGCCGGGCCACGAAACGAAGTTCCGGGTGAGCGCCCGTGGGCGCCGGAAGAAAGACCGCAAACGTTCCGTTGGGCTCAATGGGCACCCGTACGGCGTTCACGCGGAGCGTGGCACGCCCCGTGCCAACACTACCCCATGCGGCGACCGAGTCGGCGGCCGGCACATGCGTCCCTGACAGGGGGTAGCGGACGTCCATCGTGAGCGTCCCGTCGAGCGCCGGGATGCGAGAGTCAGCTTCACCACAGGCTGCGACCGCCAGGAGGCACACTGTTGCTCGAAACGTGCGGATCATGGGACTACGATAGCACGGGCACACGGCCGGGCGCACTGTGAGCTCGGCTCGCTTGGTGATCCGGGCGATGGGCGTTGTCGTTGTCCTGGTGTTGGCGGATCTCGCCTACACTCCCCTCGTGCGCCGCCGCGAGGTGCAGGCACGGCGTGAGGTGGCGCCAACATCCACTGCATACATGGAGCAGGCGCGTCGTTGCGGACACCCCGTCCGGAACTATCGATGGGTGCCCCTTTCGTCGATCGCGCCGGTCGCCGCGTGCGCCATCGTGCTGGCGGAGGAGGAGGAATTCTTCAACAAGGGGACCGTGAGCTGACGCGCGCAACGCGTCCTCGCGCAACGCATGCTGCGCGGCGACTTCACCCGCGGCGGAAGCGGGCTGTCGCAACAGCTGTCACGCAACTTGTTCCTGACGGCGGAGCGGACGCCACGACGGAAGGCACGCGAATACCTCCTCGCGTACGAGCTCGCGCACTCGCTGCCCAAGGACCGCATTCTCGAACTCTATTTGAACGTGGCGGAGTGGGGTGACGGGACCTGGGGAATCGAAGCCGCGAGCCAGCGCCACTTCGGTATGTCGGCCGCCGAACGGACCGCCTCACGGGCCATCGTGTCGGCGTCCTTTCTCCCGGCTCCGCGCCGGGAGCATGGCTATGTACTCGGGGAGCTGGCCAGGCAATGGCAGGATGCCATCGCGCGGAAGCTCTGGAAGGCGCGCCTGCTGAGCGATCTCGATCTCTCCGTGACCCTCGATCGTCTGCGCGAGTGGCGGACGCAGACCCGCGCCTCTCGCGATGCGCGCCAAGGGGGGATGCAGGCGGAGACATTGATGGGGAGGAAGCGCCGTCCTTCAGCGCCGCACCCGCCGCCCCCATCCCCCCACCGATACACATCGTCACGAGTCCGTAGCCGCCGCCGCGCCGCCCCAGTTCGTGAACCAGCTGCGTCGTCAGCTTTGCCCCGGTGGCGCCTAACGGGTGTCCGAGCGCGATGGCCCCTCCATTCACGTTCACCCGGTCCATCGGCATCTCCAGTTCGCGCGCGACGGCGAGTGCCTGGGCCGCGAACGCCTCGTTGAACTCGATCAGCGCCACGTCGGCCATCGTGATCCCCGCCTTCGCCAGCGCCTTGGGCACCGCCTTGATGGGACCGATTCCCATCACGTCGGGATCGACCCCTGCCACCGCAAAGGAGGCGAGGCGCGCGAGCGGGCGCAGGCCGAGCGCTGTGGCGCGCGTGGCGCTCATGAGCGCGATCGCTGCTGCACCGTCACTGTAGGGCGACGAGTTACCGGCGGTGACGCTCCCTCCGACCTTGAACGCCGGCGGCAGCTTGGCCAGGCGCTCAGCGCTGGTGTCCGTACGCACGGTTTCATCCACCGCGAACAGCCCCTCCTGAACCTCCTTCGACGTGCCCTGCCACGAGACGCGCTCAACGGGCACTGGAACGATCTGCTCGGCGAACGCCCCCGACTCGATCGCACGCGCGGCCTTCGCGTGACTCTCGAACGCATAGCGGTCCTGGTCGACCCGGCTCACCGCCCAGCGCTCTGCCACGCGCTCGGCCGTGAGGCCCATCGCGATCATGTCCTCGGTCATCTGTGGATGCAGGCGGGTGTGGAAGCCGGACATCGGGACCTGGCTCATCATCTCCACGCCGCCGGCCAGCACGACGTCCGCCATCCCG
>JBDTUA010000112.1:0-13739 GCA_040007995.1 Gemmatimonadota bacterium | reverse complement strand
GACGGGAAGACGAGAGTGGGGGGCTCCGGGGCGCGATGGCGTTTCGGGGCCCCGCACCACATGAGGAGTTAATTCCGGCATGACGAATTGGACGACGCGCGTCAGGAAGAGCTGGCCCGATCATTCGGCGGTCCTGGTGGCGCTGATCGCACTCGGCGGAGCGTCGGTGCCGGCGGGGGCGCAGGTGGCGATCGATCGGTGGCTCGTACTGGGACCCACGGCAGTTGCGGCACCGTTCGCAGGTGCGGGCTCCGATTCGGCGGCGTTGGGGAACTGGCGGGTGCGCACGGATGAAACGTGGCCGGCGGCGGGGACAAGCGTCGGCATGCCGGGCGGTACCACGCTGCGCTGGACGCCCGGCGATGCTGGCGTGGGGGCGTCGTCGCTGGTGTATGCTGCCGCCTACGTCACGAGCGACAACTGGCAGCGCGTGATGGTGACGCTGGCGCCACGTGCGACAACAGGTGAGGCACGGCGACTGTGGATCGATGGCGCGCGGGTCACCGCTGCGCCAGTGGCGCTCACGCGGGGCACGCATCTCGTCGTGGTCGAGCGCTATGTGCGCGCGGGCAATACCGGTGGAGCGCTCGTCGCGACGCTCAAGCCCGAGACCGTTGGGGCGACGCTGCGGGTGTCACTCGACCCGCGCCACGCGCCGACCTGGCGCGAGCTTCACGCCGTAAAGGCTGTGAGCACGGTGGCCCTCGATCCGACGGGGTCGAAGGTCGCGCTGGTGCTGCGGGCCCGTGATGCCGAGGCCGACCGCACGAACAGCTGGCTCGAGGTACGCGATGCCGCGAGCGGAAAAGTGCTGACGGAGCTGCGCAGCGGGAGTCCGGCGTCGCCAGTGTGGTCGCAGGATGGACGCATGCTCGCGATCGCCGTCGCCACGGATCGCGCCGACACGCCGGGGCGGGACATCTGGCTCTGGGATGCGACGACGAACAGCGCGTCGCGACTGCTGCGCGCCGAATCGATCATCCGGCTCGTGGGTTGGTCGCCTAACGGGGAGTGGCTGTACTACCTCGGTCAGGAGCGTGCCGCGGTGACGCCGGCGCCGAAGCCGGGGGCAATGATGCGCCTCACCGAGGTGTGGCAACGCGGTGATGACGCACGAGACAAGGTGCATCTCTTCGCCCTGAACACTCGGCAGGGGACTCGTACGACGCTGGTCGGGGACTCGGCCGTGAGCGTAGCGGGAGCCGCGCTGTCGCCCGACGGGAAGACGATCGCCTTCTCGCGCTCGGTCGAGACGCCGGTGGCGCGGCCGTGGCTGCGCGCCGAGCTGTGGACGCTTGACGTGGCGACGCTCGCGGCGCAGCGGCTGCTCGACCTCACACGCGAGGCGTTCGGCGCCCCGACGACGCTGGCCTGGTCGCCCGACTCGCGCGCGGTTGCCTTCTGCGGCAGCGCCAAGGAGCTGCAGCGCGGGACCGAGGATCCGACCTTCAGCGTGTACGAGAACGAGCTGTTCGCCACCTCGATCGCGCGCCCCGCGCTCGTCCACCTGAGCGCGGGATTCGCGCCATCGGTCGGTGCGGGGCTCGGGTGCTCGCAACTGATCTGGAACGCCAAGGATGGCCGAGTCTACGCCCCGGTGGATGCAGGGGCGCGCACGATGCTCGCCCGCACGAAGGCGCCGCTGACCGTCACGTTGCAGCCGACGACGCTCGAAACGCTCCCCTTGTCGTCCGAGACGATGTCGGCGTTCGACGTGGCGGGGACGATGATCGTGGCCGCAGCGGAAGGACCGACGACGCCGGCGTCGGTGCAGCGCATCGACCTTGCGACTGGGCGGGCGACACCGCTGTCGACGCCTAACGCCGAGGCGCTGGCCACGCTCGCGATGCCGAGCTGGAAGGCGTGGACCTTCCGGAACACGCGCGGCGAGGACATCGAGGCCTGGTACTGGTTGCCGCCGGCGTTCGATTCGTCGGCGCAGCATCCGATGATCGTGCACTACTACGGCGGCACGCTGCCGATGAAGAAGGAATTCGAGGAGCGACTGCTCTGGTTCGCGTCGAACGGCTACGTCGTCCTGATGATGAACCCGGCGGGGGCGCCCGGATATGGCCAGACGTTCTCGAATTATCACACTAACGATTGGGGCTTTCCGGCGGCGACGGATATCATCGAAGGGACGCAGCAATTCCTCGCCACGCACCGCTATGTAGACGCGGCGCGGGTGGGGAATTTCGGCCACTCGTATGGCGGCTTCATGACGATGCACCTGCTCACGCGCACGTCGATCTTCAAGACCGGGATCGCGCTGGCGGGGATCTCGAACATCGCCGACTACTGGGGGGCCGGTAACTCCGGCTACAGCTACACCGACGGCACGTGTCCGGGCTGCTATCCGTGGAACCGGAAGGACATCTACGTCGATCGCTCGCCCCTGTTCTCGGCGGACCAGATCAAGGCGCCGCTCCTGCTGATCCACGGCACGGGCGACACGAACGTCGTCCCGACGGAGTCCGAGCAGATGTTCACCGCGCTGCGCATGCTGGGGCGCGAGGTGGAGTTGGTGCGCGTGCAGGGGGAGAACCACGGGATCAACTCGCGCCCGTCGGTTGAGGAGGGGCGTGACGCCGTGATGCTGGACTGGTTCGACAAGTACCTGCGCGACCGCCCCGAGGCGTGGGTGGCGCGCTGGGAGAAATGAATGCGCGCCACGCGACCACCATCGTGAGCTGCGATCGATGCACCTGGCGGCCCTTGGCGATCCGGCCAGCCGCCATTCCTTCCACCTGGACATTATCGTGACCGAGCATTCCTCCTCTGGCGTCCGCACGTTTCTCTTCGTTCTCGCGCTGTGCGCCGCTGCGGCGGTAACGGCGTCGGCACAGGCAACCCGCAACGACTACGCCCGCGCCGAGCAATTGCTGCCGTGGAACGCGCAGGAGCTGGTGATCAACGACGCTGTGAGTCCGCACTGGATGACGGGCGATCGCTTCTGGTACCGCAATCGCGGTCCGGGAGGGTGGGAGTTCCTGACGGTCGACATGGCGACCGGGGCGCGGCGACCAGCCTTCGACCAAGCCCGATTGGCATCGGCGCTCTCCATGGCCGCCGACACGACCTATGACTCGAACCGGCTCCCGTTCCGGGAGCTCGTGTGGGTGAACGCGGGGCGCTCCATCCGATTCTCGTTAGGGCGTGACAAGCAGTGGACGTGCGACGTCGCGAGCTACCAGTGCACCGGGCCGGACACGCTCCCGCTCGTGAAGGCGAGCGAGGTCAAATCGCCGAACGGCGAGTGGGTCGCCTACGAGCGCGACGGCAACTTGTACGTCCGACCGACCGCCGGCGGCGCAGAGAAGGCGCTCACGACGGATGGCAACGACGACTGGGGCTACGGCCTCTCAAACATCGGTTGCTGCGGGCAGGTGACCAACGTACGCAACAAGACCGAGCTACGCCCACTGGTGCTCTGGTCGCCCGATTCGAGGCGACTGGTCACGACCAAGTGGGACCAGCGGAACGTGCGCATGATGTACCTGCTGGAGACCAAGAATCCCGGCCCGATCCTGCATTCGTATCGGTACGCGCTCCCGGGTGACTCAGTCATTCCGAAGTTCGACCTGCACGTCTTCGACGTGGCCGCGGGACGCGGAGTGAAGGTGAATGTCCCGCAGATCGATGCCGTGAACACCTCGTGCTGCTGGCTCTCGACGGATACCGTGTGGAAGGACGTGCGATGGGGGAGCGGGAGTGAGGCGCTTTACTTCACGGCTGGCAAGCGCGGGTTTCACGAGCTCGCCCTGATGACGGCGGACCCTGCCAGTGGCACGGCGCGCACGATCCTCACCGAGCGCGGGAAGACGTTCGTGGAAACGAATCAGTTCTCCGGCGGGATCCCGAACTGGCGTCCGGTGGGGGATGGGAAGGATGTGGTCTGGTGGTCCGAACGCGATGGCTGGGGGCATCTCTACCTGGTGAACGGACAAACCGGGGCGATCCGTAATCGCATCACGAGCGGCGACTGGCTTGTGGCCGATCTGTTATGGGTCGATGAGACGTCCCGCTCGGTCTACTTCACCGCGGTCGGGCGGGAGCCGGGGCGGAACCCCTACTTCCGGCACTACTACCGTGCGAAGCTCGACGGTTCGTCGGTGCAGCTGCTGACGCCGGAGGATGCCGACCACGACATCACTGTTTCGCCTAACGGCAAGTATCTCGTGGACAACTATGCCCGCCCGGACCGTCCGCCGGTGAGCGTGCTTCGGCGCATCGATGGGACCGTGGTGCAGGAGATCCAGCGCGCCGATGCGGCACCGCTGATGGCGGCCGGTTTCCGTGCGCCCGAGCAGTTCACCGTACGCGCGCGCGACGGCGTCACCGAGCTGCACGGGCTGCTCTGGCGCCCGGCGCATTTCGACTCCACGCGCAGCTACCCGATCGTCGACTACATCTACCCCGGACCGCAGGTCGGCTCGGTCGGCAATCGGCAGTTTGCGGCGCGCGCGGGCGGCAACGCAGGGGCGCTCGCCCAGCTCGGCTTTTTCGTGGTGCAGGTGGACGCCATGGGGACGCCGGGTCGCAGCAAGGCGTTCCACGACACGTTCTACGGCAACATGACCGACAACGGGATCCCCGACCAGGTTACCACGATCAAGCAGCTGGCGGCGCGCAACTCGCAGATGGACCTCGACCGGGTCGGGATCTTCGGCCACTCGGGGGGCGGCTTCTCCTCGACCGACGCGATCCTCACCTATCCGGACTTCTTCAAGGTCGCCGTGTCGAGCGCGGGCAACCACGACAACCGCAGCTACGACTTCACTTGGGGCGAGAAGTACCAGGGGCTCGTGCGCAAGTTGAGCGACAGCACCGACAGCTTCGACTCGCAGTCCAACTGGCGAAAGGCGAAGAACCTGCGGGGACGGCTGCTGCTGGCCTACGGCACGCTCGACGATAACGTGCACCCCGTGGCGACGCAGCTGGTGATCGACGAGCTGATCAAGGCCAACAAGGACTTCGACCTGCTCGTCATGCCGAACCGAAATCACGGTTTCGCCGCCGAGCCGTACATGATCCGCCGTACGTGGGACTACTTCGTGCGAAACCTGCAGGGGGTCGAGCCGCCGGAGGGGTACGAACTGCGCCGTCCCCAGCCGTAATCGGAGCTCGGCGCCGCGGCGAGCCCGCCTTTTTCGCAGAAGGCGGGAACTCGCCGAACCGTCTTGTCCTTCCAGGCGTAGAGTCAGGGGAGGGGAACCGAATTCCCGCGCGCCCGGTACCTCTTCCTGTCGGGTCTACCTCGACACCTTCCTCTCGTCCGGACGTTTTCCCATGCTGATTCGCGTCACGCCTGAGCATCCCATCCGATCGTCGGAGATCACGAGCGAGTTCGACTACGAGAACCGCCGACAGTTCCTGAAGGAGGCGGGGCTTCTCGGGCTGGGTGTCGCCGGGATGGCGCTGCTGTCGAAAGGAGCGCAGGGGCAGGGTTCGACTCAGCAGGGGACGTCGATCAACGGCGCGGAGCTCAAGCCTGAGCTGACGCCGTGGGAAGACGTGACGTCGTACAACAATTTCTATGAATTCGGGACGAGCAAGGACGATCCGGCGGACAATGCCAAGGAGTTCAAGGCGAGGCCGTGGACGGTAAAGGTGGAGGGGATGGTCGCCAAGCCGGCGACCTATGCCCTCGACGACCTGCTCAAGCCGCACAAGCTCGAGGAGCGCATTTACCGGCACCGCTGCGTGGAAGCGTGGTCAATGGTAGTCCCCTGGCTGGGCTTCCCGATGGCCGACTTCGTCAAGCGGATGGAGCCGACGAGTTCCGCGAAGTACATCGAGTTCACCACGTTGCTCGACCCCAAGCGGATGCCGGGACAGCGCTCGGCGGTGCTCGACTGGCCGTATGTGGAGGCGCTGCGACTGGACGAGGCGATGAACCCACTCGCCTTCATGACGGTCGGTGTGTACGGCAAGATGCTCCCGAACCAGAATGGCGCGCCGATTCGGCACGTGGTGCCGTGGAAGTACGGCTTCAAGGGGTGCAAGTCGATCGTGAGTGTCAAGTTCACCGACAAGGCGCCGAGGACCGCGTGGAATGTGTCCAATCCCGGCGAGTACGGCTTCTACGGGAACGTGAACCCGACCGTGGATCATCCGCGCTGGTCGCAGGCCAAGGAGCGGCGCATTGGCGAGTTCCGCAAGCGCGACACGCTGATGTTCAACGGCTACGCCCAGCAGGTCTCGTCGCTCTACAGCGGGATGGACCTGCGGAAGTTCTACTAAGGCGCGCCGGGGATGTCGAACGAAGTATCAGGGAGGGCGGGGGGTGCGGGGGGTGCGGTGGAGGCGAGCGCGGAGCGGGACGCGGGGGCCCCCCCCGAAACCAACGTAGCGCCCCCCCCTCCGAAGGCGCGTCATCTAAAACGCGCACCCGGTTTCAAGCCACCGCGCTGGCTCCCGACGCTGGTCTTCTGCGTCTCGCTCCTCCCCTTCCTCTACGTGGTCGGCGCCATCGCGTCTGACTTCTTCCAGGGGACGCGCTACCTCGGCTCCAATCCCATCAAAGAGGCGGAGCACTTCACCGGGAAGTGGGCGCTCAAGTTCCTGGCGCTGTCGCTCGCGGTTACCCCAGCGGTTCGCCTCCTCCGGCAGGGATGGCTGATCCGCTATCGACGGACGTTCGGACTCTTCGCCTTCTTCTACGCCTGCACGCACCTCACTGTGTACGCGGTGCTCGACGTCGAACTGACGTGGAGCGACATGATCGAAGATGTGGCCAAGCGCCTCTACATCACGATCGGGATGACCGCGCTGGTGCTGCTCATTCCCCTCGCCGTCACCTCGACCAAGGGGTGGATCCGTCGCATGGGAAACAAGCGCTGGAACGCCCTCCATCGACTGGTCTACGTTTCTGCGGTCCTCGGCCTGATCCACTACTGGATGTCGGTGAAGAAGGACATTACCGAACCGGCGCTCTTCGGCCTCGCCTTCGCGCTGCTCCTGGGCTGGCGCGCTTGGCGGGCGTGGGGTCCCTCTTCGAATCAGCGGGATTCGACTTCGGCCTAGGCGACCGATCGCGATTTCGATGCCCGCTGTCTAGAGCGTGACGGACCAGCACGATCGTTGAAAGATGCCCTATGGTGTCGCATAAACGGCGCTATATGTCTTCACATAGCATCTGTTCGCGCAAGTTCCGAGAGGGAACGGAATGGTGAGCAACCGGTCGCGAAGTTCGTCTCCGTCCGAGCGTGTGAGGCGAGGAGTGGACTGGTCCGCGAGACTCGCTCGTCAGAAATTGCGCCCGCAGTCGCATCACATCACCACCACGGACTGTTGACTGAGGCTTGACAAGGTCGGGTTGCTAATACGTATTAGCAAACCGTGGATCAGACCTCGAAACCCGCCACACGCGCTACCGCGCACGACGTCGCAGCCCGAGCCGGGGTCTCACAGCCCACGGTCTCGCTCGTGCTTTCCGGCAATCCCAAGGCTCGCGTTTCAGCCGAAACGCGCTCGCGCGTGATCCGCGCCGCAGAGGAATTGGGCTATCGACCGAACCTGCTGGCGCAGGGGCTCGTCCGCCGGCGCTCGTTCGCCCTCGGTGTCGTCGTCCCCGACCTGTCGAATCCGTTCTTCGCCGCGGTCGTCAGCGGTGCCGAGAAGGTCGCGTCGAAGGCGGGGTACGCCGTCTTCCTGTGCGAGACGGGCGAGTCAGGGGCCGAGGAGCGGGTCGCTGCCCTCAAGTCACGACAGATCGACGGCGTGATCCTCGACGCGGTGGGCGTCTCGGGGCTGTCGGCGGTGTCGCTGAGCGGAATGAACGTCGTCCTCGTGGACGAGACGCTTGGCGACTATCCCTGCGTCGTGAGCGACGCGCAGATGGCCGGGGAGCTCGCCGCCCGCCACCTCCTCGACCTCGGACATCGTCGCTTTGCCTTCATTGGCCCGGCGATCGATGCGAGCGCATTCCGACTGCGCGAGCGCGGCTACACCCGCGTGCTGCGCTCCGCCGGCTGTCCGATCGAATCCGACGCGTTGCGCCGGGCCGGCGCGACGGTGGCGGGAGGGATGCGGGGGATGCGGGCCATTCTGGCGCTCCGACCGCGCCCGACGGCGGTCTTCTGCGCCAACGACTTGGCCGCCATCGGGGCCCTCAAGGCATGCGCGATGGCGCGCGTCCTGGTGCCACGCGATCTGTCGATTGTGGGATGCGACGACATCGACCTCGCACAGCTCGTCACGCCGGAGCTGACGACGGTTGCGATCCCGGCCCGTGAACTCGGCGCGCGAGCCGCGCGTCTGCTGATCCGGCAGCTGACGGGCGAGCTGACCACCCAGCCGTCGCGCGTCGGACGGCCGATCGCCGTGCGCCTGGTCGCCCGCGGAACCAGCGCGGCCGCGCCGGAGGCGGCATGAACGCGCCGCGCCACGCGGTCATCACCGGGACCGGGAGCTACGTCCCCTCGCGCGTGGTCACCAACGCCGAGCTCGCGCACGGACTCGGCGCGAGCATCGAGCCGTTCGTGTCCGAGACGTTAGGCATCCGGGAGCGTCGCTTCGCCGCGCCCGGCGAGTCGACGGTCGACTTGTGCGAGCCGGCCGCTCGCCGGGCGCTCGAGGCTGCGGGGCTGCGCCCGGAGGAACTCGACCTGCTGATCGTCGCCACCGACACGCCGGAGTACATCTCGCCCGCGACCTCGTCGGTCCTCCACGGACGCCTGGGTGCCCTGCGCGCCGGAACGTTCGACGTGAATTGCGGCTGCGCGGGCTACGTCACGGCGCTCGATATCGCGGCCAAGTTCATCCAGTCCGACGCACGCTATTCGCGGATCCTCGTCGTGGCGGCGTATGCGATGTCGAAGTATCTCGACCTGCACGACAAAAAGACGGCGACGATCTTCGCCGACGGTGCCGGCGCCACGGTGGTCGAGGCGGGCGAGCGCGGCGGGGTGCTGGCCAGCGAGCTATTCGCTGACGGCAGTTTGTGCCACGGGATGGGGGTCTTTGCCGGTGGCACGGCGGAGCCGATCACCGCCGAGGTCCTCGCCGCGGGCGAGCGCACCAAGCTGCGATTCGTCGAGAAGTACCCGAAGGAGATCAACGAGGAAGGGTGGCCGCGCATCGTGCGCTCCGTGCTCGCGCGCGCCGGGCGTTCGGTGGACGAGGTGGCGCTGTGGTTGTGGACGCAGGTCAACCGTTCGACCATCGAGGTCGTGATGGCGCGCCTCGGCGTCCCGATGTCGCGCGCGCACACGGTGATGCACAAGTGGGGCTACACCGGCGCAGCCTGCATCCCGATGGCGCTCGACGATGCCGTGCGCGCGGGGCAGGTGCGCGATGGTGATCTTCTGGTCCTGACCGGATCGGGCGCCGGGTTGGCGATGGGGTGCGTCGCACTCGAGTGGCGGAGCGCTTGTGCGGACACGACCTCGGGAATAGGGCGATGATGGGGGGCGACGAGACGCTACCGGCGCTCTTCGCGGCGCGGGTGGATGCGTCGGGCGATGCCGTCGCCCTGCAGGAGTTCGATTCCGATCGCCAGGCGCTGGTCGAGGCGATCACCTGGAATGACTGGCGCGCGCGTACGTATGACATGGCGGCGGCGTTTGTAGCGTCGGGATGCGCGCGCGGATCGGCGTGCGCGATCCTGGCCGGTAACAGCTCGCTTTGGCCGCTCGCCGAGTTGGGGGCGATCCACGCGGGGCTGGTGACGGTGGGGGTGTATCCGTCGGCCGCGGCGTCGCAGCTTCGTACACTGCTCGCCGACGCTGCCGTCAGCGCGGTCGTGGTGGATTCGGAGTTGCAACTGACGAAGGTGCGTGAGGCGACGATCGGATGGAGCGAGCCGCTGCTCGTCGTGGTGCGTGCCGCCGGCGCCGAGCTGCGGTGCGAGGCCGAGTCGCTCGTGTACGAGGTGGACTGGACTGCATTCGTGGCGCGCGGTGCCGCCGTACGTCGTGAGGATCCGGCGTTTTTCCAGCTGGTGCAGCAGGGGTGGACGCTCCTGGTCCCGGACGACATCGCGATGCTCGTCTATACGTCGGGATCGACCGGTGTGCCGAAGGGGGCGCGCCTCTCCCACCGGTACGTGGTTGCCTCGGCGCGCTCTGTGCAGGACACGCTCGGCCTCACACGCGACGATTCCTCGCTCTCTTACCTTCCCTTCGCGCACGCCAGCGAGCGGATCTTCGGACTCTACACGCGAATTGCCTGCGGCATGACGGCCACACTCGTCGAGGATCCGGCGCAGCTGTGGGCGGCGAGCGTAGTAGCCGAGCCGACGCTCTTTGGCGGGATGCCGCGCTTCTTCGAGAAGGTGTACGAGGGGCTGCTGGCCGCCCGGGGCGGCGAATCGGCGGCGGCAGCTGCAGAGTGGGATCGCACCCTCGCGCGCGGACGCGAGCGGTCGCGCCTCCGGCAGGTGGGCGCACCGGTTCCACCTGCCATCGACGCGCGGTGGCAGGAGGGACGAGGGCGCATCGAGGCGGTGCTGGGCGGCTTCTTCGGTCCCCGGTTGCGCCTGGCGACGTCCGGCGGCGCGGCGCTCCCGCTCGAGGTCGCCGAATATCTCGACGCCTGCGGCGTCACGATCCTCGGCGCGTACGGACAGACCGAGCATCTGTGCGGCACGTTCAACCGTCCCGAGTGCTACCGGCACGACTCCGTCGGCCTGGCGATGCCCGGCGCTATGCTGCGCATCGCCGACGACGGAGAGGTGCAATTCTGGCGCTCGGCGTTGGCCTTCTCAGGATATCATGAGCGTCCGGCCGAGACGCGCGATGCCTTCACCGACGACGGCTTGTGGCTGCGGACCGGAGACCTCGGAACGGTTGACCAGGACGGCTTCCTGCGCATTACTGGTCGCACGAAGGAGTTGATTGCCTTGTCCAACGGCAAGAAGGTGGCTCCGCTGCCGCTCGAAGCGCGGCTCGCGGAGGGAGGGTTGATCGCGCACGCGATGATCCATGGCGAAGGGCGCCCGTATCTCGTGGCGTTGATAAGCCTGCGCTGGCGGCTGGTGGAGCGCTGGCAGCGCACGCTCGGAATCGAAGGGGACGCAGCGACGCTCTCCCGTCATGCTGCGCTCCGTGAGGAGGTATCGCGCATCGTTGCACGGGTGAACGCCGAGGTGTCGCGTCCAGAGCAGGTGCGAAAATTCATGATCCTACCGCACGAGTTCTCGGTCGAGGCGGGCGAGATCACGCCGTCGCACAAGGTGCGGCGCAGTGTGGTGGCCGCACGCTATGCCGACGAACTCGAGACCCTCTATCAGGAAACGACATGACGCGTCGCCTGACAATCGGCGCGACGATCGTCGCGACGTGCTGCATCGCCCTGGCCTATGCCTCGGCCTTTGTGCCGGGGGGGGCGCGCTGGGGGGCGTGGTGCATGGTGGTGGGACTGGCGACGATGGTCGTGTCGTTGATGACGTTAGGCGTGGTGCGGCGCGATCGCGGCGTCGGGCGGCTCGCCTGGCCGCTGGCCTTCACTTTCGTGGTGATCGTGGCGGGATTCGGCGCCGCCCTGGTGCTCCCCGTCGAGGGGCCCGGCGCGCGCCTCCTGCTCGGGTTGCCGCTTCGCGCAGCGATCGTGCTGTACGGCGTCGGGCTGCTCCCGATCCTGGTGCTGCCCATCGCCTACGCGGCGACCTTTGACTCGATGACGCTGAGCGAGGACGATCTCGCGCGCGTCCGTGCGCTGGGTGTGGCCCACCGCGAGCGGCAGGATGCCGCGCGGGCGCGGGGGGAGTCGTGAACGTCGCCGGTACCTTCGCCCTGCTGCAGGGAGGGACGCTCCCGCCACTGACACAGCCGACGATCATCGTGGTGGCGGTTCTGTACTTCGCCGTGGTGGCCGCGATCGGCGTGTGGGCGGCGCGGCAGACCCGGAGCGCCCGCGACTTCTTCGTGGCCGGAAAGGGGATCGGCCTGTGGACGATGGCGATCGCGGCGATGGCCGCGACGCTTTCCGGCTTTGCCTTCATCGGCGGGCCGGGGCTGATGTATTCGGTCGGGCTGGGGGCGGTCTTCATCGTCCTCCCGATCGGCGTGACCGGGACGTTAGGCGCCTGGACCCTGGCGAAGCGGATTCGCCTGCTGGGCGAGGCGCGCGGGCTCATCACCGTCCCGGATGCGATCGCGGCGCGCTTCAACTCGCGCCTCGCACGCGGGCTGGCCGCGGTGGCGATGCTGGTGGCCATCGTCGGCTACATGGCGACCAACATCCTCGCCCTCGGTCTCGTGATCGATGCGATCTTCGGGACCGGGCTGACCGCGGGGCTCTGGATCGGGATGGGGATCACGCTGGCGTATTCCGTCTCCGGCGGGATCCTCGCCGGTGTGTACACCGACCTCTTTCAGGGGGCGGTGATGGCGGGGGCGTCGATCCTCGTCTTCCTGTTCACGCTCAAGGTGGGCGGCGGGGACGCCGGCTTCGCCGGGACGATCCTCCCGGTCGACGCCCCCTTCCTCGCGCCGTGGGGAAAGATGACGCCGCTGGCGGCGCTCTCGTTCTTCTTTGTCTTCGGCATCGGATCGCTAGGGCAGCCGCACGTGGTGCACAAATTCTACATGCTGCGCGAGCCGCGGAAGCTCAAGTGGTACCCGCTGATCATGAGCCTGGCGATCGTGATCTCGCTGTTGTTGTTCATCGGCGTCGGGCTGGCGGTGAAGTCGCTGGTGGTGCGCGGGGCGCTGCCACCGCTCGTCCGTCCCGACGACGCCACCCCGACCTTCCTGCTGCGGTTCACCCCGTTGCTCCTGTCGGCGGTCGTCTTCTCGGGGGTGGCGGCAGCGATCATGAGCACCGTGAACTCGTTCATGAGCGTGGGGGCCGCGGCGCTGACGCACGACCTCCCGATCGCGTTCGGCCGACGGGTCGGCAACGAACTGTTCTGGGGGCGGATGTCGACGGTGCTCATCTCGCTGGTGGCGACCGCGGTCGCCGGGGCGTCGGGGACGCTGGTCGCCTTCCTCGGGATCTTCGGCTGGGGATTATTCGCCTCCACCCTGGTGCCGTCGCTGGCGATCGGCCTCAACTGGTCGGGCGCAACACGCGCGGGCTCCATTGCCTCGATCGCGACCGGGCTCGGAGTGACGCTGGTCTTCGAGACGCTGGCCTACCTGAAGGTCTTCACCTTCCCGGCTGGTGTCACGGCGACGGCGCTGGCGCTGGTGAGTTCTCTGCTGGTCTTCTTCGTCGTCTCGTGGTTCACCCGTGGCACCGCGGCGGCAACGCTCGATGCCGACGTTCGCTTCGTCATGGAGGTGTGATCGTGCCGGATCCCACGCTGCAGGTCGGCCAGTCGGCCGAGATGCGCAAGACCGTCACCGAGACGGATGTAATCCTGTTCGCCGGGATCACTGGCGACTTCAATCCGGTGCACATCGACGAGGTGGCAGCGGCGACGTCGCGATTCGGCGGGCGCATTGCGCACGGGATGCTGTCAGCGAGCTTCATCTCGGCATGCCTCGCGATGCGGCTGCCGGGGCCTGGTTCGATCTACCTGACGCAGTCGTTGAAGTTCACGCGCCCCGTGCGGATCGGCGACACGATCACGGCGCGGGTCGAGGTCGTGGAATGGAACGAGAGCAAGCGTCGCGCGCGGCTGGCGACGACGTGTCGCAACCAGCGCGACGAAGTAGTCATCGACGGTGAGGCGCTGATGTTGGTGCCTCGAGAGGAGGCCGGCTCGAGCCGGTAAGGCAGCCGCCGGTGGCGCGACCGCGCTGTTGGCATTTCACGCAACACCTTGCTCCCGACGGGAGGGACGAACGATG
>JBDTUA010000111.1:0-13770 GCA_040007995.1 Gemmatimonadota bacterium | reverse complement strand
ACCGCCGCACCGACCAGGCCGGCCAGCTGGCCGGGGAGTTCGTCGAGAACGTCGACTTCCCCAAGTTCGTGCGTGACCTGCTCAAGGGGGTCTTCGACGCCAACCTGCAGGTCACGCTGCAGCAGATGGAGGCGTACCAGAAGCTGCTCAAGACGGCCACCAAGTCGGTCGCCGAGTTCGCGAACGCCATCGACAATACCACCGCCTTCGGCTACCTCGCCGAGAACAACTCCGACGAGTTCTCGATCGACTTCGACGACAAGGACCCGGAGCCCAACGGGCAGGCCAAGACGGTCCTAACGAACAAGGAAGGCGAGCCGGTCGACATCGGCGACAACGCGGTCAAGGCGAAAATCATGGACGCCAAGATCGCCATGGCCAAGGAGCAACGCGCGCTGCTGCGCGAAACGATCCTGATGGGGATCACCCGGCTGGTGGTAGAGCGCGGCAAGGTGAAGGCGTCGGTCCTCTTCGACATCAAGGCCGGTGAGCAGATCAACAAGGCCGACAAGGCGGCGATGAAGGAGGCGCACTCGTCAGGCACGTCGATTCGAGCGAGCGGCGGCTTGATCGGATCGGTCTTCGGTGGACCGGCCGGCGGCCACACGCGCAGTGACTCCAAGACGCAGATCTCGATCTCGTCGGCCAAGTCGACCGCCACCACCAGCCTCGAGGCCAAGCTCGCCGGCGAAGTCGAGATCATCTTCAAGAGCGACTACTTCGCGCTCGACAACTTCGCCAGCATGTACTCGGGCGTCACCCAGGCCGATCGTAACGCAGTGCAAGGCGGCGCGCCGGCGAAACCGGGAACCGCGACCCCCGGCGGTCCCCCGGCCCTTCGTTCCGGTGAGTGAGCCATGGCGCTGGCCCTGCTGCGCGCCAGTCGCGTCCCCGGTTCACGGGGGACGGCGGCCTTCACCCTCGACCTGGGGAGCAACCGCTTCTACCAGTTCGCGGTGGGCGACGACACCGTCGACCGGAGTGTCGGCTTTCCCCGGTTGGGCGCGCCCAGCTTTACCTCGCCGGTGCTCGGCCCGCTCCCCGAGTCGGCGATGGGGCGCGCCACGCTCGAGATTTCCGACGACCGCTTCGATCGTGATCACCGCAGCGTCCAGGTCACCTCGTATCGCACACGGAACCGCGACGGACCGGCACTCTCGGACATCGTACGGGTCGGGTCGGTTGCACGCGGTCACGAGGACCTCCCGCCCATCTCCTTCAGCCTGAGCGAACGGATGGATCCCTACGCACCCTACACAGCGGAAGACGGCTACGGCGTCGAGGCCTCGTGGCGCGCGCCGGTGCGCATGCCGTACCGCGACGTCCCGGCGATGTCCGGGGCGATGTTCCTCGGCGCCTTGATCCCGGTACTGTCCGGTCTCGCGTCGAAGATCCTCCCGAAGGTCCTCCCGAAGCTCGGCGGACTCCTGCGCGGAGCCGCCGGTGCGACGGGAGCGGGGAACGCCCTCAATACGCTTCTCGGCTCGCTCCTCGGCGGCGGAGCCCCTGTAGCCGACGGCACGGGCGGCACCGCCACGGCCACACCCGCGACCCTCATCAAGCCCGAGACGGCGCAGCTCCTGATGCAGCTGCTCGAGCAGCTGCAAGGCAAGGCGGTCGCCGCGCCGGCGACGGTCACTGCGACCGCGTTGTCGGTCGGCGGCTCCGAATATTCACGCGCCTCCGTTGCCCCCCTGCTTGTCGCGGCCCTCCCCGCGCTGATGCCGCTCCTCGAAAAAGTCCTGACGCCAGAGACGATCAAGACGGTCCTCGAACACGCGGACCCGACCAAGATCATCGGCGCGCTGACCGACAGCCTGAAGGAGCTCGGCGAGCTCGGGCTGGAGCACGACAAGCAGGAGAACGAACACCTGCGCGCGCTCAACCCGATGGGCGTGCACGCGCCGGTGGACGACCTGCTCAAGGAGATGGGCTTCGCCGCGTCGACCGATGCCGGCGTGACGCGCGAGCGTGGGGAGCCAGCCTACCGTCGCGTCGAGTCAGTCACCCTCAACTTCGCTGCCGCTTCGCCGGTGATGATCCACGGTCGGTCGCGCGTCTGCTATCGCACTGGTGACGAGATCGCCTTCCCGCTCGACCTCGAGACGCCGCGACCGATCGCCGACGCACATCTCACGCTGCTCGTGAAAGATCCGGCCACCCGCAAGATCCTCGTCCGGAAGCCCTTCACCGTCCATCAGGCAGGCACCGGCCGGCTCGCCACGCGCATCACCCTCACCCCCGCCGAAACCAAACCGCTGGCAGAAGGCGAGGAGTACCTCGTCTGCGCCTATCTGGTCTGGAAGAACGGCAGGGGGAAGCGCATCGGCACCAGCCGGTCGCAGATGATCACCGTCATCGGCGAGTACATCTTCGACCGCGTCGAGGAGGGAACGGTCGTCCCGCTCAACGATATGGGAAAGTTCCGGCCCTTCTGGCACAAGGTCTGGCAGGGCTCGTTCACCACCGAGTTCTACAAGCTGGACTTCGAGGGGAAGTACTACTACGCTCTCGAGACCTCGCGTGAGGGGAACGCTCCCATCGAGACGACCGTCACCTTCGAGCCGAACGGCGACAAGGTGCGCAAGGGACGGCTCCGCAGCGGGATGACGACGTCGTTGGGCGCACTCAACGCCTTGTTGCCGGTGATCTCCAATGCCGCGTCGCTTCCCGCCGACCAACTCGGGGCACTGCGTTCGAGCGACTTCGTGTCGCGCTTCAACGTCGCGGCGCGCTTCCATGCCCCGTTCAGCGGCAAGGCCGGCATCAGCGCGGCGCTCTGGGTCTATCCCGAGGTCAAGGTGCAGCAGGTCGTGCTCTTCAAGGCGGCATCGACCGACGCTGACGGGCACGTACGTGAACTCACCGAGACCCGTGTGCCATTCCCCATGCCGGTGACGATCCACGTCATCGGGGCGAGGACGACCCGATGACAAATCGACGTACCGACTTCCCCGTTCTCGCCGCCTGCTACAGCCGCGCAGCCGGTGACGCCCCCGTTATGCTCGACGGCATGGAGGTGCTCTACGACCGCACCGTCGGCCTCGCCCCCGTGAACCTGGCCCCCAAAGGCGGGAAGGGAACGGACGCCACCCCGAAGGAGCGCGCATGAAGGACTGGACACTCGCGGACGACGCGCCGACCGAAGAGATGCCCGACTATGCGCTCCCCCCGTTTGGTGACCTCGTCGCGGCCCTCGCCGACATGGACGATCCGGACGATTACGACGGTGACCCGCTCGCGGCAGCGCGGGCCGGCATCGTCGAGATCGAACGCATCGCGCTTGCCCTGAGCGTCGAGGTCGACGTCGTGCCTGACGGGTATGGTGGCCTCGCCGTGCGTGGCTCGACCCCGACGCAGTACACGGAAACCACGGTGATGCCGCTCTTCCACCACCTCACGCTGCACGTCGGATTGGACCCGGACCACGAGCCCCATGGCGAAGGGTAGTCCCACCTGGAAGCTCAACTCGTTCCTCGACTCGCTCATCATGGAACTCGACCGGGCGCAGGACACGCTCGCCCTCAAGGGGATCAACCGGCGCCTCACCTACACCGTGCGCGACCTCAACCTGGAGCTGCAACTCTTTCCCGACTTCGACGGGCGCGAACTGCGCTTCACCACCGCCGCACCGGGCGAGAGCGGGGCGGCGAAGATCGCCTTCCAACTCGGCTCCATCACCGACCGTCAGATCCGCGAAACGACCAAGGAGCCCCCCACCGTGGACGACATCGCCATCGACGTGGTCGAAGACATCGACGACAGCACCAAACGGGAACTGCAACGCATCGGCGTCACCACCGTGCGGGACATCGAACGCATGGAGCACAACAAGGTGGACCTCAAGCGCGCGGGCGGCTCGGTCGACTACACCAAGCTCGCCAACATCATCAATCGCACAAAACGACGGCAGCTCGCCCCGGTCGTGAGCAAGGCGCTCCTGGTCGAGGGCGACGGCGGGCCGCACCTCGCCATCGAGGGGAAGAACCTCGCGACGGCCGCATCGGCGGGCGACTTCCCACTCGCCACGCTCAACGACGTCCCCGTACGCATCGTCCTTGCCACGGCGCAGGAGGTGCGGTTGGCGGTCGCACCCGGACAGCTGCGCGAGGGTGCAAATGCACTGCGCGTGGTGCTCGATCCGTACGCCGTCATCGCGCTCGACGTGCACGCCTGAGGAGCCGCGACCATGAAGAACCGCATCGTCTCACTCTTCGAACTCGAGCAACTGCTCGCCCTCGCCACCCTACCGCACGCCGGCACACGTCGTGGCCACAAGAAGGGACACGGCAACGGGCATGGCAACGGGCATGGCAACGGACACGGTAACGGGCACGGTAACAGGCACGGCAACGGAGAGTTGAATGGAGGGGCCGACGCGTCGGTTCCGGCAGGTGCAAAAGCTGCCTCCCGTCGCAAGCGCGCCCAGTGCCGCACGCGTGAATCGAGATCGATGTCGCAGAGTTTCGACGCCGGCGCCCCCATCTACTGCCAGCATGACGTGCCATACCCGACGGTAGAGCGTGCCGACGTTCCCGCGTCAAGCGAGCCGGTGCTCCCTTCGCGCGCGACGGCGCTCGACCTGCACGTCGAGGCGTTTGAGGACGAGCCAGATGACGATGGACCGACCATGCGTCTCTCGACTGAGGATGAAGAGGACGAGCCACTCACGCTCGGGCGCACCGATCCATACGACTCGCAGTTGTCCGCTCCGCCGGACGATTCCTCCGTCTCCTCCGTCTCCTCCGACGTACATCCGACGTCCGAGAGCTTCTCCGCGCAGATGCGCGCGGTCGAAGCGGACCTCGCCGATCTCGCCGCTCGCGCCGACCATCCACCGCCAAACGCCCCGACGCCGCCGGGCGAAGGCGAGCGTGGGCCGGTCGCCACGCCCGGCGTGCGGAAGGGGCATGGCGTCTTCGACAGCATGGCCGAGGGGATGTCGTACGCGACCGAGTTCCGCCTCCCGTCGGTGCACCTCTCGCAGGTCTTCTCCGCGCTCGACCGGCAGCTCGACGCCGAGGACGTGACGCCGAAGCCAAACGACCAAGCGTCGACCGAGTCGCCAACGCCGGTCATCCCGGGCGGAGACGTTCTGCTGGCCGACCTTGCCCGCCTCACACCCGCGGCGCGCCCGGTCGAGGATCCGCCTGCGCCCGTCGCCCAGTCGCTGGGCGCCGTGATTGACGTACGGCATGGCGTGCAGCTCGTCCCGCAGCAGACGGGGATGTCGTGCTGGGCCGCGGGGGCGGCGATGGTGGTCGGCTGGCGTGACAAGATGTCCATCGATCCCTCGGACATCGCCCGTGCCACCGGCTACTGGGCGCAGTACGCCGCGGGACTCACGGCTGAGGACACCGGCATGTTCGCCACCTGGCGCCTGACGCCGGAGGCGGCGCAGAGCTACACCGTGCAAGGCTTCGCCGACCTCCTCCGCCGCCACGGGCCGCTGTGGGTCGCCTCGGCGGAACCCGGTCCGCACATCCGCGTCGTGACTGGGATGATCGGCGATGGGACGCCGATGGGGACGCAGGTGCTCATCCACGACCCGTGGGAAGCGGGCATGAAGTCGTTTCGCCTCCCCAACGCGGGCGCGACCTATATGGAATCGTACCAGCGCTTTGTCGAGAAGCAGGAGACGCTGGGACGGCAGGAAATCAGGCAGCAGGGGATCTACGTCGCGCACGCATAGTCGCGGCGACACGTGCACGGGCTCACGCCGACGCGCGCCACGACCGGTGGTGCACGACGATTCGCAGGAGAAACGACGATGCCGAACCGCCTCGAGGAACTCGCCGACTCGTTAGGGCCAGCCGCCACTCGGCTGCGCGACCGGCCGCGGAAGCCGAAACGCCGCCGGAAGGCTGCGACGACGGCCCCGGCGAAGGGGTCCGCACCGGGCGTGGTCGCCGGCTCAGGACCCGCCAGGCTCGTGGCCGCCTCGTCGTTGTCGAGGGCGTTGGGCGCGCTCGACTACCGCGTTCCGGGCATCGTCGCCGGTCTCGCGCAGCCGTCGTCGATGACCTGCTGGGCCACCGTCACCACAATCATGATAATGTGGCGGGAGCAGGCCTCGATGGCCATCGAGACGGCGCTCGGCAAGGTCGGCAACGCGTACGTCACCAAGCACAAGGGCAACCAGGGCCTCGGCGGCGCCGAGAAGCCGGCCTTCCTCGCCGCCGCAGGGCTGACGTACGAGTATCCGCAGAGCCTGACGCCGGAGGGATGGGAGTCGCTGCTGCGGCGCTATGGACCGCTCTGGGTGACGACCGACGAGCAACCCGGCGCCGGCTTCGCGATCCATGCCCGCGTCATGGCTGGCATCCATGGCGACGGGACCGCCACGGGGACGACGATCGACATCGTCGACCCGGCCGGGGGGCGCAGCTACAGTGAACCGTTCGCGACCTTCGTGACCAAGTACGAGTCGGAGGCGATGGACCCCAAGCGTCCGCTGCGGGTGCAGATCGTGCACTGGCCGCACGACGTCGCGTACAACGTGGCCCGCCTGCAGGGGGCGCGGTCGCAGTCCTACGCGCACTCACTCTCGACGGGACGTTTCGCGACCGTCGACGACGCCGAGTTCGAACCGCCGTACCGAGAGCGTGCCGACGGGCACCACGCCCCCTCGGCGCACTCGACGTTCGCCCACGGCCTTAACGCGGCTGCGGTGCTCGGCGCCACCGACGTGCACTGGGCCGCCGACGCCGACTCGATCGACTATCGGCACCTTGCCACCGCGATCGACACCAAGGCGTTCGACCTGACGGGCGACGTGCTCGATCGTCTGGCACGCTTCAATCGATTCGAACTGGCGGCAAGCGAGGGGCGCGTCGTCTTCGGCTTGCGCGGATGCACGGTCGATGTTGACGTGGCCACGCCGCAGGCCACGGTGTCGCTGCGCGAGATCGAGCCGAACCACATCGACTTCCGCTGCGTGATCGGTGTCTGGAACCGCACCGCGAACACGGTCACCGCCTTTCAGGCCTCGACCGTGCCGAACTGGGAGTACATGGAGGTCTATCGCGAGCATCACGGGCGCAAGGCCAACATGCTCCCGACCGGCCGGTACATTCTTTCCGTCGGGACGCACCGTGCCAAGAAGAAGAATGCCGCCGGTGCGCTGGTCGACAATCCCGGGCGCATCCAAGGGGCGCTGCGCAACGACCAAAGGGTGGTGGTCCTGCGATCGGAGGACGACCTCACGTACACGGTGCGCGACACGTGGGACCGGACCGTGCCGAACGACAACATCCATCCCGGGATCGTCACGCCGAATGCCGGGAACAGCACGGTGCCGGATTTCTCATCCGCCGGCTGCAGCACCATCTCCGGCTCATCGGTCTCCGATGTGCCGGCCGGGGGCTGGGCCGACTTCCGGCTGGCGCTCGGGCTCACTAACACCAATCCGCGCGCCAACGACGGGCAGTCGTTCGCACACATCCTCCTGACCGGGCGTGACGCACGCCTCGCCGCGGGTGGCAACACGACCCTCGGTCGCCTGCGCTTCGGCTCGCACGGGGACGACGTCCGCCAGCTGCAGGACGCACTTGCCCGTCATCCGAAGAAATACTACAAGGGGAAAGTAGACAGCGACCTCGGGCCGGGAACGGCGATGGCCTTGATCCGCTACCAGAAGGACCAGGGGGCGGGCGCAGCCGACGCGATCGTGACTCCGGCCGAGGCGACCGCGCTGGGCTTCACCCTCTCGCCGGCCGCGACGGCGGCGGGTGGTACCAGCGGCGCGAAGGCGATGGACGTGACCGGAACGCTGATCGACCTCGCCAAGGGGATCTTCAAGCGCTGGACGCAGCGTCCGTCCGAGGGGAATTTCTCGGTGGAGAGCGACATCGGCGAGGTGCTGCACGAGGACACCGCGGCGACGCTGCAGTGGAAGCGAAAGAGCGCGGAGTTCCTCCTGAAGGCGACCCAGCCTGGCGTCGGTGCCAAGGATCTGGCGCGGACCAACGTCCGGGGGGGCAAGAGCTTCCTGCTGCGCTTCAAGGTGATCTTCGAGTTCAACGGCGCCGACATCCGCGCCGCGCAGGTACAGCGTGTCGTGCAGGGGTCGACGGGGCTCAAGGACGAGAAGTTCTCGGTCAAGTTCGTGGCCAAACAGGGAGCGGCGAAGAGCGCCGAGTCGTCCAAGATCGACTTCATCTTTGTCAACGGGAAGTGGGATCCGGCGATTGGTGAGAAGGCCTTCGACTTCAGTGGTAAGCTGGCTGTGGAGTCCGACGGCTTCATCGACTTGGATCTCGACAAGAACGACCGCGTGTCGGTGGAGACGACGAACGGGATATTCTTCTCTAACGTGCAAGAGACGGCGCTCGCGCGTCCGCACATTTTCCAGTTCCGTCACATCATCCTGTTCGACGTGAACAAGGATATCGTCGCCGAGAAGTGGGTTGAACGGCTGAATGGGTGGTTGCGTCAGGTGCAATCGTCCAATCCGACGCGCTACAACCGGCTGCGGTCGGGGCAGATTCCGGTCTCCGTCGATGGCTATGCCAGCGCCACAGGAAAGGAGAAGTCGAACCGCGACCTCTCGGTGCGGCGGGCGCAGGCGGTGAAGAAGCTGCTGATGCAGGAACTGTCGGACAGCGTGAAGATCCTGACGAGCGCGCACAGCGAGCCGAGTCCGACGACGCCATCGAAGCAGGAGGCGGAGGATCCGCTGGATCGAAGGGTGGAGATCCGGTTTGACGTGCCGGAGTAGGGGAGGGGGTGCGGCACGGTGGGGGGCGGACGTCGGTGGTGGTGTGCGCGGCAACTTCGCGGACAACGGCGCGGACAGCGGCGCGGACAACTGCGCGGACAACTGCCTTTGAAACCGCAGAGTACGCAGAGTTCGCAGAGAACTGCTTTTTGAACCGCGGAGTTCGCGGAGTTCGTGGAGGGGTTCGGCGCGCGGGGGTAGTAGAGCGACGATTGTTCGCATCACCCTCCGGTGAAATGGACTACTCTGCGCACTCTGCGAACTCTGCGAACTCTGCGGTTAATTGCTTTTTGCCTTCGCTCGGTAAGCCACAACGAGTCAAGCGGTAAAGCGTCAATCGCCCAAGTGTCGGCCCCTCACGCAGAAGCCCTCCGCGAACTCCGCGAACTCCGCGAACTCCGCGGTTCAATGCACTTGAACCAGTAGCGGCGCGCTCGCCAGCCCGCGCGCGGCCACCAAACAGCCGTGCCCGCCGAAAAGGGTGGCACGCACATTGTACTACCAGCCCGCACACCCGATCGACGCGCCGCCTCCCAAGCGCCCGCGCCCGTGTCCGCTTGCGCCCAACATGCGCGCGCTCCACGTCGGGTATGCGTCGAAGGATCCACGCCACGCCCCCGCCGGCGTTAGGCACCCTCATCAAGACACCGGAGTCGTCAGCATGCCCAGGAAGGACACCCCCCCTCCAGCACGCGAAGCCCGGCAGTCGCCGGGCTACCGCATCACGACGCTCGGTACGACGACGAGTGCATCGAAGGACGACGCGGCGCACACGCCGACCGGCGACGCGACCGCAAGCGAGCCGAAGGAAAGCGCTCCGAATCCCACCGCGACACGCGACGAGATCCGCGCCGCCTTGCCCGCCCATCTCGCGATCACTGGCAACGACCAGGTGATCGTCATCGCCGCCGATCGATCCCTGCAGTTCCGTCACTTTGACGAAGCGTCGGACGGCAAGCGCCCAACCCCGCCGATCGCCGACGTCACGATGCCCGCGCCGATCGTCGCCCTCGCGAGCCGACCGCATGAGCGTCGCCTCGCGGTCGTCGTCGCCTTGGCCGACGGCGCGCTCATCGAAGTCGAAGTCGCGGACACGTCGAAGGAATCGCCCTACCAGAGCAGTCACGGTGCGAAGCCGCGCCTGCGCGTCCTCTCGAAGGCACTCGGCGGCGACCTCCTCTGGCTCGTCATGACGCGTCGGCAGGTGATGGCGGTGGTGCGCGGGCGTGGCGAGAAGCTCCCGGTCCTCATCGTCTTCGACGCCGCGAACGGAACCGAACTGCGGCGCGCCCCCCTGTCGCTCGGTAGCCTCACCTCCGTCACCGCGCTCGATCCAGAACGCAACGACCTTCTTCTCGCCGTTGATTCGAGACACGGCGCACACGTGGTCGGCTTCGACGCCCAGAACGACGACGATCGACTGCAGCTCTCGCCGATCGATGCCGACGTGCGGGCCACCGCGGTCGCCGCCACCAGCGACCAGTGGCTTGTCGTCGCCCGGAAGGGTGGCCAGGTCATGCAGGTGCGCAACAGCTATGCGACCGGCGGGCGTACCGACACGGTGGAGGAGTTCTGTCGGCGCCTGCGCCTCGTCCTCGATCGTTGCGGCTGCCGGTGCCACGAGCATCGTCCCCAGCATCCACGCGGCGACAAGAGCCCCTGCGGTTGTCACAGCGAGAAGCCCCCGTGCGGCTGCTACGGCGATCCCGGTCGCCCCGGCGGCGGAACCGGTCATCCCGGCGAACCGGGTGCAGGGGGATATCCCGGCGGGGGCGGACATCCGGGCCATCCCGACGGTGGCCATCCCGGCGGTGGCCATCCCGGCGGCGGTACCCAGGATCCAGGCGGTGGCGGTGGCCCCGGCGGAGGGCGGCCAGGCGCAACGATCCCCGACGACGAGCCCTGCGGCGAACGCAAGCGCGCCTACCTCAGTTGGAGCGTGGCGTCCCTGCGGCAGGTGGGACGCTACCTGGTCGCGACGGCGGTCGGCGGTAAGCGTATGGCAGTGCTCGACCAGGACCTCAACGTCGTCTTCGAACGCTTCCTCGGCGCACGCGGATCGCTGGTCGCGACTGGAGTCGCGGGGACCGACCGTTTGCTCGTCCTCCAGCGCGGCACGTCGAAGTTGGAGACGTGGGCGCTGGATACGTACGCGCGCGCGGTGCGCGGAGTCGACACCCTCGTCCCCACCCGCAAGACCGTCGATCCAGCGCTTGCCAAGCCAGTCGTCTACCACGGACGCAAGTCGCGTCCCGCCACACCAAACCCGCACCTGCGGGTCTGCGTCTTCACGGTGCTCGAGCCCGGACAGCCGTTCGGCGATCCCGACCAGGGCAAGATGCAGGCGCTGCTGGAGCCTAACGTCTACGACGTCTGCTACGACTACTACCGGGAGAACTCGTTCCAGACGCTCGACGCGGAGTTCACCGTCTTCGGCGTGGACATCGCCGGCCCACGCACGCCGTTGGTCCTCCCGCGTTCCTTCGCCTCGTACTTCTACGATCGCTACGCCCCCGGAGGCCTTGAAGCGATCATGCCAGCTGACTGGGCGACGCCTCCGGTCTTCGACGGGACCGAGGCGATGACCGTACACACCACACCCGCATTCGGGAGCGGCAAGGACTACGCGATCCCCTTCGCCGCGCTCTGGACCACCCATACCCACGCCGCCTACCCGGTCGTCGTCAACTTCGCCGGCACCGAGGCGTTGCAGCTGCAGGTCACGCAGCAGACGGGAACGGTCCGCAACCTCAACGTCACCTTCGGCGCCCTCTCGCTCAGCCACGGCCAGGGCGAGGACGAAGCCGCCTTCCTCACTGCGCTCGGCCAGCACGTGACCAACGCCATCCGTGCCGCCGAGGGCGCGGCAGGACTCGGCGTCACCGTCCAGGACGTCGTCTTCCGCCGCATCCGCTCGTCGACCAACGACGCCGAGTTCGGGAGGCTGCAAGGACAGCTGCGGGTGGCCGCGTCGGGCGGGGCGACGCAGAAGGGGCGGATCACCATCTCGCTCCCCGGCGCATCCCCCGCGCCGGTCACCGCGATCGGCTTCGACAGCTCCGGCGCACGCTCCGGAGTGCTGGGGAGCGCCACCCAGGTCGCCAACTATTTCGCCGAGTGCCTGCATGCGGCGCGCTTCAACGCGGGAGAAGGGGTCGGTCTCAACGATCCGCAGCTGGATACCACGGTCGAGACCGAAGAGGATGCCGCCGCCCACACGCTGCGCGTCCGCATCAACCTCGCATCCGACAAGGGGGGCGCCGGCGCAGAGATCACCCTTGGCGCGAACAGTGGCCTCTCGGGAACCGGATGGTCGACCGCGACCGCGATGCCCGGAAGCGAGAGCACGGCGAACAACAGCAACACGATGCGCTACAGCGTGGAGCTCGCCGACGACGTCTTCACCGCCGCGATGGACCAGATCCGCACGTTCGGACCGTGGAATGCGGACGCCGTGCGCGCCCAATTCGCCGATTTCGACGCGCTGATGATCGGCTTCGTCGGCGGGTGTCCGACGACCGTCCCGGTTGCCAATCGGTGGAGTTGTTCGGACGCCGTCGACTTCGCGCGGCTCCGCATGTTCGTGCGAAACCACCAGGCCACGGATCTCCACAACCCCAACCCCGGCGACCCGCCAGTGACCATGGGGACTGACCTGCTCATCGGCCAGCGCTTCAACCAGTTCGACCCTGGCGTGATGTCGCACGAGATCGGCCACGGGCTCGGGCTCCCCGATCTCTACTCCGCCGCCGGCTACCGCGACGACGTCGTCTACATCGATCGCTGGTGCCAGATGGCCGGCGGCAATTCGCGCTTCAACCACTTCTGCGCCTGGTCCAAGTGGTCCGTGGGTTGGATCGTCGACGACCCCGGCAATCCGGCGCTCAACCGCACGATCGCCGTCCCGATGCCGGCCCCCTCGGGAACCACCACGACCGAGGGATGGCTCTGTCCCGTCGAGTACTGGGACAACACGATGCGTGCCGACATCGAGGCGGAGGTGGGGACCTCCCTCCCGATCGGTCAGATGATGAAAGTCGCACTCGGCAGCGACGGTGGCGTCGTCGACCTCATCGAACTGCGCGCGCGCGGCCAGTCGTTCTCCTTGCAGCTGCCAGCCACCCCGGCGGTGATCGTCACCAACGTCCTCGAGCCCGGGACCGACCGGCGCTGGGCCGTGAACGGGCTGTACCGACGCTCGGTGCACCTGCTGAACGACAACCGCGAGCTGCACGCCGTCGGGGACCGCTTCAACTTCGCCGCGTCGCCCGAGTTCCCGGTCAAGGGGACCACGGTCGAGCTCACCGACCTGCGCACGATCCGTGGCGGGACGATTCCCATCGCCCGCGTACAGGTGGTGCGCGAGGCCGCCGAGTTCATCGACTTGTACTTCCAGGACAACGTGCCGTCGTGGCGCAGCCCCGACATCTGGGTCGACTGGCCCGGGGACAACGCCGATCCCAACGTGGCGCGCACCTATCCCGAGGGAACGCCGACCGACCAGGGTGAGACGGTGCGCTTCCCGTCGAGCGGGGTGGAGCCGCACTTCCTCGTCGTGCGCCCGCATAACGCGGGGAACGTACACGCCGAGGACGTGAAGGTGCGCTGGTTCATCTGCGACCCGCCGGGGGCCGGCGACGACGGCCGATGGGTGCAACGCGACACGAAGACCATGCCGCAGCTCGACGGCGGCAACTGGGACATCGTTCCCTTCACCTGGAACGTCGACTCGTCGACCAACGCGCACCAATGCATCCGCGCCGAGATCATCGACTGGACGATTCCGACCGGCGTCGATCCGGCCACCGGCGACACGCTGGCGCTGGGCTCGGATGATGTGCTGCTTCAGAACAACAACGCGCAGAAGAACGTCTTCGACTTCGAGGCGGCCACATGACCTACGATCCGATCAACTTTCCCTTTCAGGTGCATAACGACGCCAAGGTGATCGAGCGTGCGTATCTCTGCCCGGAAGGACTTCCATACGGCGCGACGCTCGAGGTCACCCCGCGCCAGGCCGACATCGCGCCCGGGCAAGCGGCGATCTTCCA
>JBDTUA010000110.1:0-13770 GCA_040007995.1 Gemmatimonadota bacterium | reverse complement strand
CCCTGCACGATCAGCTTGGCGAGCAGCGAATCGTAGTAGGGCGGCACCGTGTAGCCCGCGTAGACGTGCGTGTCGAGCCGCACCCCCGGGCCTCCCGGCGGATGGAAGACCTCGATCCGTCCCGGTGACGGCTGGAAGCCGCGCGCCGGGTCCTCGGCGTTGATGCGGCATTCGATGACGTGTCCCCGCACCGGCGGCAGTTCCAATACCGCCAACCGCTCGCCGGCGGCGACGCGAATCTGCTCCTTCACCAGGTCGATCCCCGTCAGCTGCTCCGTGACCGGATGCTCGACCTGGATCCGGGTGTTCATCTCCATGAAGTAGTACGACCCATCCTCATCGAGCAGCATCTCGATGGTTCCGGCCCCGACATACTCAATCGACTTGGCACCGCGCACCGCCGCATCGCCCATCGCGGCGCGGAGCTCCGGCGTCATCGCCGGACTCGGCGCCTCTTCAATGAGCTTCTGGTGACGGCGCTGCACCGAACAGTCGCGCTCACCGAGGTGCATCACGTTGCCGTGCGTGTCGCCCATGATCTGGAACTCGATGTGCCGCGGCTTGCTCAGGTACTTCTCCACGTACACGTCGCCGTTCCCAAAGGCCGACAGCGCCTCGGAGCGGGCCAGGGAGAAGGAGCGGAGAAACTCGTCGGCGTCTTTCGCGACGCGCATCCCCTTCCCGCCTCCGCCCGCCGACGCCTTGATGATCACTGGAAAGCCCATTTCCCGGGCGAACTCCAGCGCGACATCAGGGTCCTCCACCGGCCCCGGCGTCCCCGGAACGATCGGGACGCCCACTTCCATCATCGCCCGGCGCGCCGACGCCTTGTCGCCCATCACGCGGATCTGATCGGCGCTCGGGCCGATGAACGTGATATTCGACGCGGCGCAAGTCTCCGAGAACTCGGCGTTCTCGGCGAGAAAGCCGTAGCCGGGATGAATGGCGTCGGCGCCGGTGATCTCGGCGGCGGCGATCAGTCGGGAGATCTTGAGATACGAATCGCGCGCAGGCGCGGGGCCGATGCACACATCGTCATCGGCAAAGCGAACGTGCAAGGACTCGCGATCCGCTTCGGAGTAGACGGCAACCGTCTGGATCCCCAGTTCGCGACAGGCGCGAATGACGCGGAGGGCAATCTCTCCGCGATTCGCGACGAGGACTTTCTTGAACATTGAGATTCTCGGGGCCCGCCGCGTGACTTACGCGGTCTCGTCTGACTGGAATTCGTCCCAGGAGGTGTCGCTCGATCCCGCCACGCCCTGCACTCGCAAGGCAAGCTCGTTGGGATTGGTCGCGAAGAACAGGGCATTCTCGTACGAGATCGTCCCCTTCGAGTACCACGACATGAGCGACTGGTCGAAACTCTGCATCCCGTACTGTACGGTCCCCTCCTTGATGAGGTCGGGGATGTTGAGTGTTTTGGATACTTCGCGGATCTGCTCGCGCACGGCCGCGGTGTTGATGAGCACCTCGCAGGCGGGGACGCGCCCGGGTTTGTCGGCGCGCGGCACCAGCCGCAGCGAGACGACGGCCGCCAGCGCGTTGGACAGCGCGAAGCGGACTTCGTTCTGCTGGTGCGGCGGGTAGAACGACAGAATGCGATTGATCGTCTGGGTGGCGTCGGTCGTGTGCAACGTCGAGAAGACGAGATGCCCGGTGTCGGCGGCCTTGAGCGCGGTATCAAGCGTGTCGAGGTCGCGAATCTCGCCGATCAGGATGACGTCCGGGTCCTGTCGCAGCACGCGCCGCAGCGCCTGCGAGAAGGAGCCCGTGTCGGTCCCCACTTCGCGCTGGTTGATATGGCACTTGATGTCGCGATGCAGGAACTCGATCGGATCCTCGATCGTGATGATGTTCGCGTAGCGCTGCTCATTGATGACCTGCAGGATCGACGCGAGCGCCGTCGACTTTCCCGATCCGGTCACACCCGTCACGAGGACCATGCCGCGCGGCAGCATGGCGATGTCCTCCACGATCGGCGGGAGATTCAGCTCCCCGATCGACTTGGCCTGATGCGGCACCGTCCGGATGGCGAACGCGATCGTTCCACGCTGCTGATAGGCGTTGACGCGAAAGCGCCCGATGCCCGGGACACCGGTGGCGAAGTCGGCCTCGCGGAACTCGGCGAACTCCTTCACCTGCTTCGGCGTCATGATCTCCTTCGCCAGCGTGCTCAGGTCCTCCGGGCGCAGCGCCGGGAGGGGGAGCGGCGAGAGGTCGCCATTGATGCGCAGCGTCGGAGGGCGACCGACCTTGAGGTGCAAGTCGGACGCACTGCGCTGCACCATTTGCTGCAGGATCGCTTTGAAGTTGAACGGCGCGCGCGGCGCGCCGGGACCGGTGGCCGGCGGGTGCTCCGGTGTCGGGACCGGACTAACCATTCGGATCGACGCGCATCAGCACCTGTCCATACTCCACCGGCTGCGAGTCGGACACGGACACTTCCTTCACCACGCCGGAGAACTCCGACTCGATCTCGTTCATGATCTTCATCGCCTCGATGATGCAGAGGATCTGCCCTTTCTCGATCCGCTGGCCGACCGAGACGTATGGCTTGGATCCGGGCTCTGGCTGGGCGTAGTACGTCCCCACCATCGGCGACTTGACCTCGAGGTGCTGCGGCTTGGGCGGCTCGGCGCGGGCCGCCTCACCATCACCGATGGCGGGCATCGCCTCAGTGGGTGTCATGCGCGCAACGGTCGCCGAGGGGAGCATCGCCGGCATGGTCACCGGCGTCGGGATCTGCACGGCACCGCGTTGCTGCGGCGACTTCGAGATGCGGATCTTCATCCCCTTGTCCGAGGAAATCTCCACGGAGTCGACGGTCGACCCATCGAGCATCTCGATCAGCTTCTTTACGTACCGTAAGTCGATCATATCAGTCATTGAGGTCCGCCGGCTCCTTCGCTCAGGACACGTCCTTCAGGACAGTTCGAGGAGTTCCCGTGTGAAGTCGGTGAGAAGCTCGGTCCCGTCGGCGCCCAAATGCACGTCATCTTCGATTCGCACTCCCCCCCACTCCGGCACGTACACGCCCGGCTCGATGGTAACGACCGAACCGGCCGGAAGCACCTCCTCCGCCAAACGGGACAGCCGGGGGGCCTCATGAACCTGCAGGCCAATTCCGTGTCCCAATCCATGTCCGAACAGCGCTCCCAGCCCCCTCGCCTCGAGCGTGTCGCGGGCCAGTGCGTCTGCATCCCGCCCGCGCATGCCGGCAACCACCCCTTCCCTCGCCACCCGGTTGGCCTCCTGCACCCCCGCGTAGGTATCTCGCTGGCGCGCATCCGCCCTACCGACGACGACGGTCCGGGTCACGTCTGAACAATAGCCGCCGGTTGACGCCCCGAAATCCAACAACAGAAACTCGCCGGGCGCAATAGCCCGGGTCGATGCCCGGGCGTGCGGCAGCGCCGAGCGGGGCCCCGAAGCGATGATCGGCGGGAACGGGTGCGTGTCGCTCCCGGCGCGTCGAAGGGCTCGCTCGAGCACACCGCAGACCTCGAGTTCGCTCATACCGGCGCGCACGCCGTCGAGCGTCTCACGCAACGCCTGCATCGCCATGTCGCCGGCCGTACGGATGAGCGCGACCTCCCCGACATCCTTGCGGGCGCGCAGTTCCTCGACGAGTTCAGTCACCGGTCGCCAGTGCCACCGTCCGCCTTGCTCCAGTAGGCGCTGGAAGTCGCGGTGGTTCAGGTGTGCCGACTCGAAGCCGATGGCACTCACGCCCGTGATCGACGCGAGCAGGCTCCAGAGCCCGCTCCAGAGAGAAGATTTCTCGATCCGCACCGAGGCGACGTCGGCCGATTCCTCGGACGCCTGCGTCTCATAGCGGAAATCCGTGACGAGATGGACCGCGCGCGCGGAGACGAAGAGCAGCGCGTTCGAGCCCGAGAAGCCCGTGAGGTAGCGAATGTTGGGCAGCGAGGTGACGAGAACGCCGTCGAGGTGATGCGTCACCAGTCGGTCGACGAGCGCGGCGACACGCGTCGTCCGGGACGTGCTCACGAGGAGCGCAGCAAGGCGACCAGTCCGCGCAGCCCCCACTCGTATCCGTCAGCACCAAAACCGCACAAGACCGCCCGCGCACCGGGCGCGAGCATCGAGTGTCGCCGCTCCGGCTCCCGCGCGTACACGTTCGTCAGGTGCACCTCGACGTATGGCACCTCCACTGCCGCGAAGGCGTCGCGCAGCGCGAGGCTGGTGTGCGAATAGGCACCAGCATTGATCAGCGCGCCGTCGACCCGTCCGCGCAGCGCCTGGATGGCGTCGATCAGCTCACCCTCGCCGTTGTGCTGCACGCACGAAACGTCGACGCCCAGCTCAACGCTAACTGCGCGAAGCCGGGCTTCGATGTCTGCCAGGGTGGTCGTCCCGTACAGCGCGGGTTCGCGCGTGCCGAGGAGGTTGAGATTCGGGCCGTTGAGTACTGCGAGTTTCACTTCTTCTTGAGGCCTTCGAGCCAGGCCGTGAACTGCTCGATGTCCGCGCCATGCTCCTCACCGTCCGCAGCATCGCGGTCTGTGGGGTTGGCCCCCTCCGGCGACGAGCCTTCGTAGAACTCATCCAGAGTCACGGCCCCGGATGAATGCGCTGGAACATCGCGAAAGAGATGCTCGAGTGACAACTCTCGTTCCGCAGTTCGGCTCGCCGGAGCCACCTCATTGCCGCCAAACGCCGACGAGAGCGCCGTCGCAGCGTGCTCATCCGCCCCGGACACGATGCCCGCGGAGAACAGCTGCGATAGCGAGACTGCCCCCGGCGCAGCGTCAGGGACGGTCAGCGCTTCGTCGCGGTTCGCCGCTCCGGCCGTGCGGCCGTCGGATTCACCGGACGTGGAGTCTCCGCTCACCTGCGAATGCGCCCCCTCGGAGCCGGGTTCATCGGGTCCCCGCGCATTCGGCGTACGGCGCGCGAAGTGGGCGAAAAAGTGTCGCACCGACTGGCCGGCCCGGTCGATCACGTCGCGTGGCGCTACTCCATCGACCACGGTAGATGGCGCACCGCGCTCAATCGCCGCGATCCGGTCCTGCAGCGAGATGTCGTCGGGCTGCTGGGCGAGGAGCTGTCGATAGATCGCCAGCGCCTCATCGTTGAAGCCTTGCTGCAGATACAGTTCGGCCATCGTCTCTGTGACGAAGGCGGGCGACTCCGGCTCCGCGACCTCGAGCGCGGACGCCGCCTCGACCTCCGGATCGGGGACAGCGGCCACTTCGCGCGAGATGAGCCCCTCGACCGGCGCGACGTCATCCGCGTCGCTCCACGGGTCCTGCACCGCACTCACGAGCGATTCCTCTTCGCGCTCGTCCTCGTCCGTTTCCGCATCGGACGACTCCACGGCATCCTCGAACGCCGGAGGAGAGAAGGGCGAGTCCTCGTCCCCGAAGGGGTCGGAGATCGCGGTCGCAATGAAGGCGGTGTCATCGCGGGCAGGGGGGACGAATTCGCCGTACTCCAGCACGAAATCGCCTTCGGCCGCGGACGCCTCGACCGCCTCGACCGCCTCGACCGCCTCATCGCTGAAGGCGTCGTCGCGCTCGTCGCCGTCCTGACCTTCGTAAAGGGGATCGGATTCGGAGGCGAAGTGCGCCTCAACATGATTCACCGCCGCCGGCTCCGGAAGCGCAGAGGTTACGTCGACCTCGAGCGTTGGTTCCTCGCGCTCGCCGCCCTCGTGAAAGTGCGTGTCGAAATCGGAGGACGCGCGCCTCGTCACCAACGGCTCGTCTTCGACGGTTGGTGCCTCGCGCAGCTCCGCGAAGGGCAATGGCTCGAAGCTGTCGGCGACCCGATCGTCTTCGTTCGGCTTATCGTACGACAATCCGGATTCCACGCTGTCGTCGTACGACGGCTCAGGGCGCTCTGCCTGGAGCGCCGGCGCGTCGGGCGCGTCGTCGTCGACCACGCTCAGGAATGGAGGGGTCGGGATGCCCGAGATCGGCGATGCCGGAGCCGACACGGGAGTCGCATCGGCGGGCTGCAGGAAAGTGTCGGTCGAGAACTCGGGCGACTGTTCGTCGACGAACGATGGCGCAGCTTCAGGGTCGCTGACCGCATCGACGGTATGGGAGTCGATGGGAGTGACAGCGCTCAAGTCAGGAAGGAACGAATCCTCGAAGCGTGACGATTGGTCGGCCGGCAGCTCCTCGACGCTCTCGTGCTCGGGTGATGTCGCAGCGCTCGCGAACCAATCGTCCACTCGCGATGCGGCAGAGGCGGCGGGAAACTCGTTCACCTCCAAGGTGCCAGCCCCCTCGGCGGCGCCGAAGAAGGGGTCCGACGCGGTCGAATCATCGGATGACGCGAAAGCATCGTCCGACGTAGTGCTTTCGAAGAAAGACAGGGGCGCGTCCGCGGCTGGGAGATCGTGCAGGATCTCCTCGGGCTCGGAAAAGTCGTCCGGCGGATGCGCCACCGCGGCGCGCCGCCAGAAAGGCGTTTCGCTGGCCGACTCGTCCACGAACGGGTCGATCGGCGGGGAGCCCTCAACGGAGCCGCTCGACGTGAAAGCGGGCGACTCGTAGCCGGAAATCGGCGGTGGAGCGAGGTCCTCGAGCGCGGGGACGCGACTCTCCTCGCCGAGATCCACCGATCCCGAGGACTCATCCAGTTCCTTCAGGAGGAGCGCGATTTCGTCGTTTCGCGGGTCGGCGTCGAGGACGCGCTCGTACCAGCCACGCGCCTGCATCGGTTCGCCCTGCTCCCGGGCGATGTCCCCCAGATAGCGGAGGGCGATGAGATTCTCGGGATCGAGATCGAGCGACGCCTCGAAGATCTGGCGGGATTCCCCCAGCTCCCGCGCTTCGTACAGCGCCTGGGCGAGGACAATGTGACCGCTGATGTGACCGGGCTGGTTGGGCAGGTGCGCGCGACAGAGCGCGATCGCCTGCGTGAGATCGCCCAGCTTGCGGTACTCGTTGGCGAGCGGCGCGAAGTATCGTCGCGGATTCTCGTCGAACTTTTTCTTCAGCTCGTCGAGTCGGGCGGAAGTGGCCATGCCAAGCCCTCGAGGTCATCGCGCCGCGTGCGGCGCACAAGGAAAACGTCTATGTGTTCAGTCTCTGAGACGAATGACTTCGTCAGAAGTGACACGCTAACTTGATTTTAGGCGCAGATCACAAATAGTTTACGTGGCTCTAGTTCACCCGCGCCACGCCCCAAGTTCCAGCCGGAGTAACTGCCAAGTGCTGCATCAGATGCGGACCTCCGCGAAGTGGATTTGGCTGTTCATCGTCATCTGCTTCGTAGGCGTCTTCCTTTTCGCCGAAACCTCCGGTCTTCTGGGGGTCGGTCCATCGCAGATCACCACGTCGACCGCCGTCGCCGAAGTCAACGGCGTCGATGTCCCGTATGTCACGTGGGCCAACGTATCCAATCAACTGGCGCAGCAGGAAGAGCGAAATTCCGGGCGGAGCCTGTCGCTCGACGAGCGCCGGCGGGTTGAGGATCAGGCATTCGAGCAGCTGGTGTCCAATATCCTGCTGGAGCAGGAGTACAAGCGGCGCGACATTACCGTCTCGGATCAGGAAATTATCGAGGCGTCGCAGCAGAGCCCACCGCCCGAGCTCATGCAGAGCCCCGATTTCCAGACCGACGGCCGATTCGACATCGCCAAGTATCGTCGCTTCATCGGCAGCGCCGCCGCGCGATCGCAGGGCGTTCTGGTGCAGCTGGAAAACTACTACCGTCAGGAAATTCCGCGCGCCAAGCTGTTCGACCAGCTGGCGGGCGACGTGTTCGTATCCGATGCGAAGCTCTGGAACGTCTACCGCGACCTGAATGACTCTGCCCAGGTCAGTTTCGTGAAGTTCGATGCGTCGGCGGTCCCGGACTCCGCGGTGACCATTCCCGAGAGCGAACTGCGCTCGTACTACGACAAGCACAAGGCGCAGTTGGAGCGTCCAGGGCGCGCGGTGGTTTCGGTAATCTCGGTCCCGCGCACGATCTCGGCGGCCGACACCCAGGCGACGCAGCAGCGGATGATGACCCTCCGCAACGAAATAGTCGGCGGCGCCAAGTTCGAGGACGTTGCGCGACGCGAATCGTCCGACACGGTGTCCGGAACGGACGGCGGCTCGCTCGGCACCGGGGGCAAGGGGCGCTTCGCAAAGGATTTCGAGGATGCCGCGTACGGCTTGAAGGTGGGAGAGGTCTCGCAGCCCGTGCTGACCCAATTCGGCTACCACCTCATCAAGGTCGATGCCCGCAAGGGCGACACGCTGACGATGCGCCACATACTCCTGCGCATTCAGCAGTCGGACTCGTCGGCCTCGCGCTCGGACCGTCTCGCGGACTCGCTGTCCCGGATGGCCGCGACGCAGGAATCGCCGGCGAAATTCGACAGCGCCGCCAAGACGCTGTCGCTTCCCACGTTCACCGCCGTCGCGATCGAAGGCGAGCCCCTCATGGCGAACGACGGTCGCAGCATTCCGAGTGTGAGTGCGTGGGCGTTCGGCGGGGCGAAGGTCGGTGAGACGAGCGACCTCTTCGACTCCGACCAGGGCTACTTCGTCGCTCGCCTGGACTCGATGCAGGAAGGTGGCGTCCCGAGCTTCGACAACGCCAAGGGCGACATTCGCCGACAGCTGATCTCACGCAAGAAGGCAGAGTCGCTTGTGCCGAAGGCCGAGGCGCTCGCGAAGGCCGCCGCCAGTTCCACGCTCGAGACTGCGGCGTCCGCCGCCGGCATGACGCCGACGAGGACCGATATGTTTTCGCGCCCGCAATTCGTCGCGGGATTGGGGCGCTTCAATGCCGCTGTTGGTGCCGCGTTCTCGCTCCCCCTCGGTCAGGTGAGCGCCCCGATCGTCACCGACGACGGCGTGTTCGTGCTGCGTGTCGAGCACCGCGTCGATGCGGACAAGGCGAAGTGGGAAGCCCAGAAGGAGACGCAGCGGCGTGAAGCGGTGAGCTCGATCCAGCAGCTGCGCGTGCGGACGTTCCTGAGCGAGATTCGGAAGCAGGCGAAGGTCGAGGATCATCGCAAGCAGCTGAATTCGCTGGCCCGCCAGCAGACGAGCTAGTGAGTCGTTAGGCGGCCGCCCCGAGGCGGTCGCCTGCTGCAACCAGCACGAACACGGATGGGCGCCACGTCATCGTGGCGCCCATCCGTGTTTTTGTCGCCTCGGCGTCCTGCCAGCGGATGCACGTCGATTGACGCGCTCCCCGGTCCAGCGACGACTCAGGAGATCAGCCGCTTGGGCTCGGGACGTGGTGTCTCGTCCTCTGGTCGGACCGACTCGGCCGAGCGCTGAGGGAACGAGTCGCGGGACTCTTCCTTCAGCGAGCGATCGACTTCCGAAATCCCCTTCTTGAACTCCTTGATGCTCTTGCCGAACGAGGCTCCGATCTCCGGCAGACGGCGTGCTCCGAACAGGAGCAGGACGACGACGAGGATCAGGAGGATCTCCATGAAGCCCAGGTTCCCGAAGTTCATACGATCTCCTAGAAAAGCGATCGCGCGATAAGGTAGGCGATCAATACACCAACGAGGCTCAGAAGTGACACATCGAGCGCGACCGGCCCCAATGCGAACTTCAAGATAACAAGGTCAACCTGCAAGGGGCCAAGAGAAGGTGTGACCCCCGTGGTTAGCAATTCTTTCACAGCCCCGAGCGGCAGGAAGCGTCGGGAGAACTGCGTCAGGAAGCCCCCGACAACGAAACCGACCGCCAGAACGATTCCGTGAAAAAGTGGTCGGCGCGTGTACGCTCCCTTGGCCATTAGAATCGACGGTCGAGGACGTAAGCGAGTGCATCGCAGAGCGCATCGCGGGCGGGGTTGACCGGCAGGTCGGCGAGCGCCTCCTCCGCCTGGGAGGCGAACTCCTCACCGCGACGCCTGGCGTAGTCCAGCCCGCCCGCGTCCCGCACGATGTCGACGACGGCGGCGATCTGGTCGTCCGCCGGCTCGTCGGTCGCGAACAACTGTTCGATCACCTTCCGCTTCTTACCGTCGATTCGACGCAGGGTCTCGATGAGCGGCAGGGTGACCTTGTGTTCCTTGAGATCGAGTCCCGTTGGCTTACCGATTGTGCCCGAGTCCTCGGTGTAGTCGAGGAGATCGTCCTGCACCTGGAACGCCATCCCGAGTCGCTCACCAAAGCGCGAAAGCGAACTCCGGTTGCGCGACGCTCCACACAGCGCGCCTACCTCGCACGCGGCCTTGAACAGCGCCGCGGTCTTGCACTTGATCAGGAACTCGTAGTCATCCTCGGAAAAAGCGAGGGCATCGAGCGCGCCCAGCTGTCGCATTTCGCCAACCGTAAGCTCGTTCGCGGCATTGGCGAAGACGCGTAGCGCCTCCATGTCGTCGAGGCGCACGAGTTCCTGAATCGCGCGCGAGTACAGGAAGTCGCCGGCGATGACCGACACCTGGTGCGTGAACAGCGAGTTGATCGTCGGCATACCGCGACGCAGGACCGAGTGGTCGACCGCGTCGTCGTGGACCAGCGTCGCCAGGTGAATGAGCTCGAGCACGGCAGCGTACGCGGCGGCGCGCGGCTCCCCTCCCTCCTCCGACTCGCTCGCCAAGAGGAGCAGCGTCGGACGCACCATTTTTCCCTTCATGAGCATCAGGTGCTCATTGACCCCGCGAAAGAACTCGCTGTCGATCGCGACGATACGCCACATCTCGTCGTGCACGCGTGCGAGCGCCGTGGCGACCGGAGCCTGAATGTCCTTGAGCGAGGCGCTGCTGGGAGAACCGGTGCGGGGTCTTGCGGTCACTGAGTTATCTGCTCCATGGCGGCCACGCGCTGCGCGACATCGCGGAACTCGATGTCGACGGCAAACACTCGCTGATAATAACGAAGCGCATCAGCATGGCGTGCCATAACTTCGCTCGCGTACCCCAGGAGATACAACACCCCCACCAACTGCTGGTCGTCGGCCCCCGTCGTTTCGACCGATCGCTGGAGAAGGGTCGCCGCGACCTGCAGCTGCCCCTTCTCGACGAAGCACTGCCCCAGGGCCTCGTACGAGCGCACTCGATGCGTATCGCCGCGCAGCGACTTCTGGAATTCCGCGATCGCCTCGTCGACCAACCCCATCTCCTTGTAGGCGACGCCGAGGTCGTAGTGGGAGGCATAGTCCTCCTCCTCGACGTTCGCGGCGACGCCCAGCTTGAACCGACGGAGCATTTCATCGAAGTCGGCCTGTTCGTCGCCCGACGGTGTCGCTTCGGCGGTCACCATTCGAGTCGAGCGGACCGGCTCGTCGTCGCGGAGCCAACTTCCCAGATCGATGAAATCCTCGTCGTCAGCGCCGGGCACGACCGACGGCGGCTCCAACGGAGCCCCCTGTTGCGCCGTGGCGGCCACCGAGCCCGGAGTGGGCACGGCGGGACGCCCGACGTGCGGCGTGCGGCTCACGCCGTGACCAGCGACCGGCGTGGGCACGCTCAGACTCGCCGAGGAGAACGGAGTGGCAAAGGCTACCGCTCCCGTCGGCGGCGTCGCCGCGGCATCGTGATGGCCGAATCCGACGCCGCCGGTGTGATCCAGCGGTCGTCCATCGAGCTCCACGATCGGCGGCGCCGCAAATGCTTCGTCGATCTGATCGTCGAGGTTCGGGGCCGGGAACGGCACGAGGACGCCGTCTATCGCTGCTTCGACAGCGACGACGTCTGCTCCGTCGCCCGACGAGGCGTCCAAGCCGGGCGCGCTATCGTCAGTAGGATCGCCGACCGCGGCGCGAACCTCGCTCGCGAAGCACTCCAGCTCCGACGTGTCGCCCTCGACGAGTGCGCGCAACGTGCCTTCCGCGTCGAGCGCCGCGCTGGTGGCTCTGTCCGACTCCGAGCCACTGTCGTGCGAGACGTCGTCGGGCGCCTCCAGCGTCGCCGCCTGATCGTCGGCGGCGCTGGTCTGGTGGCGCTCGAACGCCAGGACGTCCTGCAGGTCGACGGTCTGACCCTCGGTGTCGGCAGCGATCGCGGCGGGGGCGGGCGCGTCCTCGTGCTTCTCCGGCGTGAAGAGGGTATCGGCGATGATCGGCAGTTCGGCAGAGATGCTCGAGACGTCGCGCGCGGGAGTTCGAGGGATCGCGCGGTCGAACATCGACACCATGTCGGCGGGACTGGGCTGGGGCGGCGCAGCCACGGTTGGCGCGGGAGGCGTCATAGCGTGCGCCGCCCGCTCCTCGTCGCTGAGCAGGCCGAGGGCGAATCGGGCGCGTCCGTGCCCCGGTGACAGTTCGAGCACGCGCGAATAGACGACGCGCGCCTTGTCCGGCTCGCCGCTGCGGAACAGGGAATCCGCGAGCTCCACGTACGCCTCGACGAGGCGCACACGATCGTTGGAGCGCACGGCATACTCGACCCGCTTCTGGTGGTGACGCACCGACGTCGGTATGACGCGCAGCACGATGTCGGCCACGCCGCGGGCATTGTTGAGGTCTCCAAGCAGCTCGAATCCGCGCATCGCGACATCGAGTTCCTGCAGGCCCTCGGCGCGGTCCCCCTGGTCCAAGAGCGCTTCACCGAGGTGACGGCGCAGCAACAGGTTGCCAGGTTCGAGCTCGAGACGGCGGCGCAGCTGAGCCTCCACGCCACCAACGGACAGCGTCCTACGCGGCGTGTGCATGCGGGCGACGAACGACGAATTGGCGGGCGTCTCCCGCAGACGGCCGACATCGTCGTTGGCGTCGCTCGCTTCGTTGGCGTCGTCGTGCCCCGACGCGGCGTCGGTCCCGTCGTGCGTCGCGTCCTCCTCGTCCGGGGGCCACAACAGGGCCGCCGAAAGGTCGTCCCACCGCGCCCGAGGGGGCGGCGGTGCCTCGCTCGATGCGGGGCGGATCGCCGAAACCTCGCCGGAGACCAGACTTCCCATGTGCTCGTCGTGCCACTCACCGTCGATCAAGACTTCCGGCGCGACGTCGTCCGACCACTCGTCGTTCGTCGCGTCGCGGAGCGGGTCGATGGCCTCGCACGCTGGCGCCGCGTCCGTCTCCAGTTCCGGCTCGACATCGAAGAGCGGCGCCGGCTCAAATTCCGGCGTGCTGCTCTCCCCGAAGGTCGGGGGATCGCCCAGCAGGTCATCGGCGACAACGGCGTCGAAGTCGATCGGGATGATGAAGTCGGAACTTCCGACCGACAGGAGATCATCGACCTCGAGCAGCGGCAGCTCGACGTCCGTTTCGTCGAACGCGGAGGTGAGCGATTCCCCGTCTGCGTCCTGCATGACGGAGCGAGCGCCGGATTCGAGCCTGCGGTCGAGCATGAGCGCTCGCAGCGCGTCGACGTCCAGTGCACTCCCGGGTGGCTCGGTGTCCAGCAGCGCGTCGGAGAACGCGTCGAACGCCACGTCGTCGTGCGCAGCTACGTGGGACAGGAGATCGGCGAGTGCCTCGCCCGACTTCACGTCGGCCGCCCGCGTCTCCTCGCCGTCGTGGCGCATGAACGGCGGCAACAATTCGTCGAGCAGGTCGAACTCCGGCGCCGCGCGGTCGCCCGAAGACGAGTCGCCAGACGTCGCGTCGGAGGATTCGGTCGACGACGCACGCGATGATTCTGCAGTCGTTTCGACCGCGGCATCGGCAGTCGGTTGTTGGAGATCCGGAACGTCCTGCGCAGCGTCAGGCAGGCATGTGTCGACGGTGCCATCGTGCGTTCCCTGATGCGTCCCCTCGAACATCCTGGCGTGCGCCGCGTCGCGCGCGGCGATCATCTCGTGTTCGCTCGCGCTCGCAGCTTCGCCGACATGAGCCGATGCATCGTACTCGGTGACTTCTTCGCTCATAACCTGCCCCTCGAGCGTCGCGTGCG
>JBDTUA010000109.1:0-13782 GCA_040007995.1 Gemmatimonadota bacterium | reverse complement strand
GGAGAGCCACTCGGGCCTGTGGGTGGAGTCCAAGAGTACATCGAACGCGTCATGTCGCACCGCGCTACGCCCCATGATTGCCGCCGGCTCCCGGGAATGCGATGCACCGTGCGCGTCGCTGCTCATGTAACGGCGGAACGCTTCGCGGTCGCTCCAGGCGGTGAGAAAGGCGTGTGTGGCGTCACCTGCCTGCGGTCGCAGCAGTTGCAGGTAGAGGAATCCGGGAAACCCGTCCACCAGCCGCGCCCGCTCACGAAAATGCCGCTCCAGCTCGAGGTGATCGGCCGGGGGAACTGTCAGGTGCGAGAGGAAGATGAACACGTGTGTCGCCCTTTCGAAAAAGTGGCAAATGCTCTGAATGCACGATGGCCTCTACGTTGATCACAAGTCTACACAAAAGCTCGCTTTGAATGTCTCACATGCGGCGCAGTGCTGCATTTCCTGTCGCCGGGAAAGCAACTCCGGCGATGCTCCCTCAGCCTCGCCGTGCAGGATCCCCCGGCGTGGCAGTCCTTCTACGAATAGCCGGGATTCAGGTGCTCGCGCGCGGGGACTACGTGCGCGGCAGGAAGATGCTCGCGCTCATCTGCCTCTCCATCGAGAGGGCGATCTGCGCCTACTACGAGTTGGTGGAGTGTGACGCGGCGCTGGGAGCCACTTTCCGAGCCACTTCAAGAGACGCTCCTCGCGTAGTGCCGAAGACCGCTCAGCGAAGCATCGTTTGAGCCAGCGTCGCCGCCAGCGGGAGGGCCGCGTCGCGGCGCCGACGCAGCGGCCTGGAGAACCCGACTCTCGCATACGAGCCGCGCATGCCGCTCGGGCCGTCGTGGACGGTGCTCTCGGCCGACTCCCAGCGACCGGCACCGGCGCTCCGGACGATTCCGGCGCGGACGCTCACGGCGTACGCCCTGCCGCCCAGCTGCAATCGCTGCTCGACGAGAATGCCTGCGTTCCAGATCGGCGCCCGGTTGGACAAGCCGATCTGGCGAGCCGGATGAGCAAGGCCATCGTCGAACGCGAAATCACCACGCGCCACGATATCGACGGACACGTGCGCGATCCCGACTCCGACGAGAGGATAGATCGAGAGCCGCTTCGTACGGAGCGCGAGCACGCCGAGGTCGAGTTGGCCGACATTGCCCGACGATCGGGTGCGGAACGTAGCGTTCGACCGGCTACTGGCGAGGATCGACTGTCCCCCCGCGCCGAGCAGGATGCGACCGGAACGTATGTCGACCCCGAGTCCGACGGTGAGCGCGCCACTCGCCGACCCGGGAATGCCGGCAGAGGTGAAGCGCGCCTGCAGTGCGGCAGCGTCGAGTCGAAGGTATCCCAGCATCGTTTGTGTGGAACCGATCGAGAAGTGCGGCTTCGATGAGTCGGCGGCAGCGGTCGATTGCGCGACCGTCATGGGCGCATGACTGCACAGGGCGACGAGGAGCAGGGCGGTACGCGAGGTGAGCCACATGGGAGTTTCGGCGAGAGGGAGTGCTGCAGTCCGACGTTGGTCGGCATACGCTGAGGGTACGGCGTCTGATGGCGAGGCGATTGAACGCAGGGGCTGACGTGACGCTCGTGAAGGTCAGCCCCTGCGTTCAAGACGGCGAAACGCGTCCCGCGTACTCTCCCGATGTCCGCGCGGCTCATGATCGCCGGGGCCTCGCAACCGCCGTCCTCGCGCACTTTCTCGCTCACTGACTCACTCGCCACTCGCTCACCTACTCACTCACTCACACAGCCATGCGCACCGCTCACGCCCAATTGCCATCGCTCCGTCGCGGTCTCGCCTACGCCGCCGTCCTGGCCACACTCAATGCCTGCATGATGTTCGCAAAACCACCCGCGGAGCTCGACTACGGTCGCGTGCGGAGCAGCAAGGCGGGTCTCTACCGCGCGACCATCGTCCCCGATGGCGATTCAATCCCGCAGGGCACTCTGCAGAAGTGGACGCTCCACCTCGAGACGACCAACGGAGCATTGGTTGACTCCGCGGCGGTGACCGTCAATGGCGGAATGCCGCGACATGGACACGGCCTGCCGACCAAGCCGCTCGTCACGACGTCGTTGGGCCACGGCGACCACCGCGTGGAGGGGCTCAAGTTCAACATGGGTGGTTGGTGGGTGGTGCGATTTGCCATCCGGGCACCCAGCGGTGCCGACACCGTCGTCTTCAACCTGAAGCTGTAGGCAACCACTAATGATTGCGATCTCGAGGTACTCGATGGCCGCGGTGTTGTGCGCGGCGGGGGCGGCAATTGTCCTGAGATCGGCCGGCGCGTCGTCGCTGGACGCGACGGAGGGTGCCGCGTGGACGCAGTCGGAACGCGCGATCTTGCACTCGTTGTCGCTTGCGAGCCTTCCGCCGCTGCCCGCCGACCCGAGCAATCGATACGCCGGCGATGCGGCGGCTGCGGCGTTAGGTCGTGCATGGTTCTTTGAGCCGAAGTTGAGTGGCAATGGCCAGGTGTCGTGCGCGACGTGTCACGATCCGTCGAATGGCTTCCAGGACTCGCGCCCACTTGGCCTCGGCGTCGGCACTGCCGGTCGCCGCACGATGCCGATCGCGGGCACGGCCTATAGCCCATGGCAGTTCTGGGACGGTCGTTCGGACAGTCAGTGGTCGCAGGCACTCGGACCGCTCGAGAGCGCGGTGGAGCATGGCGGCGATCGCGTGCGCTATGCGCATGTGATCGACGCCGACTATCGGCGCGAATATGCGTCGGTCTTTGGCCCGCTCCCGAATTTGCATGGGCTGCCCGCGCACGCCGGCCCCGTCGCCGACACTGCGCGCCGCCAGGCGTGGTTGCGCATACCGTCACCACGCCAGCAGGAGGTCTCCCGCGTCTACGCAAACATCGGCAAGGCGATCGCCGCGTACGAACGTAATATTCGCTTCACCGCGACGCGATTCGACCGTTTTGTGGATGCTGAGCTGTCCGGTCGCCCGCATACGCCAGATGACCGCCTGTCGGATGGGGAGCGGGCTGGCTTGCGCCTATTCATCGGGAAGGCGAATTGCGCCACGTGCCACAACGGGGCGCTGCTGACGGACGACCATTTTCACAATACCGGTGTGCCGATGACGTCGGATGCACAAGTGGCGGACAGCGGGCGTACGGTTGGCGTGCGGCAGGTGATGGCGAGCGAGTTCGGCTGCCTGAGTCCGTATAGTGACGCCAGCCCGGACGACTGCGCCGAACTCCGGTTTGCGGTCACCGACGGCGCCGAGCTGCTTCGCGCATACAAGACGCCCTCGCTCAGAAATGCGGCCACGCGCGCGCCGTACATGCATGCCGGACAGTTTCGCACACTGCAGGAAGTGCTCGCGCACTACAATCGCGCGCCCCTGGCTCCGGCGGGGACGAGTGAGTTGAAGCGCCTCGCCCTGACCGACATGGAGCTTCGCCAGATCGAGGCGTTCCTCCACACGCTCGTCGCTCCGCTCGAGGCGCCTGTCGTTCCGTATCCACGCTGACCTTCTCTTCAACGCCCCTTTCATATGCCAATAGCATTGCGATTGCGAGAGGACCCACGGCCATCGATCGAATCATTGAGCGGGCTCGTCGTGGCGCGCGAGCAATCAGCGGCGTCGATGGCCGCGCTTCAGGGTCGCACAGCCGACGAGATGTGCGCTCGATTGGAACAGGGACACCGTGCGTATGTCGCTCGACTTGGGGGAGTTGCTGCTGCCTGGGGTTGGGTTGCCACGACCAGCGCACGCATCGGCGAACTTGAGACCACCTTCGCGATCGGTCGCGGCGCACGCTACCTGTGGAACTTCGTCACGGTGACGGCGCATCGAGGTATGGGGATCTATCCGCGCCTCCTCAACGGCATCGTCGAAGCGGAACTGGCCGGCGCCGACCGATCCTGGATCGCCTACGCGCCCGAAAACCATGCGTCGAGTTCGGGCATCCACGAGGCGGGTTTCACCACGATCGCCCAGCTGTCGTTCGACCGTTCGGGGCGCCCAGCGCTGCGTGCAGCCGACGGCTTCGCTCGAGTGGCGGCGAGTGCATCCGTACTGACAGGCATCCCGACGATCGAACAGGCACTCGCCCATTGCTGGCGTTGCGTCCGGATGGGCCGTACCGCCGAACGGTCGTGTCGTCCGGGCCAGTGTGCGTGCGACTACCAGCGGCCGGAGCGCGGGTGTGATACGCCAACCACAACCTCAACCGCTACGCGGGCGATCGCATGACGAAGCGCAGACCCCTCATCCGGACGCCGCATGGATGTGAGACATGCCGTCGAGCACGGGATGATCATCCACCAGGGATTCCCAGGGCAGATCGTCTGTACTTGGCCGATGAGCCGCCCTGTTTCACACGGGTTGGGGCCGTCGCTGGTGTACGCCGGCATAACTCGAGAGGCGTCTCTACCTGACGGAGCGCGCCGCCGAGTGGTCGGCCGTGACCGCGGAGCGGTAGCCTCAGCGCGGCCTCTCGTTGTTGCAACCGTCTGCAACGGCGTCGTCGAGCCTGACTCCTTGTGGAACTCCCGCCTGCGCTCGACGTTGGAGCGCCGACGTACACCGCGCCGAGTATCCTACCGACCGATCGGAGCTGCTAGATGACGATGTCGATGCGTACCGTCACGTTCGCCACCTGCGTGGCGGTCATCGCAGTCCCCGCGACGGCGCAACGGACGCCATCGCCGCGCGCGCGCGACCTCGGCATACCGTTCACGGGGACGACCGGCAGCTACAACGCGATCACCGACGTACCGGGGGTGGAGGTCGGCTACGCAACGCTGATTACGGGCGCAGGCGCGTGGAAGCAGGGTGAGGGTCCGGTACGGACCGGCGTCACCGTGGTGCTTCCCAAGGGGAAAAGCGACGCGTCGTACAACGCCGGCTACTTCGTCTTCAACGGCGACGGCGAAATGACGGGGCTCCCCTACATTCACGACTACGGGCGGCAGGGCGGGCCAATCGGCATCACAAATACCAACAGCGTCGGAGTGGTCAGGGACGCGATCGGTCGATGGCAATACACCACCTTTGGTGAAGGCCGAGCGACGGACTTCTCGTTCGGTCTCCCGGTCGTCGCCGAGACCTGGGACGGATTCCTGAACGACATCAACGGCTACCACGTGAAGCCGGAACACGTCTTCGCGGCGATCAACAGCGCGGCGGGCGGTCGCATCGCGGAGGGGAGCGTCGGAGGTGGCACCGGGATGATGGCGTACTATCTCAAGGCCGGAACTGGGACGTCGTCACGCACCATCACCATTGGATCGAAGTCGTACACGGTCGGCGTACTTGTCCAGGCCAATCTCGGACGGCTGGAAGACCTCGTGATCGCCGGCGTTCCAGTGGGTCGGGAATTGTCGGATCTCGAACCCGTCGAAAAACGCGGATCGGATGGTTCGATCATCATCGTGATTGGCACCAACGCGCCGCTCTCGGGGTCGCAACTGAACCTGGTGGCGAAGCGCGCCGCCCTTGGCATGGGACGCACCGGGACGAGAGGCGAAAGCGGTTCCGGTGATCTCTTCATCGCCTTCTCGACGACGACGTCACGCTACGACTCCACGACGCGGACGCTCACGTCGACGATCCTGTCGAAGCGGGCACTGGATCCAGTATTCGGCGCCACCGTCGACGCCACCGAAGAGGCCATCATCAACAGCCTCGTCGCGGCGGGCGACATGGACGGGATCAACGGCAATCGGGTCTTCGCGCTCCCGCACGATCGACTCCGTGCCATCCTGCGGAAATTCAATCGATTGCGACCGTAGGCCTTGCCACGTCGTTAGGCGTCGATTCCCGGTGAACGGGTCGACCCGTCTGGCACGGGTACCGGCAGATCCCCGAGGCGCGTGGATTACGCGCCGATTCGCGTCGGTGAGGCGTGAGACGCGTCCGCAGCGCTGTCGTCAGTGGTCGCCGTCGGCTACCGTCGCCGCCGGCGACTCCACCCAGTACCCGGAGCGCTGATAGTGCTCGTGCAACTTCGCCTCATACTCTCGAGTGACCGACATTCCTGACGTGTACTCCGGCGCTTGCTTGATGCGTTCCCGGTCAAGCTGGATGAAGATCTGTGACTCCTGCCAGCTGACCCGCTCGACCCAGGCCGGCGAGAGCAGGACTTTCTTCCCCAACCACCAGTTGCTCGTGTCGATGACGAGGTAGCGAATCGCCCACGTTTCGTCCTCGATGAGATAGTCCTCGACGTGACCGATCTCGGCGTCGGTCGCGTGAACGTGATATCCCTTGATGGCGCTCGAGCTCTGCAAGTTGGGATCCCATCCCTTCTCGCTCGACGGCTCCTTCCACGGGGCACGCTCGTGGCTGATCGTGGGGTATGTCCCCCACAGCTGCGACCCGCCGTAGTACATCGGCCACTCGTGGTAGCGGTGGTAGGCATCCTCGAACTGCCGCGAGACGGGTTTGTGGCTCGCCAGCGACGGGCTCTCCTCGATCTGCCGCTTCGTCAGGTTGACGCTGATCTGTTGCTCGGCGTCGGATGCAAGTCCAAGAGCGTAGGGCGAGATCAACACCTTTCTGAGCGGCAGCCACGCACCCGTATCGGCGACCAGATAGCGTATCGCCCAATGCCGGTCGTCGAAGAAGAACTCCTTGACCTGGCCAATATTCCCGTCCTTGGCGTGCAGCTTGTAGCCCGACATGGTCCCGGCGCTGTGCAGCATGAGCTCCTCCGCATCACAATGGCTGGCCCAGCTGTCCGCAATGCCCAGTGGGCCGATAGCGTATCCTATCCGATGGTGCCGGCCATCCGAATCGCTCAAAAGGATAAGGGGGGCCATGCTGATCACCGCGCGGGTCGAGAATGCTGGCGACGCGCACTCGCGGGTGCTGGTCGAGCGTCGTCGGGACGTTGGAGGCGTCGGTGAGCCGGCCCGTCGGAACACCAATCGCGCTACGATCGACCGGGAGCTGTCCGCCGCGGAACTCGGCCGGTTGCTCCAGGCGACCGACCTCGTCGCGGAGCTCCGGAATGCGCAGCGCGCCGGATGTCCGGTGGTCTCGTCGACGCATGACGCCGGGCAGGCAAGCGGAGGGCGGCGCTCCGAGTGCTTCGAAGCGCCGCCGTCATCCCACCCGTCCACTGCCGACCGCAGCTCGCAGTTGACGACTGTGCTCGCACTGGTCGGGGCGGCAGTCGGGCTGTCGATCGTGCCGGCGATCGCTGCGGCTCGGCACAACACGCCGCAGTGCGCGTACGTGCCGCTCGTCGATCACGAGCTCCAGCGCGAGATCGTCGCGGTGTGGCGTCGCGGATCGGTATGTGCACCTGCGGCGCAGGCGTTCGCCGAATGCGTGCGCGATGTCGTGCGCGGCTGGTAGATGGCCGGCGGTGGGTCCGCGTCGTGATGCGGTGCGCCAGGCAACGAGGATCATCCGACTGTGCCGGGGTACGCCTCGACGCCTGACCCGATGATCGTGCGGTCATTCACACCGCTGCCAGCGCCGCGCGTACCCCACGCTTCGGCCGCCGGATGACGCACTCGGCCACCGCGACGTTGAGCACCCAGCCGAGCCCCATCATCACCGCGCGCGGCCCCTCGCCGGGCGCGGTGTCGATGAAGAGGAACCAGGGAAGGTGCGTGAGCACCTGCGTCCCTGCCCCCATTCCTATGGCGTAGGCGCGGATCATCCACTCACCGTGTGCCGCGAAATTACGGTGCCGGATAGCGTCGACCCCGAGCACGACCGACAGGAGCATCGCGATTCCGAAGGTGAGGCGCTCGGCAAATACGACGATCCCGTCGCCGCGCGGCCAGCGGTAGGTGAGGGTCATCCATAACCCCGTGGTCGCGACAACGAGGGAACACGCGACCAGGAGCCGCCCCGCGGTCCGATGCCACACCCGATGCCGGCGCCGGAAGTCCGCGGAGAATTGAAAGGCGCCGAGCATTCCGAAGATGATGGCCGCCGGGATATGCAGCACGACCGGAAGCGGCGCCGCGAAGAATCGGGCGTTCTCTGGCGTGACGTTTCCTGCGCCGCCGAGCTGCACCAACCGGGAAATGCCGGCGAGTGCCGGGACGAGCGTGAGTGCGGTGAGGGCGGCGGGGAGGCGCCACCGCGACGGGGTCGAAGTCATCGGACGGGACGAAGGACGTGGACGGTGCGAGCGAGTGAACGGCGACGGGGCGACGCGTTAGGCGCGGCGACGGGGACGTTGCTGGCGGCTGTTAGCGGTCCTGCCGTGCCGCGCGATGCCGGTTGATGCGCAACGCACCCATCAGCACGACGTCGTTCCGCACCGCCGATCGGCCGCGACCGACGAGTGGCTTGAACCCCGTCGCATAGTCGCGGGCCTCGAGGCGCAACGCGACGCGCCTCATCCCGACCTCACCGCCAATGCTGGCGTAGCCGGCCAGATTGTGCGTCGCGGGAACGTCGAGGCTGCGGTGATTGTAGCTGCGCGCCCCGCCGCCGACTCCGGCGAAGGTGCTGAGCGAAAGCCTCCGGTCGACGAAGTGCTCCGCCGAGCGCAGCTCGACCCCGAGATCGCTGGTGAACACGTCCAGCTTGGGCGCATCGACCGACGCCAGATCACGGCTGCGGGCCCACGCGAAGGTCCCGGTGAGGGCGAGTCGCGGACGCAGGATTCGGGAGACCTGGAGCGACGTGAGCTGCGCGTCCTTGACCGCATGGCGCTGGTCGCCGGCTCCGACGAAGGCACCGCTCGACACGCGCGCTTCCCACGCGCCGGTGCGAGGGGCCGACTCCTGCGCCATCACAGCGTGGGTCGAGGAGAGAATGACGGCAAAAGTTCCGCCGGCGGTACGCGCGGCGCGGGCAAGGGTGGTGGCGGGTGACATGATGCGCTCCTGGTCGGTGACGGCGGCGCTCCGGGGTTCCGGCACGTCCGCCCAGTTGTTAGTATATGTCGTACACAGTACGGGTATATCATATACACAGTTTCACCGTTGTCAACGGGATGTTCATTGGGGGACCATGACCGCACGGAAGCAGAAGGCGAGTGCCAAACGATCGCCGACGCCGCGGCGACGGGACGAGGAGCCCGACCGACCAGTCCGGACGGAGCTGACGCACGACGATCTCCTGCAGGCCGCGACGCGCGTCGACCCGGAGCTGCGGCGTCGCAGCGGGCTTCTCTGGGAGGATCGTTCGCGGTCCACACGCGGGCCGCGGGCGGCCTTCACTCCCGAGGAGGTCGTGCGAGCTGCCGTCTCCCTTGCCGATGAGGAGGGATTCGGCGCAGTGACGATGCAAGCCGTCTCGGCGCGACTCGGCTTCACGACGATGGCCATCTACCGTTACTTCCCAAACAAGGAAGCGCTGTACGACGCCATCGTAGACGCGGGGCTGGGCTCTCCTCCACGCGCGGACGACCCGAGCGGCCCCTGGCGCCCGGCGGTCACGCGATGGGCGCACGCCAAGCGGGAGATGCTGTGCGCGCGCCCGTGGCTCGCCGAGCTGCCATTCGTCGCGGCGCCCCACGGCCCGAACTGGCTTTCCTGGCTCGAAGCGCTCGCGGCGCCGCTCTCGAGGACCGGGCTGAGCGCCGCCGACCTCGGTCAGATGATCAGCGTGATCGACGGCTATACACGCGGTGCATCCGACACGTCGATCGCGCTCGCGCGCTCGCGCGCTCGCGGCGTCTCCGTGCAGGCATGGGCTGCTGCCGTCGGTGCCGACCTGGGGCGCGCGATAGGCGATCCACGTTTCACGGTGTTTGCGTCCATACTCACCGCGGCGTCGGAAGGCACGGCGCGATCGATGACGGAGTCGTTCGACTTCGGGCTGCAGCGAGTGCTGGATGGGGTGGAGCTCTATATGACGGCGGGAAGCGAGTGAGGGCAGGCCTCGGCGCTCACCGCGTCCCGTGCCCCTCGAGTCTTTCCCTCATCGGCTACCGCTGCTACTGCTGACTTCGCACTTCCGAACCAATGGGGAGCGCGCGCGCGATCCGATCGCTCACTTGAAGCGGTGCGTGGTCGCTACCAGGCGTTGGGCCACGCCTGGCGACTGCGCGCGACACAGGCCTGGCGGATCGTGTCGGTCGCGAGTCCTGCGAAACAAACGAGCGGCTGCGTTAATCTGCCCTACGACATGGCGTCGGCTTCCCGTTCCCGGGCGACGCCGTCGTACCTGATGCGACGGCCGAACCTGCAGGAACGACGATTCCGTGCTGTCTCGTGCGCGCGTTCCCCGCGCCCTTTCATGCCGCGACGAGCGAGATGCGGCGGAAGCCGCCGGCTGTACTCCCTTCGAGCGATGGGTTCGAATCCAGACGGCGGCTACCCTACTTGTTCGAGAGTTTCCTTACATCGGCGGGAGTCCGGCAATGATGAAAGCGCTCGTGTACCAGGGCGCGGGCAAGAAGGCGCTCGAAGACCGTCCCGTGCCCGCACTCACCGCGCCGACGGATGCCATCGTCAAGATGACGACGACGACCATCTGCGGCACGGACTTGCACATCCTCAGGGGTGATCTTGCGAGCTGCGAGCCGGGGCGCATTCTGGGCCACGAGGGTGTGGGTGTCGTGGACAAGGTTGGCGCGGGCGTGACCGAATTCAAAGCTGGCGACCGCGTGCTGATCTCGTGCATCAGCGCGTGCGGCAAGTGCGAGTTCTGCCGGAAGCTCATGCACTCACACTGCACCACGGGTGGGTGGATTCTCGGCAACACCATCGATGGCACGCAGGCGGAGTTCGTCCGCATTCCATACGCGGACACGAGTCTCTACCACACGCCACAGGATGCGGACGAAGCGGCGCTGGTGATGCTGAGCGATATTCTGCCAACGGGCTTCGAGTGCGGCGTTCTGAACGGCAGGGTCCAGCCGGGAAGTACCGTGGCGATCGTTGGCGCGGGGCCTGTCGGGCTGGCGGCACTTCTCACCGCACAGTTCTATTCGCCGGCTGCACTGATCATGATCGACCTCGACGACAACCGGCTGGACGCGGCCAGGAAACTTGGAGCCACGAGTACCATCAATAGCACGGACGGTCGGGCCGTTGCGGCGTTGATGGCGCTGACGAACAATCGTGGCGTCGATACGGCGATCGAAGCGGTCGGGCTCCCGGCGACCTTTGAATTGTGCGAGCAGCTGGTCGCGGCCGGTGGCACCATTGCCAACATCGGTGTACACGGATCGAAGGTAGCGCTGCATCTGGAGAATCTCTGGAATCGCAACATCACGATCACCACACGCCTGGTTGACGCGGTCAGCACACCGATGCTGCTGGATCTGTTTCAGGCGCACAGGATCGACCCAAAGCTCCTGATGACGCACCGGTTCCCGCTCAGTCGTATCCTCGACGCGTACGAGACGTTCGCGAATGCCGCGGAGACGCGGGCGTTGAAGGTCATCATCGAGATGTAGGGCTGGACGGGTCGTCCGTCGCGGCGCCGCGGCGAATTTGACGATCTGTCACGCGGGCGGCAGCTTGTGCGGGCGATTCGCGTCGCCCATCACCAGCGCAATCCGTCACGCATGCCATCGGCCCGACTGACGCTCCTCACCGCGATCACCATGATCGCCTTTGCTGGCAATTCCTTGCTGTGCCGACTCGCGCTGACCGGCACTTCGATCGACGCCGCGAGCTTCACCACGATCCGGGTCGCGTCGGGCGCGATCACCCTCGCCGTGTTGGTGGTGCTGCGGCGCGGTGATGTTCGACCCGGCGGCAACTGGATCTCGGCGATGTCGCTCCTGGCGTACGCCGCCGCTTTTTCGTTTGCCTACGTCAGTCTGCCGACGGCGACGGGCGCGTTGCTGCTGTTCGGCGCAGTGCAGGCGACGATGATCGGGTACGGATGGTTTGTCGGTGAGCGCCCCAATGCGATGCAGGTGGGGGGTATCCTGCTGGCCTCGGCGGGATTGATCGCGTTGTTCCTGCCGGGGCTGCACACGCCCCCGCTCGCCGGCGCCGTTCTGATGATCGGGGCCGGGTGCTCGTGGGGCGTGTATTCGCTGCGGGGGAGGGGACGCGGCGGGGCGACGCGGGAAACAGCTGGCAACTTCCTCCGTGCGGTTCCGATGGCCTTGGCGATCAGCCTCGTCATGTGGCGGTCGACGACCCTGGATGTCCGTGGCGTCGTCCTGGCGACCCTGTCGGGAGCCCTCACGTCGGGTGTCGGCTACGCGATCTGGTACACCGTCCTGCCCTCGTTGCGGGCGACGACCGCCGCCACCGTCCAGCTGAGTGTCCCGGCCCTTGCAGCGCTCGGGGCGGTGGCACTGCTGGGCGAGCCGATCAGCCTGCGGCTCGCGCTGTCCGCCGGTGCGGTATTGGGGGGCGTCGGTCTCTACATCCTGAGCAAGGGGGGTGTCGTCGTCACCCCGAGTCGGCCCGAGCGATGAGGATCACCCCGAGCGCGATTGCGAGCGCCCCCGTCGCGCGGCCGACGCGCAGCCTCGCAGGCGCGAGACGCTCAGCGCAGATCGCGATCGTCACGGCCACCATGGCGCCCAGGTCCATGACGCCAAGAACCAGCAGGATGGCCATCCAGTTGGCGCAAGAGCGGCTACACTCGAGACCCAGTCGCACTCCGTCTCGCCACGCGGTTCCGACAGCGGCGGGCCGGGCGCGAACGCGCCCTGTCGGGAGTCGGCAGCAGGCGAGTTGCCCCGCCTTCGACGCCGTGAACTGATACGCACCGCCAACCAGAACGACCACGCCAACGACGAGCGGTACCGTGCTCGCCAGCGTCGACAGGCTCACCTCCAACTCCGCCACTGCCACTCCCAACGGAAAGACGAGTATGCCTAACGCGGTCCAGACGGCGAGGTATCCGAGGGCGGAGACCGCGGTCGGCAGGCCGACGTGCGTTGCACCTGCATGCGCCATCCGCTGCCGATAGCGCCAGAGCAGTGGGGCGACCGACGGGAGCATCATCGCGACCATCATCACGACCCACATCGCGAGAAACGCTCCCGTGGCGCTCACCCACGTCTGGTCGCCCATGCGCATCCAGATCATCGACAGCGACCACCCCCCGGGCATTCGCAGCCCGCCCATCGCCGACATCGATCTGCACCACGCCATCGTCAACCAGCAGCTGACGGCGAAGAGAATCATTGAGATACCGACGAAGGTGCGGCGCGACGCGCGATCAGCGCGCGTGATACTCGTCATGGCGGCGCCACCAGACACCGTTCTCGTTGCGTCCCTTCGGTGCGCGATCCAGCCACTGGAACATCCCCCACAGGCCGTCGAGACCGCGTGCATAGGAAGAATACGAGTGATAGACGACGCCGTCCTCCAGCACGAAGGTGCTCACGCCAGGCCGTTCGCGGGTGTAGGTGGGGACATCGGTCCCGGTCATTGCAGCCATCAGCGCCACCGGCTGCACGCTGCCGCGGAGTTGCCAGTCTGGTGCGGGCTGGGGCGTGACCGACGCCGCGGCGGGCGCCGCGAACGGCTGCTCGCGCCGGTAGTTGTATTCGATGCCTCCCTCGCGCTGCTGTTCGGAGGTGAAGCCGACGCTGAAGTCGGCATTGAAATCGGAACCGAACGACGACGCCCACGGGAAGGTCCAACCAATGCGCTGCTTGAAGGCGTTGAGCTTCGCGATCGGCGCGTGCGACACGGCGCTGAGCATCACGTCATGATTCGCAAGGTGCACGGCGATCCCGTTGAAGCCGTCGGCGATGCACGAACAGGATGGGCATCCCGCGGCGTAGTCGGGGCCGAACATGAAGTGGTAGACGAGGAGCTGGGACCGCCCGCGGAAGAGCTCCGCCAGCGAGGCGCTCCCCTCGTCGGTGTCGAAGCGATAATCCTTGTCGAGACGGACCCAGGGAAGCGCCTGTCGACGTTGCGCCAGCTCGTCGC
>JBDTUA010000108.1:0-13791 GCA_040007995.1 Gemmatimonadota bacterium | reverse complement strand
CGAACAACCGCGCCTCCCTGCTGTACGTGCCGCGTGAGCTGCCTGACGATCTGCCTGACGATCTGCCTGACGCCGGCGGTGGTGATCGCGCGGACGGTACCCTCCATCGGGAGGAAAACCGATGAGTGATGGTATTCGACCGGCGGCCGGTCCTCCTCGCCCCTACACCTTCCCTGCGGCGCAGCGGGAACAGCTGCCAAACGGGCTCACCGTGTATGTCGTCCCGTTGCGGCGACTGCCGGTCGCGACCGCGCTCCTCATGTCCGACGCCGGTGCTGAGTGCGACGCACTCCCATTGGCCGGCGTGGGCTCGCTGACCGTCGAAGTGCAGCCGGAAGGGACGACGAAGCGCGACGGAACCGCGCTCGCCGATGCGTTCGAACAGCTTGGCGGGTCGCTCGATACTTCGGTCACTTGGACACACAGCGAGGTGGGTACCACTGTCACGACGGCGCGCTTCGGCGCCGCAGTGCACCTGCTGGCCGAGGTGGCACGTGCCCCGTCGTTTCCGGAGAGCGAGGTGACGCGACTGCGCGAGGAACGGATGGCCGAGTTGCTCCAGCAACGCGCCGAACCCCGCGGGCTCGCCGATGACATGTTCGCGCACGTCTGCTTCTCCGCCGAGAGCCGGTACGCCAACCCCGAAGGAGGAGAGGAGCGGACCGTCGCCACGATCACGCGTGAAGCCCTGGTTCGCCACCATGCTCGATACGTCGTGCCGGCGCGCAGCGCACTGATCGTTGCTGGTGACGTAGACGTCGACGCCATTTTGCAGCTGGCGGAGGACGCCCTTGGTGCCTGGAGAGGAGACGGTGTGGCGCCGCCGGAGATCGCCGTCGCGCCGATGCACGAGGCGCGCATGGTTCACATCGTCGCCAAGCCCGACTCGCCGCAATCCGAATTGCGGGTGGGACACCTGTCGGTCGCGCGACGCCATCCCGACTTTCACGCCTTGTCGGTGATGAATGCCATTCTCGGTGGGCTGTTCAACTCGCGCATCAACCTCAACCTGCGGGAGACACATGCCTACACCTATGGTGCCTTCTCGCACTTCGAGTGGCGACGGCGTGCCAGCAGCTTCGAGACTTCGACCGCTGTGCGCAGCGACATCACCGGAGCGGCCGTACGCGAGATCCTCGGCGAGATCGATCGCATCCGGAACGACTTGGTGAGCCCCGCCGAATTGTCGCTGGCGGTGGACTACCTGACCGGCGTCTTCCCCATTCGCTTCGAGACCACGGCCGCGATCGCGGATGCGCTGGCATCGCGTGAAGGCTACGGCCTCCCGGCGGACTATTTTGACCGCTATCGCGAACGCGTGGCAGCGGTGACCGCCGCCGACGTGCTTCGCGTTGCGCAGTTGCATCTCGCGCCGGAGCGGCTGCAGGTGGTGGCGGTGGGTGATCCAGCGATCGTGCGCGCTGACCTCGAGGCGCTCCAGATCGGTCCGGTGCAGCTGTACGATGCCACCGGCGAGCGCATGTCCTAGGCACCGGAGTTTCGGTGCCCCCATTCTGACTCCTCTCTTCAAAATCTCATGACCGACTCGCCGCGACTCGCAAGTACGCGCGTGTACAGCGGGCGCATCCTGGACCTTGACGTCGATCGTGTGCGTTTCCCTGATGGGTCGGTGGGGGAACTCGAAATGGTCCGCCATCCTGGGGCGGCCGCCGTGGTCCCGTTCGCCAGCGACCCGGCAGGTGAGGATCCGCAGCTCCTGCTGATCAGACAGTACCGTTACGCAGCCGAGCGGGCGATCTACGAAATTCCGGCCGGGAGACTCGACCCGGGAGAAACTCCGCTGGACTGCGCAATTCGTGAACTATTGGAGGAAACCGGTTGTACGGCTGAGCGTGTCGAACCCTTGATCGCGATTTACACGACGCCCGGCATCACCGATGAGAAAATTCACCTCTTCATGGCGACCGGGCTCACGATGGGGGAGAGCCAGCTGGAGGCGGACGAGTTCATCGAGGTCGTCACCTTTCCGCTCTCCGAGGTGCTGCAGATGATCGAGCGAGGGGAGATCGTCGACGGAAAAACACTCGTCGCCATCCTCTTCGCGGCGGGATATCGGCTCGGACGATAAGCGCCAATCCAGAGAGTGTCGCGACGACGTAGGGGAGACAGGGGCGCACGACTGTCCGAGATTCAGGAACAACTGCCTGTCATCCACAGAGGACGAACGGATGAAGGGTGGAACAAGAGAACGTGACGTGGGACACGGTAAGTGATTGTCATTTATACCTTTATGTTAATAGCCGCGCAGGGCGTTCCTCCGGGCACGACGCGTGCCCAATAAGGTTCCAGCAGGACGACGGAGAAAGTCTTCTTTCCCGGCGCGGACTCAAACAGCGAGACTTGAGGAGATCCACTATGGCTGACTCGGCACTCCAATCGGCGCACATCCCGACGGGCACGTCCGTCCGGGAGCAGCTGCGACAGGTTGAGGACAGCGCAGTGGTCAGCGCCTTCCTCGGCGGAGAGGAACGGGCATTCCAGGAGCTGGTCGATCGATACCAGACCCGCCTCCTGAACTTCATCTACCGCACAATCGGCGACCGTGAGCGTTCCGAGGACCTGGTGCAGGAAGTCTTCATTCGTGTCTACCGTCACCTGCATCGCTTCGATCGCTCGAAGAAGTTCTCCACCTGGATCTACACCATCGCCTCGAACCTTGCGAAGAACGAGTTGCGCAACCGCTCGCGTAATCCGCTCGTGCTCTTTCAGGCGATTCGGAAGAACTGGCAGGACGACGATCGTCCCCTGCAGTTCGAGGATCACACCTCCCGCCCCGACGACATGTATCGGAAGCGGCATCTGCGCGAACTGGTCGAGCAGTCGGTGGGGCGCCTCCCCGAGCACCACCGTCAGGTGTTCGTGCTGCGGGAACTCGAGGGGAAATCCTACGAAGAGATCGCCGAGATCACGTCGTGCAACCTCGGTACGGTGAAGTCGCGCCTGAACCGTGCCCGGAACGCTTTCGCCTCGCTCATCAGTCCGGGGCTTCGCTAAGGAATCCAGCGCGCAGTACGCGCGCGGTAGAGCCGGACTGGTCGTCCAGAACGCACCGGAAGGTCCCTCATGGAAACAGAATGAGGGGCCTTTCGTCATTTCGGGGTTGCGAACGCTAGCGTTCGATGCACGCCGTGTGCAAAATGGGAACCCCGTCTGTGTCGCTGGGTACCCACCCTCGTCGTCAGCCTCTGAGGCACCGCCCGTCATGGATTGCAGGACGTTCCGCCGCCACCACCTTGCCTTTGTCGACGATACCCTGCCCGGTATCGACGTCGTACCGATGGAACGGCATCGCGCGGAGTGTGCAGCGTGTTCGCGTCTGGATGCTGACGTTCGGCGCAGCTTGCTCCTCATCCGGAACAACCTCCCGAGAATCGAGCCGTCGGACGATTTCTCGCGACGTCTTGCGCGGCGACTGGCAGCGGAGCGCTCCCGCAGTCTGACCCCTCCTCCGATGTTCCGCGGCCCTGGCCTGCGCGGTTTCCTCTCCATGTCGATGGGCGTCGTGGCACTGGGATTTCTCTCGGTCGCACTGACGCGTGAACCGAAGGGGATCGAGACGGCCCGACTGCCTGACATGATCATTCGCCCGAACGGTGCCCCGTTGGCTATGAACACCGCGCTCCCGGTTGCACCTCCAGCGTTTGTCGCCTCGGTATCGACGGGGATGGCGGTATGGCCCGCGCTCCTGATGATGGAGGAGGCGCAGTCGCGCTACGCCGGCGAGCGCGCGCAGACGGCGGTGGAGCCGGTGAGCTACTCGGCTTCGCCGGAGCGCTAGGCGCGGCGTCGCGCGCTGCGCCCCGCCCCGCCCCGCCCCGCCCGGTCGAGTCGTCGGAGGGATCGGTCGATGGACGCTATATTGGACATCACATGAGTGTCCAAGCGCTCCGCGACCTGCGGAAATCCATCGTGAACCACACCTTCGCCCCCGCGTACTATTTCCACGGGGAGGATGAGTACCGCAAGGAAGCGGCGGTGCGCGAGTTGGTGGAGGGCGCCCTGGATCCCGCGACGCGAGACTTCAACTTCGACCTGCTGCGAGGCGCGGACGTCTCGGACGAGTTGCTGGAGTCGGCGCTCAACACGCCGCCGATGATGGCCGAGCGACGGGTGGTGATCCTGCGCGACGTGGGTGCACTCAAGAAGGACGCGCGGGTGGTGCTTGAGCGTTACCTGCGCCATCCCGCGCGTGACACGGTGCTGGCCATTGTTGCGGCGCCCGACTTTCCCGGCGGGACGAAGGGCGACAAGGATTTCGATGCGTCGCTCAACAAGTCGGCCACGCCGGTGGCATTTCCCGTGTTGGCCGACAAGCCCATGCTCGAGTGGTTGGTCCAGCATGCTCACAAGGCGCACGGCGTGTCGATCACCGACGGCGCCGCGGCGTTGCTGCTCGAGCATGTCGGGGCCGACTCGTCGCAGTTGGCGTCCGAGCTGGACAAGCTGACGAGCTACACGCAGGCGGGGACCATTGACGAGCAGGCGGTGCGCGACGTGGTCGGGATCCGTCTGGGTGTGTCGATGAGCGACCTGCTCGACCGGATCGCCGAGCGCAACGCACCGGCGGCCCTGGCGTTGATCGATCCGGTGATGGCGCTCCCGAAGTCGGGACTGGTGCCGATCATCATCGCACTCTCGGTGCAGACGCTGGCGATTGCCTGGGGGCGGGCGGCGCGGGATCGCGGATTGCCGGCACAACGGATGGAAAGCGATTTCTTCGGACTCTTGAAGGAGACGCGCGCATTTCCGATGCGTCCGTGGAGCGCGGCCGCGAAGTGTTGGGCGCGCAACGTCGCCCGGTGGGATGCGGCGAGTCTCGATCGGGCGCTCGCCGCGCTGCGCGCCGCGGACCGCGCCGCGAAGGATACGAGGATCTCATCCGACGAGCAGCTGCTGGCCTCGCTCGTGCTTACCCTGTGTACGCCGGCGCAGCGCTCTGCTGCCTAACGATCAAGCCATGACCTACTGCCGTCCGGGCGTTGCCCGGTTTCTCGCCCTGCTGGCGCTTGTTGCACTGTCAGTCGCCATGCCAGCGGCGCCCCTGCGCGCGCAGGACGCCGATTCGACCGTGACACGGGTACAGCGCCTGGTGAATGCCGGGGATCGCGCGGGGGCCCATCGCCTCGCGGACTCGCTGCTGGCCTTGAGTGCCGACGGGACGTCCCCGCACGCGGAGGCGCTGTTTGCGCGTGCCTTCGCGTCGAGCAGCGCGGTCGAGGCGGAGCGCGACTACCTGCGGGTGAGCGTGGAGTATCCCCTGTCGCCGCGCTCGGAAGACGCGACGATGATGGTGGCGCAGCTCAAGCTGGCCCGTAGCGACCGGATCGGCGCGCGTCGCAATTTCGAGCGGTTGGTGCGCGAACACCCGCGGAGTCCGCAGGCCGCGAAAGCAGCATTCTGGGCCGGGCGGCTGGCGATCGAGGATGGCGACGCCCTGCATGGTTGTCCGTCATTAGGGCGCGCACGGGCGGCCGTTGCGCCCGACGATGTGGAGCTCGGCAACCAGATCGACTACTACGCGCAGGGATGCACGCCGAGCGCGCTCGCCGGCCTCTCCACGGTGGCGGAATCGCTCCCGGCATCTCCGGTGACTTCCCCGGTGCCGGCGCCGCGCACCACACCGCCGCGCCCGGCACCCCGCACGCCGACCCCTCCTCCGCCCGTCCCCGTGGTGGTCCCCGAGCCGGTGGCACCCGTGGATAGCGCACCGCCTGCGCCGCCGGGAAAGGAGTACACGGTGCAAGTGGCGATCTTCCCCAAACAGCGCGATGCTGACGCCTTGGCGCAGGTGCTTACCCAGCGCGGCTTTCCGGTGCGGGTGTGGGGGACGGCGCCTCCCTTCCGCGTACGCGTCGGGCGGTATGCGTCGCCCGAGGAGGCGGAGGCCGCAAAATCCCAGATGAAGGCGAAGCGCATCAACGGCGTGGTGGTGGAAGCCGAAAAGCCATGAGCCGCGACGGGACGCCGCTCATGCAGCAGTACCGGGACATCAAGTCGCGACATCAGGACGCGATCCTGATGTTCCGGATGGGCGACTTCTACGAGATGTTCTTCGAGGACGCGGAGGTGGCATCGCGCGTGCTCGGACTGACGCTGACCAGCCGCAACAACGGCGGAGCGTCGGACGTCCCGCTGGCAGGGGTGCCGGTCAAGGCGGTACACGACTACCTGCGTCGCCTCGTGCAGCACGGTTTCCGCGTCGCGATCTGCGAGCAGGTCGAGGACCCGAAGCTGGCCAAGGGGATCGTGCGTCGCGAAGTGGTCGAGACGATCACGCCTGGCGCGGCCTTCGCCGACGACATGCTCGACATGACGCGCAACAACTTCCTGTGCGCGCTGCACCGCGAGGGCGACAGCTTCGGGATCGCCGCCGCCGATGTATCGACGGGGGCCTTTCACCTGGTCGTGTCGCCGGCGCGTGATGCGGGGGCGGCGCTGGCGCGCTTCGCCCCCAGTGAGGTCCTCGTGGCGCGCGGAAGCTCGATGCTGGGCGCGTCGGCCGAGCTGCAGGCCGACGGAGCGCTGGTGACCGAGCGCGATGGCTGGGAGTTCGACCCCGAGCTGGCGCGCGAAGAGCTGGCCCGGCACTTCGGGGTGCATTCCCTCGAGGGTTTTGGCGTCGGGGGCGAGGCATCGGCGGCCGTCGGGGCGGGCGGGGCCTTGCTCCGCTACGTCCGCGAGCTGCAACCCGCCGGGCTCCCGCACCTCGCGCGCCCGACCCTCGAGCGCGCCGGTGGCGTGATGCCGCTCGATGAGATGACGCGGCGCAACCTCGAGCTGGTCGAGTCGTTGCGCGGCGAGGGCGATCATCCCAATGGTCGCGCCTCGGCCGAGCGAGCAGGAACGCTGCTCGGTGTCTTCGACCGGACCGAGACGCCGATGGGCGCGCGCCTCCTTCGCCAGTGGCTGCTTGCGCCGCTGCTCGACAAGGAGGCCATTGATGCGCGGCTCGACGCGGTCGGGGCGCTCGTGCACGACAGCCTGGCGCGCGGCGCGCTGCGGGAGGCGCTGGACGGCGTGCGCGATGTGGAACGCCTGGGGAGCAAGGCGGCGGCCGGCCGTGCGACGCCCCGCGAACTCGGCGCGTTAGGCAGCTCGCTGGGGCAGCTGCCGCGCGTTGCAGCCGTGATCGCCCATCTCGCGGACTACGGGGCCCTGCAGGCGATCGCCGGACGCTGGGACGCATGTGCCGACCTGTCGGATGCGATCGCCGCGGCGCTGGTGGACCGGCCTCCGGTGGCCATCGGCGACGAGGACGTGATTCGACCCGGGGTCGACCCCGCGCTCGACGCGCTGCGGGCCCTGCGCGATGGTGGACGCGACGCGATCGCGAACATCCAGGCGGCGGAGCGCGAGCGCACCGGGATCAGCTCGCTCAAGGTCGGCTACAATCGCGTCTTCGGCTACTACATCGAGATCACGAACGCCAATCGCCACCTGATCCCTGACGACTACCAGCGTCGCCAGACGCTCACCGGGGCCGAGCGGTATGTGACCCCAGCGCTCAAGGAATTCGAGGAGAAGGTCCTCACGGCGACGGAGCAGATCGAGGTCCGGGAACGCGAGCTGTTCGAGCAGGTACGGTCGACGACCGGTGCGGCGATCGGTCGGCTGCAAGCATCGGCCTCCCTGGTGGCGCAGCTCGACGTCCTCGGCACCTTCGCCGAGGTGGCCGCGACCGAGCGCTACGTGCGGCCCGAGATCACCGAGGGGTTCGCACTCGATATCGTGGGTGGACGGCACCCGGTGGTGGAGCGCATGATGCCGCGCGACAAGTTCATCCCGAACGACGTGCAGCTGAGTGATGCTGCGCGGATGATCGTCCTGACCGGCCCCAACATGGCCGGCAAGTCGACGATCCTGCGCCAGATCGGCTTGATCGTCCTGATCGCGCAGGTGGGATCGTTCGTGCCGGCGAGCCGAGCGACGATCGGCATCGTCGACCGGATCTTCACCCGGGTGGGGGCGAGCGACAACCTCGTACGCGGTCAGTCGACGTTCATGGTCGAGATGTCCGAGACGAGCGCCATCCTGCACACCGCCACCCGGCGTAGCCTGGTCCTGCTCGACGAGATCGGGCGCGGAACGTCGACCTACGACGGCGTCTCGATTGCATGGGCGGTGAGCGAACACCTGCACGACCACACAGGGGCCAAGACGGTCTTCGCCACACACTATCATGAACTCACGCAGTTGAGCGACGAGCTCTCGGCGGTTCGGAACTTCAACGTGTCGGTGCGCGAGGTGGGGGAGCAGATCCTGTTCCTGCACCGACTACAGCCGGGTGGGGCAGACCGGTCATACGGAATCGAGGTCGGGCGTCTGGCTGGACTTCCCGTAGAGGTCATCGGGCGCGCTCGAGAGGTGCTGGCGCTCCTCGAGGGGGAACAGCTAGTGGCGGGACTTAACGGGAAGCCCGGCGTACGAGACGTCGGACGGCCAGGGCCGGCGCCCCAGCTCTCCCTCTTCGTCGTCGAGCCGCATCCCGCGGTGGAACGGCTCAAGCGTGTCGATGCCAACCAGCTGACGCCGCTCGATGCGCTCCGGCTGCTGGACGAACTCGCGCGTCTGGCGCGCGAAGCGTAGAGGAGGCGGGTAGATTGCGCGGCATGTTCTCCCCGTCCACCTCCCAGCGAGCCGCCGGGCAACCGGCCGGGTCGCTGACCGGCCTCCTGCTGCTCGCCGCCCTGACGCTCGTGGCGTGTTCCCGCGGCGATCGCGCGGCGGCGGCGGCGCAGGTGGCGACTGCGGACACGCTCCCGGGGTACATCGGCGATTCGCTCCCCTTCCTGTATCCGCCGGGACCCTACATCCAGGGGATTCAGGACAACGTGACACTGCGGCTGTACCTGGATGAATTCGGGCGCCCGGTGCCGGAGTCGACCCGCATCCAGGAACACGCGCAGCTCCCGGCGTTCGACAGCTCCGCGCTCCTGGGGGCCAAGGATCTCGTCTTCAGCCCGGCGATCAAGGACGGGAAGCGCATTCCGTTCCCGGTGCTCTTTCCCATCAAGTTCCGCGTCCCCAACGGACCGCCCATGCCGGGCGACGCCGCCGAAGATGCTGGCAAGCGTTAGACCCCCTCCTCATGACCGAGACCCTCGCGCAGCTCTCCGCCCGCGTCCCGCGCAACCGGCTGCCCTACGAGTCGGTGCTGGAGACGATCGGCTGGACCCCGCTCATCCGACTCACGCGCGTGACGCGTGGGCTGCGCACGCCGGTCTTCGGCAAGGCCGAATTCTTCAATCCCGGCGGCTCGGTCAAGGATCGCATCGGCCTCCCGATCATCGAAAAGGCGGAGCGCGACGGCTCGCTGCGGCCCGGTGGCGTGATTGTCGAGGGGACGAGCGGCAACACCGGGGTCGGGCTGGCGATTGCCGCGGCGCTCAAGGGGTATCGCTGCATCTTCACGATGCCCGACAAGATGTCGCAGGAGAAAGTGCGCCTGCTCAAGGCCTTTGGGGCCGAGGTGATCATCACGCCGACGGCGGTCCCGCCGGATCATCCGGACAACTACGTGATGATGGCCAAGCGCATCGCCGCCGAGACCCCGAACGCGATCCTGGCCAATCAGTTCTATAACGACGCGAACCCGGCTGCGCACGAAGCGTCGACCGGGCCGGAGTTGTGGGAACAGACCGAAGGGCGCATCACCCACTTCGTGGCAGCAGCCGGTACCGGTGGCACGCTGACCGGGGTGGGGCGCTACCTCAAGTCGATGAACCCGAAGATCCAGATCGTCGCCGGCGACCCGCAGGGGTCGATCCTCGCCGAGCACTGGCGGAGTCACGGCGCCAACCTGATCGACGGCGCGCCCTACAAGGTGGAAGGGATCGGGCAGGACAAGCTCCCCGGAACGCTCGACATGAGCGTGATCGACGAGTTCCAGACGGTGAGCGATAAGGACGCCTTCGCGATGGCACGCCGCCTCACCCGCGAGGAGGGGCTGTTCGTCGGCGGATCCGCGGGGTTGATTGCCCACGTGGCGCTCAACGTGGCCCGGCGCATCAACGACCCCGAGGCTCTCGTCGTAACCTTCCTCTGCGACACCGGGGAGCGCTATCTCTCAAAGCTCTACAGCGACGAATGGATGCGCGAGAACCAGCTCCTCGAGGCGGACCGCGCGACCATCGCACAGGTCATGAACCTCAAGGCGGGGGAGGCGCCGGTCATGGTGAGCACCGCGCCGGGGGCCCCGGTACGCCAGGCATTGCGACTGATGACGCTGCACGACATCTCGCAGCTCCCGGTGATGGATGATGCGGTCTGCGTGGGGTCGGTCATCGAGCACACCCTCACCGCGCGGGCGCTCGAGAACCCCAAACTGCTCGACGCGACGATCGGCGACGTGATGGAGCCACCGTTCCCGATCATCGATGTCAACACTCCGGCCGATAACGTCGCCAAGCTGCTCTCCAGGACCAATCCGGCGGTACTGGTACAAGCAAACGGCTTGGTGCAGGGGATCGTGACGCGCGGGGACCTGCTGCAATACCTGATGGCGAGATGACAATGGACGGACGGGAGACGGGAGACGGGAGACGGGAGGATGGCCGATGCGAGTGACCGTGTTGATGGGAGGGACATCGTCTGAACGCGACGTCTCGCTTGCCTCGGGGCTACGCGTGGCGGGGGCGCTGCGGGAGGCGGGGCACGAGGTGCGCGTGGTCGATACGGCGATCGGACTGATCTCCGACAAAGACGAGCGCGCCATGCTGGCATCCGGACAGGTCGTGAAGACGGTGCCACCCGACGTGCAGGCGCTCGTTCGCCTCAACCGGCAGTTGCCGTCGACGCTCGATCACCTCGGAGACAGCGACGTCATCTTCCTCGCCCTGCATGGCGGGACGGGCGAGGACGGGACGATTCAGGCGCTGCTCGACCTGACCGGGGTCCCGTACACCGGCAGCGGACACCTCGCCAGCGCCCTGGCGATGGACAAGGACCTGTCCAAGCATCTCTTCCGACGGGCCGGGGTTCCGACAGCCGATTGGCTCATGGCTCCGGCGACGGCGGAGCAGGTGAAGGCGACGCTCGGCTTCCCGGTGATCGTCAAGCCGAGCAAACAGGGCTCGACGGTCGGGCTCTCGCTGGTACGGGAGCCGGCGCTCTTCGAGGACGCGATCATCGAGGCCTTCCGGCACGACGACGAGGTCATGATCGAAGTCTTCGTCCCCGGCCGGGAGTTGACGGTCGGCATCCTCGGAGGCGAAGCGCTTCCGGTCGGCGAAATCATCCCGGCGAAGGAACTGTACGATTACGAGTGCAAGTACACTCCCGGCATGGCCCGCGAGATCTTCCCGGCGGAGCTGACGACGGAACAGACGCACGAGATCCAACGTCTAGCGCAGCAGGCCTTTCTCGCGTTAAAGCTTGGGGGGTGCGCCCGCATCGATTTCCGCATGACGCCGTCGGGCGAATTCTTCTGTCTCGAAGCCAACACTCTCCCCGGAATGACCGAGCTCAGCCTCATTCCACAGGCCGCGGCAGCAGCGGGGCTATCATTTCCCGTGTTGTGTGATCGCATCGTCCGGCTTTCGCTTACGCCAAGGACTTCCACGTAAATGAGTATCACTCCAGTACTTGCCGCCGCGCTCGCGGGCATCCCGATCGGGATCCAGCGTCAGGGAGTTTGGGCGGGGCGTCGCCAGCTACTGATTAAATTCGCGGAGCCGGCCGAAACGGCGACGATGTACACCTCGGACTCGCTCGCGCGCGAAATCACGCGCGGGCTCGCCCGCTCGCCAGTGCATTCCGTCTGCATTTCGGGGCGAGACGCCCTGGGCAACGCCGAGTTCCTCGAAGCGGCGCTCAAGACGCTGGCGACGAAAACACCGGTCGTGGCGGACACGGATGGGCAACGCCCTGAAGCAATTGGGGCGCTTCATCCGTATTTACAACTGGTGCAGGTCACCCTGGACACGCCGGCGACCGAAGCGACCGTCGAACGGGCGATGGAAACGGTCCGTTCGGCGGCTCGGACGGGAATTGCCCACGCCGTCGTGATCGCCGGAAGCGACGAATCCAGTGACGCGGATTATTTGCAGATCGTCGAACAGGCACACCTGGCAAGTGCTGCGGTACAAATCGTGATACATCCCGGTCCTGCCACCGAGCACGGGGTCATGGAGCGGAGATGGAGTGTGCTGGTCGAGCACGCCATGGGACACCACGCCGACGTGCGGGTGTCGCTCCGGCTGAACGGCCCGGCGACCTTGCGATAGCAGATTCGTGCGGCGAATGGGGTGCTTTTCGGAACAGTTACCCCGGCGCGGCGATAGATATAGCTGTACAGTCTCCTGATCGCTTGGCCTGAGCCCATGGGCGTCACGTATACCGACGATACCGACTATCCTCGCCTAACGAAGGCGGTGCAGTGGTTGATTGCGATCAACGTCGCGATCTACTTCCTGCAGCTCACGGTCGTCGGGTCCCAGAACATGCTGCCGGCGCTCGGCTTCGAGGCCGACAACCTGTCGCGCGCCTGGTGGACCATCGCGACGTACATGTTCGTGCACGGCGGGTTCTGGCACCTCGCCCTGAACATGTACACGCTCTACATCTTCGGGCCGAGGGTGGAACACGCCTGGAGCGCCGGCGAGTTTACGCGATTCTACCTGCTCTGCGGCCTCGGTGGCTGGTTCTTCCACCTCCTCTTCGCCCGCGACTCGCTCCTCATCGGTGCCTCGGCAGCGGTGCTTGGCGTCACGCTGGCGTATGCGATGCGCTGGCCGGACGACGAGGTCTACCTGTTCGGCGTACTGCCGATCAAGGTGAAGTGGCTGGTGGCGGGATTGGTGGTCATGAACATCATCGGCGGCATGGCCGAGAGTCACGGCGGCGTCGCGTATCTCGCCCATCTTGGTGGACTCGCCGCGGGCTGGATCTATCTCCGGACGTCGTCGGGAGGCGCGGGGATCGATCGCTTCAAGCAGCGTGTCTCGCCCGCCCCAGACATTCCCGATGAGACGCCACGCGCCGTTCCACGCTCACTGCCGCGGGCGCGGGAGAAGGGGAATGAGATCGACGAGATCATCGCGCGGAGCAATGCCGCGGTCTCTCGACGTCAGGCGCCGCAGGCCCCGCCAGTCGGGGTCAAGACGACGAGCAAAATGAGTGAACTCGACTTGGTGCTGGACAAGATTTCACAGCACGGGATCGACAGCCTCACGCACGAGGAGAAGCAGTTGCTCGAGGCAATGTCGCGGGAACTGCGCAACGGAAGGTGAACTACGGACAGGGGACGGGAGACGGGAGACGGGAGAGGCTGCTGCGGGTGGGGCGGCCTCTTTACGTTGGGCGGGCACGGCGCTCAAACGACGCACACCCATACCTACAAAAAAGAGCCCCCCGGCAGTACCGGGGGGCGGGGGCCGTCGCGCCGTTCTCGCGTCGGCCACGGCCGACGCAACGAGCGCCAACCTGAAAAAGAACCTACGGGCGAATACTCCGCCTGTCCATAGTTTTGACGTATGTATCCCGTATCTGGTCACACCTAATTTTCGCACCGATCATGCCACAGCCCGAACTCCTCGAGACATTTCCCAATCCGTACGCGGCCAGGAACTACGAGATCTTCATGACGACGCCGGAGTTCACGTCGCTGTGTCCGATCGGAGGAATCGAGACGGATGCCGCAGAGCTGGCGCTACTGAAGGGCGGGGCTCCCGACTTCGCGACGATCAACATCACGTACATCCCCGACGAAGTCTGCCTGGAGCTCAAGAGCCTCAAGCTCTACCTGTGGAGCTTTCGGAACGACGGGATCTT
>JBDTUA010000107.1:0-13797 GCA_040007995.1 Gemmatimonadota bacterium | reverse complement strand
TAACTCGCCGTAGACCTCCGGCATGAGGCGGTCCAGCGTGTCGCGGTGTGCGCGTCCGGTCGCGGGCGCTGCGTCGTGATCAGTCAATGAGTGACTCCATCGGCGCGAATCGGCCGAACGTTCCTGGAGCATTGTCAGGCACACTGTCGGAATTCCTGACGAGACGACGTGTGTCTGTGTAAGGGTCGCACGCGCACTTACACGCAGACGCAAGCTGTGACCGGTGCGCGTAGCATGCAACCGAGCATTGGTCACATGCGCGACGCTTCACGGCCTTCACGACGTTGCCAGGAGAGCACATGTTCCCCGAAGATGGGACTGCCGTCGCACGTGCGTTGGATTCCCTCGGCGTGTCGAGGCGCACGAGCTCGATCCTGTGCGCCGCGTTCTGCGCTCTCTCTGCCTGTGGGGGCGACGCAAGTCGCGTCATCCAGCCCCGCGGGGCGCCACCTCCGGCGACCGCGACGGGCTTTACTCTCACGTCGGATCAGCCGTCCGTCGCCCTCCTGCAGGGGAGCGACGCCGAGGGGGCGATCAGCGTCCAGCGGGACGGCGGATCCAGCCAGGCGGTGACGCTCACCGTCGAGGGAGCTCCAGATGGCGTTACAGCGGAGGTGGTGCCGACTGTGACGACGGGGACACGTGTGGGCCTCGAGATCCGCGCCACCCAGGAAGCGGCGGAAGGCGCGTTCGACCTGACAATACGAGGGTATGGCGTGGACGGATCAACGCGATCCACCACGGTGAAGGTCGCGATCATCCACTACACAGGTGGTGCGGGGAACGTCGTCATCGATTTCACGCAATGTCCCGTGGGCGAACGGCCGGTATGGTTCGCGTCCCAGGATGGTGACGGTGCCTGGACGCAGGTCATCGGCGCCGGGGATCGCTTCCGGTTCAACGTTGCGGCTGCGAGGGGAGGAGTTGCGTGGGTCACCGGCAGTCCCGCGGGGGGTGTCAGCGTGACGCTGAGGACGCGCGAAGAATTCGCCTCACCACCCGAGCCCTGCGGTGTTCCAGGGCGCATCGCAAAGAGGGTGTCTGGTTACATCGCCAACTTCCGACCCGGCGAGGCAGTGAACGTCGGATACGGTGGAGGATGGAACGCCGCCGATCCGGACCAAGGGCCGGTGACGACTCCGTCATTCTTGCTGACGCATGTTCGTCCCGGGATGCACGATCTCGTTGCCTACCGATACTCCCCTCGTGGCGACACCGACGAGCGTGTGCTGATCCGCCGGGACGTTGAGATAGCCGACGGAGAAACGTTAGGCACACTCGACTTCGACGGCCCGGAATCGTTTGCCCCGGAGAGAGCGACGCTGACGATCACCGGACCCGGCGCCGCCTCGGCCACGCACGGCGTTTGGTACACGACCGGTGACGACGGCGCCGACGGTGGTCTCTACGACGACCCGACGAGTGGTGCCCAGCATGTGATGCGCGGGATTCCGGCGATCCACCAGCGTCCCACGGATCTCCATTGGGTCTGGGTATCCACGCCCAACGTCGACCGCAGTGTCTCGGAGTCCTTTCACCTGATGGCGGATATGATCGTCGCTCTGCCGGCGGCCCTTCCAGCGCCCGAGATCTCGGCCCCGACGGGTTCTCACAAGCGCATCAGCGCACGACTTTCGCTCCCACCGGAGTACCAACGCGCGGTCTGGCTCTTCTATCGCGACGCGGCGCGTGGGGGCTGGGGAGCCGACATCCACGCGACGTTCGGCTGGCTCGGTAGTCCGACGGCGACGCTCGTCCTCCCGGACTTCAGCGAGGCGAGTGGCTGGCGGAGTTCGTACCTGCCGGCGGCGAGCGCTTCGGTGAGTTGGTGGCTCTACGCGGAGGGCACGACGTCGAATGGCGGACCGCGTCCCGCAGAAGGTATCCGTTCGGTATCCGCCTGGGTCAGAGGTAACGGTCCCGCCTGACGAGTCTATGACAGCACGCACACCAACACCACCCGCAGTCACATCTGACTGCCGGCAACATCCGCCCCCTACTGGAATCGACCTCGTGAATACTCACCCGCATTCAGTCAACACGCGCTCGCTCACTACAGCGGTCACAGTGTTGTCGCTCGCATTCGCCCCGGTTGGTTGTGGGGATACCAACGCCCCGGTGACGAGCGGTACCTTCTACGGCCCCGTGATCCCCGTCGCCAACGGCAGCGCACGCTCGTACGTGATCCTCGACCGAGCAGGGGATCCAGTGGAACTGGGTGTGGCGCTCGTCGAGGGTGTACTCACCGATCTTCCCAGCGTGGCCGGTGAGTATGTCATGCCGTTGCCCCCCGAGGCCGAGGCCACGGCATTCAAGCACGCCGTCATCAACTGGGTGCCCGCAGGACATCCGCCGCCGATGGTGTATACCGTGCCGCACTTCGACGTGCACTTCTACATGATCACTGACGACGCACGGCGTGCCAACACCCTTGGTACACCGGAACTCGATGCAAAGATGGCCCGGCGTCCCGAGGAGCCGTTCATTCCTGCCGGATATGCCGCAGGCATGGCGTCCGCCCAGATGGGGATGCATTGGAACGATCCGACCGCACCGGAGCGTTTGGGCCAGCCGTTCACGAAGACGTTCCTCTACGGGTCCTACGACGGCGCCATCATCTTCGCCGAGCCGATGGCAACGCGCGCGTATCTCGAGACCAGGCCTGCCATCACCGATATCCCGCTCAAGCTCCCCACGCAGTACGGAACGCCGGGCTATCACCCCACAACGTACGGGGTGGGCTACGACCCAGCGGCGCGCGACTACCGGATCAGCCTCCGCGGTCTGGTCAAACGATAGGCGTCAGTCGCCTGAACCCTCTGCTGCCGTCGTCCCGGTCGCAGGGACGGCCAAGCTGAGCGTTGAACGCCGTCGAACCAGCACTCGCCTTACGAGAGGTAGGATGACCGCACTCACGGGGGATGGTTGTGGAGTGATGATTCGCCGCCAACCCCCAGTTGCGTAACGCTCGACCCGATTACCTGAGGGCTGTCGACGGTTCAGCCACTTGATCGTCTGCGTGACTGCCGCACCCATGGCACCCGACTCCTCAAAGACGTGGCCAGCTCCCGGTACGACCTTGAGCGTGACATCGCCACGAAGCAGCCGAAGCGCCGATCGGCCGCATCGCAACGTCTCCAGGTCGTCTCCACCCACGACCATCAAAATGGGAATTCGTAGCAGCGTGAGTGCCGCCGCCGCCAAGTCGACCCGCCCGCCAAGCGCAACGATGCCCGTCACGTCATGCGGCCGCTCCATCGCGGCGACTACGGCCGCGGCCGCGCCTGTGCTCGCCCCACACAGCACGATGTTGGCACTCCCCGGAATTCCTTCACGCACGGCCCAATCGATCGCGACCGTCAGGCGTTGGCCGATCAGCGCGACATCGAAACGATGCACACCGCACTCGGCATCGACTGCTTGTTCGTCGGGAAGCAGAAGATCGACGCGAAGCGTGGCCCAGCCGGCCATTCGCAACCAGCCAGCCATGAATCGGTTACGAAAGCTCTGCCTGCTGCTACCTCCGCCGTGCGCCAGGATGACCAGGCCACGCAGTCGCGACTCCGGGCCCATCCACTCGTAAGGCAATCCCAGCTCACCCATCAGTGCCTTGTCGGAGTCGATCGGAAGCTGCACGCCGCACTCCACTGGAGGATCGATCGTCGGGCATTCCGGTGCGGCGTCGGCCGGATCACGATGCAGCGCGCGGAGCACCGCGCGGTCGCTCACCGGTGCGAAGTTCTGGTACCACTCTGACACCATCTCGAATGGCTCCGGGCTGGCGAGCACCACGATCTCGTCGACCAAGGAGCGACCTCAAGAATGCCGGCATCGGATCCCACCGGACAAGCCACGATGATCCGCGACACCCCCTGCTGCCTCCGCGACTGTACTGCCGCTCGAAGCGTTGCCCCGCTCGCCAACCCGTCGTCGACCAGAACGATCACGCGTCCCCGAACATCCGGCAGCGGGCGGCCGTCCCGAAAGCGTCGCACCCGCCGCTCGATTTCGCGGCGCTCACGTTGCGCGATGCGGTTGATGATCGCCGCGGGCACGCCCAGGTACCACGCCACGGCATCGATCGTGACGTCGTTCGTGCCTTCGGCGATGGCGCCTAACGCTACCTCGGGCAGGCCAGGGACACCGAGTCTCCGGGCGACGATGACGTCCAACGGCGCGCAGAGGGCGTCAGCCACAGCGCGCGCCACGATGACTCCACCACGCGGTAGTCCCAGCACAAGCACGTCGTCGAGGTTCCCGATGTCCGCCAATGCATCAGCGAGCGCCTCTCCCGCATGCCGTCGGTCACGAAAGATGGATCGCTGAGCCATTTGACCCTCGCCTTCGGTTCTCAGTTGCCCGCGAGCTCGCCAGACGCCGGCCACTGCTTGGCCGCGCTATGCAACGAGGCGTTGGCCTTGGACACGTCTGGCCTCATGTCCTTGCCAGCGGACAGCGGGCTGGAACTGGCGGCGAGTGCGCGAGTGGCGGTGAGGAATGCGATGATCCGTTTCATGACCTCTCCTGGTGCGTGCAGGCGGGACTCGGTCCCAATCACGAGAGCGCGATTCGGAGGAGAAAGGCGACAACGCCGACCCACAAGAGTGCGCAGGTTTGATGCGCGGATCCTCACGGGCTGCGGCGCCAGCATACCCCGAGCCTTCCCCCGCCCCGGAGCTGCGACGGGAACGGGTCATCGCCGTCAGATGCGACTCGTCAACTTTGTATGGCCCACCGGTAGCCCGTCTCTGCTAACGTGTGGGAGACCTATCCTGGCCCAATGATCCCTCCGTACGCTCGCGCAGTGGTAGCAGCTGCCTCGATCCTGATCGCATGTGACAACCTCGGCTCGCTACCGGTTACACCTGCGCTGTCCGGACCGATCCTGCAGCAGGTTCGTGCCGTTCTGGATCGCGACCAAGAGAGGTGGATCGCCTTCCGCCGCGACCTCCATCGTCATCCCGAACTCTCCGGGATGGAGCTTCGCACTGCGCAGAAAGTCGCGGATGAAGCACGGCGCATAGGACTCGAGGTTCACACCGGTGTCGGCGGTCATGGCGTGGTGGCGATTCTCCGAGGCGCCAGACCGGGACCACTGATTGCCTATCGAGCCGACATGGATGCGGTAGCGTCATCGGCTCACGACCCGGTGGACTTCCCTTCGCTGAACGCCGGCGTGCGGCACATCTGCGGCCACGACATTCACACGACGATCGCGCTGGCGCTGGCGACCGCGCTGCAGCAGGTGCGCGACTCGCTCGCCGGTTCGGTGATGTTCATCTTTCAACCGGCCGAGGAGCGAGCCACGGGTGCGCGAGCGATGCTCGCCGACGGCGTCTTCGCGGCGGAGCTGCCGGTGGCCATCTATGGCCTGCATACGTCGCCGTATGAGGCAGGACGCATGGCGACAACGCCGGGCCCCATGATGGCGGGACGCGATCGCTTCGAGGTGCTGCTCTCGGGAAGTGGCGATCTCGGAGCCGCGACCGCAGCCGTGGTGCAGCGGCTCAACGCGCTCGGTACGATCGACGTCTCGCAGATTGGCGTCCCGCAGCCGCCCGACTTCGTGCTCGTGCAGCTCAATCAGCCGCAATCGTTAGGTGGCCAGGTACGGCTCACCGGGACGGTCTCAGTGGCCAGCGCCGCCTCGCGCCAGCGGGTGCAGGATGCCGTCCGGACTGGGATCGGGGCGACGGTACCTGCGGGAATGACGGTTGCTGCCACGTACGAACCGCGCTGGGTCGCCGGCGTGTCCAACGACTCCCTGCTGACAAGTACGGCGGCCGCCGCGGTGCGCTCGGCATTGGGTGATCAGGCGCTGGCGACCGTCACAACGATTCCTCCGGCCTTCAGCGAGGACTTCGGGTCGTTTCAGGAGCGAGTGCCGGGGGTCTTCTTCTACCTCGGCGTGGCGAACGCGGCACGCGGATGGAGCGGGCTCCCGCACGATGCGGACTACATCGCCGACGAACGCGCGATCGTTGTCGGTGCCACGGCCATGGCAGCGGCGTTGGTCGATCGCCTCCGATGAATCGCGCACGGTGAACGAGACGTTCGATCCGTATTTCGTCGCCATAGCATGAGCTTCGACAGATCGTCGAGCGCCAGCTGAAACGAAGGGGCTTCGAGCTCTCGATGGATCCGTCGACCGTTTTGCACCAGGCTGCGCGCGCAGCGATGGCGGTATCTGGCCGCCGGACAGAAGCCGACCAGCGGGCAGGACTACCTCGGTGCAAGCTTCGGAGTCGTCGCCGGGAATCGCAGGGTGAAGCGCGCACCTTCTCTGGGAGTAGACGAGACCGAGACCTGCCCCTCATGCGCCTCAACGATCGCCTTGACGAGGCTCAATCCCAGCCCGAGCCCACGTTCGGTGCGGCTCTTGTCGCCACGGTAAAGGCGCTCCCAGATGTGCGGCAGCTCGTCAGCCGGAATGCCGACCCCGGTGTCATCTACACGGAGCACGACGTCGTCCCCCTCGGCGCTTGCGACGATCGTCACGCGCCCGCCCGCCGGCGTGTGCTTGATCGCGTTGTCGGTGAGATTCGCGAGCACCTGGCGCATGCGGTTGCGATCGAGCGGGACGACGAGCGACGGGACCCCACTCACATCCAACTGCACGCCGCGCTCCTCGGCGACGTCCTCGTAGAGTTCGAGCGTGTGGCGCGCGACGTCGGCGAGGTCCACCGGCTCGCGGGTGAGCGCCATCGTCCCCGTCTCGGCTTCGGAGATGTCGAGCAGCGTGTTGAGCATCTCGACGACGGTGTCGGACTCCTCGAGCGACGCGCCGAGTGCCTCGCGCCAGACCGCCGGGTCATCGCTGGCGAGGGCGGTTTCGGAGGTGCCACGCAGCCGCGCCATCGGCGTGCGCAGGTCGTGGGCGACGTTGTCGAGGGCGCCGCGCATCCCGGCGACGACGGCGTCGATGCGCTCGAGCATCGCGTTGACCTGCACGCTCAACGCGCCTAACGCATCCTGCCGGTCCATGACCGGGACGCGCGTGTCGGTGCGCCCGGTGCGCATGATCGCGCGCGCGGTCTCGGTCAGCGTGCGCACCGGGGCGAGCGCCGACCAGGTGAGCATGATCCCGCCGGCGAGGCCGATGAGGAGGACCGAGGCGAAGATGGAGGCCAGGAGGCGACGGACGCGGCGCAGCTGCTCGTCGCGCCTCACGGTGCTCATCCCGACCTGGAAGAGCGTCCCGTCGTCCAGCCGCACCGAGGCGACCTCGAGGTGGCTGCTCCCGTCGCCACTCTCGACGGTCGTCCACGACTGTTCGCCGTCGAGCGCGGGAGCCGAGAGCAGCGCCGGGTCGAAGTTGCGCAGCGCATCGGGCATGCTCATGAAGATCACGTCCTGCCGACTCCCCACCGTGCGCACGAAGAAGGGTCCGGGCGACGAGGCGATCTGCGTGCGTCGCATCTCGCGCACGAGTTGGTCCACCCCGCCGCGGCGATAGGCGTCGGCAAACTGGACGAGCGAGCTCTCTACCGTCTCCTTGTCGTAGCTCCTGAGGGAAGCAGCAAGGAGCGTGTAGGTCAGGACGACGAGCGTGAGCGAGCTGACGACAAAGATGACCGCATACCAGAGCGCGAGGCGGAAGCCCAGCGCGTGGCGGATGCGCTCACGCCACTTTGAGAACATATCCGATCCCTCGAACGGTATGGATCAGCTTCGGATCAAACCCCTTGTCCACGCGCTCGCGCAAGCGGTGGATGAGGACGTCGACGACGTTGGTACGCGGGTCGAAGCTGTAGTCCCAGACGTGCGAGAGGATCATTGCCTTCGACACCACGCGCCCGGCGTTGCGCATCAGGTACTCGAGCAAGGCGAACTCGCGCGGGCGCAGCGGCTCGAGTTCGCGCCCGTCGCGCGTGGCGACACGCGTCATCAGGTCGAGGGTGAGGTCGCCGACGGAGAGGGAGGTCACAGGCGCCGTTCCCGTCGCGCGCCGGATGAGCGCCTGCACGCGGGCCAGCAGCTCGGGGAGGGCGAAGGGCTTGGTGAGGTAGTCGTCGCCCCCGACTTGCAGCCCCATGACCCGGTCGTCCACCGATCGCTTGGCGCTCAGGATGAGGACCGGGGTGGCCACTCGCCCCTGTCGCATGGCCTGGATCAGGGAGAGGCCGTCCATCCCCGGGAGCATGAGGTCCACCACGGCGACGTCGTAGCCGCCGTTGGTGGCGCGTTGCAGCCCGGACGTGCCGTCGGCCACGGCATCGACGACGAAGCCGGCGCCTCGCAGCCCCTTGGCCACGAACTCCGCGATGGTCGCGTCATCCTCGACGATGAGTGCGCGCATGACGGATGATAGCCAATGGGGGGGCGGAGGCGAACTTCTTGTGGCCATGCGAATTGAAGGCGATCACCAGGCGTGATACGTTCTACTGATGCAACTCCGTCCTGTCCCCACGCGCACGCTGGCGTCCATCGCTCCCAGCGGTCTGCGCGTGCCGCCTCAGTTCTCCCTGTGGATCGTGGTCGGATCATGACGCCCCATGCCGACAGCGGTCCCGCCCTCGGCATGTCGCCGGATACACCGATCGTCGCGCTCTCGCCCCCTCGGCCCGGCCAGTGGCTGGTAGTGAACGACAACGTGATGGGTGGGCGATCGGCCGGCGCGGTGCAGCTGGCGAGGCATGGACTGGTCTTCTCCGGCGCGCTCATCACGAAGGGAGGCGGATTCGCCTCACTTCGCTCTCGATCGTTGGACATTCCGCTCGAACCTTATACCGGGATCTCGCTGCGCGTGGTCGGCGACGGGCGTGAATACGCCTGCGACCTGCGCGAGGCCGCCAGCGTGAGTGGCTCAGGGGTGGCCTGGAAGGCGCGATTCACCACACAGGCCGGCCAGTGGCTCGATGTGCGACTCCCGTTCTCGACCTTTGAGCCGACGTGGCGTGGGAGCGTGATGCGGGCACCTGGAGGCGGGCCCGAGGCCACCTTTCACCACACGGTGACGAGCGTCGGCTTCACGATCGCCGACGAGCGGGACGGTCCGTTTCGCCTCGAGGTCGCCGGTATCGGCGCGTTCTGACGCGTCGAAGACGAACCGGCGTGTTCTTACGTGAGCCGCATGGATCGGCGCGCATTGGCGTCTGACCAGCGCCGCTCTGTCGACTTCGTGTATCCTAGGGCGCGAACAGCTCAGCCAGCTCTAGGGTGAACGCATCCGTCGTCCCCGCCGGGTGCCAGGAGAGCAGGCGCGCTTCGTACGTCGGAGACGTGCCCTCAGGCGTCCAGATCTCCGCGCGGCGCTTCTCGAGATCGAGCAACCAGTACAGGGGCACCCGCATCTCCTGGTAGAGCCTGCGCTTGGTGAAGCGATCGTACCGCGCCGTGGAAGGGCTCAGAATCTCGACGAACAGGAGGAAGTCCGTCAGGGAGTCCCAGCGAGTCGCTCCCAGATGGGCGGCGCCGGTGACGAAGAGGTCAGGCTGCACCAGGATGTCGTCGCCGCGCCCCCAGGTGATGTCTGCCGGCGACGTGAGCGTTTCGCCCAGACGGTGCCGCGCCACGTACGGCTCCAGGGCGAGCAGCAGGCGACGGAGAACACGCTGGTGCGGAAGCGCGGGCGATGGACTCACCAGCAACTCTCCGTACACCAGTTCGTAGCGCTTCCCGTCATCGGGGAACGCGAGAACCTCCTCCCGAGTGAAGTACCGGTCCAGTGAAGCGGGCATGGACATAAGTTCGGCTCGGCCACGTCGAGTGCGCAAGGTTGGCGGACGAGGGACATGCAGGAGACTCGCCCGCCCCCGTGGGGGGACCGTCATCATCCTGTTCCGGGTGTCATCCTTTTCCTGCGCGGACTCTGTCGCTCCGTAGACATTCCGGTTCGTCATCTCTCTGGCACCGCTCTCGCCTCGCCGCCTAACCAGGCTCGCGCCGTCTTACTCCGCGCGCATGGAACGCATGGGATCCACCCCGGACGCCCGGCGCGCCGGAAGCCAAATGGCGAGCAGCGACACGCCGAGCAGCACCGCGCCGACGCTGGCGAAGGCCAGCGGATCGAGCGGCGATATCCCGAACAGGAACGGACGAAGCGCGCGCGTCGCCATGCCGGCCAGGACGAGCCCGACCGTGATCCCGACGACGACCAGGCGCAGTCCTTCGCCCAGTACCAGCTGCACGATCCCGGTGCGCGAGGCGCCGAGCGCGAGCCGCACCCCCATTTCACGCGTGCGTTGGGCGGTGGAGAAAGAGAGGATTCCATAAAGCCCAACGGCGGCAAGCAGGAGCCCGGTGAGGCCGAGCGCACCAGTGACCGCAGCGGCGATCCGCTGCGGGAGAAGGACGACGGCCGTGGACTGTCGGAGCGTGGTTACGCGGGGGGACGGGAGCGATGGATCGAGGGACGAGACCTCGCGCAGCAGCGCCGCGGTCACCGCCTCGGGGGTGCCGAGCGTATGCACCAGGAGGTTGGTCGCCCCGCTCCAGATCTGCGCTGCCGGTTGGTAGAGGAAAGGGGCCGCCTCCTCGTCGAGCTTGGCGAACTTCGAGTCGCGCACGATCCCGACGATGGTGATCGGCGTCGAGTCCTCACGAATCGTCGCTCCGAGGGCATCACCGGCCGGGAAATACCGGCGGGCGAAGGTCTCGTTGATGACAGCAACCCGCGGCGCCTGCTCATCATCGCTCGTCAGGAAGACACGCCCGCTCACCAGCGGGATGCGCAGGGCGCGGAAGTAGCCGCCATCCACTTCGTCGGTATTGACGCTGATCGCGTCTCCCTCGTGTCCCCCCGGCGGTACCTGACCGGGGACGCTGAAGTGGCGTCCCGAGATATTCATCGAGAGCGGAAGGACGCGGGCGTAGGCGACCGACTGGACGCCCGGCACTCGCCCCAGGCGCTCCGCGAGATCGCGGTAGAGGGCGCGCCCGCGCGCCTCGGGATAGCCGGCACTCCCCACGTCCAGCGCGGCGGTGACGACGCCATCGACCTGGAAGCCGGGATCCGCCGTCCGCCCCCTGCCTAACGCGCGAATGAAGAGCCCTGCCGATGACAGGAGCAGGAGCGAGAGGGCGATCTGCCCGACGATCAGCCCGTCGCGCAATCTCGAGCGCCGCCGGCCGGAGCCGGCGCTGTCGCTCCGTAGCGTGGACTGCACGTCGGTCCGCGACCCCTGGAGGGCCGGCGCCAGCCCGAAGAGGACACCCGTGGCGAGGGCGATGAGGAGCGTCACCACGAGCACCCGAACGTCGGGCGACACGTCGAGCGAGAGCGGGACGTCGATCGGGAGCTCCACCCGTTGCAGGAGGCGCGTCCCCCAGACCGCGAGCAGCGTCCCGGCCGCCCCTCCGAGACCGAAGAGGAGAAGGCTCTCGACGAGCAGCTGGCGGACGAGGCGCAGCCGAGTGGCGCCTAACGCGATGCGCATCGCGATCTCGCGCCGACGCACCACCGCGCGGGCCAGAAGCATCGACGCGACGTTGACGCTGGCGATGAGGAGGACGAGGGCGGCGATGGCGAGCAGCACGCCGAGGAAGCCGGCCACGGCGCCCGCCACCTCAGCTGGCAACCCCGCCACCCGATCGACCCGTGCCGCGGTGTACTCGCTCATTCCCTTGGGCTCCGCGACTCCAGCGGCCGAGACGTATTGCGCCGACACCGCGCTCAACTCGCGCTGCGCCGCCGATGCCGACGTCCCGCGCTTCAGCCGACCGACGAGTTGCATCCACGAGATGCCGGCGTTCGTCAGGTCCGCCGCTTCCCCACGCAACTCCGGGCCCATCGCTACCGGGATCCAGACGTCGGTGCGGAGCGCCGGATAGACGCCGACGAAGCGCGGCGGTGCGACGCCGACGATGGTCAGCGCTCGGCCGTTGACGCTTAGGGGACGGCCGATGGCGGTGCTGTCGCCGGCGAGCTCGCGCTGCCAGTACGCGTGGCTGATCACCACCACTCCCTCTCCGGCAAGCGCGCGGTCGTCGCTCCCGGCGAAGAGCGTCCCGAGGAACGGCTGCACCCCGAGGACGGAGAAGTAGCTCCCGCTCACCGCGTTGCCGAGTCCCTGCACGCCGTGGTTGCCGGTAGAGAGGGTGACCGGGACCATCCCCCATGCGGCGAGTCCGTCGAGCGAGGTGCTGTGCCGCGCCACGTACTCATAGTACGGATAGGACGCCGAGAGCGAGCCTTGTTCGCCAGTGCGCGTTCGCCCCACCTCGACGAGCGCGGAGGCGTCGCGCGCCCCGGGGAGGGGGCGCAGGACGACGGCGTTTGCGACCGAGAAGATCGTGCTGACCGCGCCGGTACCTAACGCGACGACGAGCACGGCGACGCCGAAGAAGACCGGGTGCTTGCGGAAGCCACGCAGCGCGAAGCGGGCGTCGCTGAAGAGGCGGGAGGACATGGAATCGCTCGGGGGGGAGGGAGGAGTCGGGAGCGGATTGACGAAGGCCGCGGCGTGCTCGCGCAGCGCCGTGGAGACGAGGTCGGGAAGCGCGCGCGCCCAGATCACCAGGTCACCGGTGCGCCCGCGGCGTGCGCGCTCGTCGTGCAGGCGATCGCGGAAGAAGTCGCCCATCTCTTGGCCGAACCGGTCGCGGAACGACGGTGGACAGAGGAGCTGGATGAGCACGGCGTACACGCGCTCGCTCCACGAGGGCGGCCGGCGGCGCGTCATGCGCGGGCCGGGATCGCGGGGAGCGCACGCGCCGCTGGCGACGAGACGAGCGCGCGCAGGCGCTGCACCTCGAGGGCCGCGACCCGCCCCCCGAACGCCGTAATTCGATAGTATCGCCGCCGTTCGTCGTCCAGCTCGGCGACGGGACGTTTCTGCGAGACGTCGACGAGCCCGTCGTCGACGAGCCGGCGGATCACCCGGTACAGGTTCCCCGGCTCGAGCCGCACCACCCCTTCCGTACGCTCGGCGATCTCACCGGCGAGGGCGTAGCCATGCTGTTCCCCCTCCACGAGGGCCAGCAGAAGGACGAGGTCGACCGGCTTGAGCGGGAGGAGGGTGCGCGGATCAGTGGGCATGGACCGGGAGCGAGGGGACTATGATCGAAATGATCATACGGCCGCCCCGCGCCCGGGTTTCACCCGCCGGCCGCCGCCGTCACGACGCTGGCCCGGATGAGTCGGTCGAGTTTGGGGAAGTTGGCATCGAGCCAGGCGTTCCCCTCGGCCATTATCTGCTGCTGCTTCCCGGCTCGCATCCCACCTCCTGACGTCTCGCCGTAGCCACCGTAGATCCGCTCGACCACGTCCATCCCGTCGATGACGAGACCGAGGGGAGCGAAGCCCTGGGCGTCGAGCCGGTGGTTGTCGGCCAACGAGATGAAGAGCTGGTGCGTGCGGGTGTCGGGACCGGTCATCGCGTAGGCGATCGTCCCGCGCTCGTTAGGGTGACGCACCGGGTCGTCGTGCAGCTGCCGGTCCTTCCAGACGGTACTGATGCGCGGGTCGCCGGGGACCCCGAACTGCATGATGAAGCCGGGGACGACGCGCGAGAAACGCGAGTCGTCGAAGAAGCCTGCCTTGACGAGGTGATACAGCCGGTCGGCGCCGATCGGGGCCCAGTCGCGGTGGATCTCGAGGGCGAATGGGCCGACGCTCGTCTCGAAGGCGACGCGGTAGAGCGCCGGGGCCGCGCTCTGGAAGATCGGCGCGTCGGGGGCGAAGAGCGCGAGGCGCTCCTCAGGAGCGTTCGTGGGCGCCGAGGTCGTCGCGTGGTGGCAAGCCGAGACGAGCGCGAGGGTGAACAGGAGTGGGACGCGGCATCGCATGACGCACGTTGTCGCCGAGTCGTGCAGTCGGCAAGCCACGACGGCAGGAAGCCTCCCCGTCTCCCGTCT
>JBDTUA010000106.1:0-13950 GCA_040007995.1 Gemmatimonadota bacterium | reverse complement strand
GAGACTGCTCGGTTTAGATCCAGTCGCTGCGACACACTTCCGATGACCAAGGGGGAGTCGAGCTACGTCAGTTATAAGCTGTATCGGTTCGATCGCTATTCACAGGCGATCTGTGGCGCGTCAACCCGACTTGCCGAATACGCGCGAGCTCGGATTTAGCCACGTGGCTTCCTATCCGCTTCCTACAATAACGAACGCCCGGCTCCGTTTCATGAGTCAGGCGTGTAATTCCTTCCCAATCAAACAGTTACGGAACTGGGGCGGCTGGATTCGAACCAGCGACCTCCTGATTAACAGTCAGGCGCTCTGCCAACTAAGCTACACCCCATCTGTGCCGGGACGGATGAACCCGACCGGTAGAAACAAGATGGCAAGGCACGCCGCCTCTTCGCAACCGCTCGCCTCGGTGGGCAAGCGGTCGCTAGCGGCCGCGGCCAATTCGACGTTTGTCGTCGCACAGTCTCGCCGACGGCAGTGTGAGGAAACTCCGTTGCCGGTGGAGAGACGAGTCCGCCACCGGCGCCGGTGCCCGCTGCGCGGGGCGGACGCTAACTTGCGCCCATGCCACGACTTCTCCGGGCAGCAGTGCCCTTTCTCCGCCGCCGACGTTCCCTTCCGCCCCTCGCCCGCCGCGTGGCGCGCCTGGGCGCGCTTGTCACCGTGTGCCTCGCGCTGGCGGTGCCGGCGCGTGCCCAGATGGTCTCGCGCATGCTGGTCACGCTCGGCAACTCGACCTTCGCCCTCGACGCGGTCGGGTACCAACGCGGGAACGCCAGCGCCGACGTCTGGGTCGTGGAATTCGCCGACTTCGGCTGCAGCTACTGCGAGAAATTCCATCGCGAGACGCTTCCGGTCTTCGACTCGCTCTTCATCGACCGGGGGCGCGTCTTCTGGAAGTTCGTCCCGTTCACGATCGGGATGTTCCCCAACTCGACCGAGGCCGCCGAGACGTCCATCTGCGCCGCCCAGCAGGGGAAGTTTTTCGCGATGCACGACATCCTCTACGACAATCGCAAGAGCTGGATGAAGTCGTCCAACGTGCGGAGCCAGATGGCCCGATACGCCACCCAGCTCAAGCTCGACCCGGCGCGCTACAAGGCCTGCATCACCGGGAAGGACGTGAGCGCGCAACTGCAGAAGAACAACGCGCTCGCCCGCTCGCTGATGATCCGCGGGACACCAACATTCTTCATCAACGGCGAAGTCGTCCCCGGCGCACTCCCGACGGATGTCTTCGTGAAAGGAATGGAAGCCGTGCTCAAACAAAACGCCGGCCGCGGCACCGCACGCTGACGAACTCCCGTCTCCCGTCTCCCGTCTCTACTGCACCCCTCCCTTCAGCTTTCGATCGAAATACTCCGCCGTCGCCGCATCCACCCGCCGCTGGTTCGCATGTCGCATCCAGTGGTGCGTGTCGTCGACGACGATGAGCTCCTCGTAGTCGACTCCCTGCGCGGCTAGCCGTCGGGCGAGGTCCACGGTCTGGGAGAATCGCACGTTGCGATCGTCATCGGCGTGAATGAGCAGGACGGGCGACTTCCAGGTCGAGACGCTCGACACGGGCGACGACTGCCACGCCACCTCGAGGGCCTTGTCGCGATCCGTCGGCTCGAAGCGCGAGGCGCCTCCCATCGCCGACTGCAGCGACGATCCCGCCCCCGACGTCCCGGCGGTCATGTCGTGCACGCCGTGGATGTCGACGCCGGCAGCGAAGAGGTCGGAGTTCCTGCCTAACGCGAGCGCCGTCAGGTAGCCTCCGTACGAGCCGCCGTAGATCCCGATCTTCGCCGGGTCCACCTGCGGCAGCGTGCGGAGGTAGAGCGCCGCCGCCTTGACGTCGCGATACTCGCTCGCCCCGCGCGCGCCGGCGTCGGCGGGCTGGTGGAACTCGTAGCCGTAGCCGATCCCCAACCGGTAGTTGACCGAGAGCACGACGTAGCCGCGCGAGGCGAGGTACTGGTTCATCGCATACGCGTTCGCGTAGTAGTCGGAATAGTTCCAGCCCAGCAGCATCTGGCGCGGCGGACCACCGTGGACGTACACGATGGCCGGTCGCTTCCCCGGCGCGCCGCCGGCATCAAACAGTTGGGCGTGTACCAGCACGCCGTCCTCAGAGGTGTAGCTGACTGCGCGCGGGGTGACGAGCTGCGCCGTCGGGAAGTCGGCCGGGATGCGGTCGGCACCCAGGAGGCGCGGCGCGCCGCCGCCTAACGGCATGATCGCGGGAAGTGGCGGGCGCTGCGCGGTCGCCCCGAGGAAAGCCATCGTCACGCCATCGGCGAGGACGACCGGCGTCCATTCGAGTCCGGTCCCCGTCGTGAGCACCTTCGGCGTGGCGCGGTCGACCGGCACGGTCACGATGTGCCGGCGATGCAGGTCGTCCGGCGTCTCGCCGGCATTCCCGGTAAAGACGAGCGTCTTCCCATCCGGGGAGAGGCGCACGTACTCGGCCATGTAGTTCCCCGGCGTCAGGAGGAGCGGTGCGCCACCCGACGCCGCGATCGAGTAGAGATGCGGCCACCCGTCCATGTACGAGAGAAAGACGATACGGCTCCCCGCCGCCCAGTGCAGATTGGTCCCCCCCTGCGTGTTCGGCACTGACCCGCGCAGCGTCTTGGGCGACGTCCAGAGCAGCCGGGCGTCCCCCGTCTTCGCGTCGGCGGTCCACAGCGCCCACTCCGTCGGACGCGACTCCAAAATGTTGCGTGCCGGTCCACCGCCCCCCGGGCGTCGCACGAAGACGAGGCGCGACCCGTCCGGCGACCAGCGCGGGCTGCCATCGCGATTGGTGGTCGGAGCGATATACGTGATCGGGACGTCGGCGCCGTTGTAGATGCCGACGAAGGCGTGATCGCCGCGGCTGGAGACGAAGGCGAGACGGTCTCCGGTCGGCGACCATTCCGGCGAACCGTTGCTGCCGTAGGCGGTGAAGAGCCGTCGCGCCGGCGCCCCGCCGTCGACCGGGGCGACCCAGAGCTGGTTGTCGCGCTCAAAGGCGACCTGGTCACCCGCGGGCGACGCGACCGGCGCATCGCCCTCGCCTAACGACTTCGGCTCCCCGCCGTCGAACGGGACGCTCCAGATCTGCACCCGGATCGGCGTCGGGAGGGCGAGCGGGTTCACGGGACGGTCGTCATCGAAGTTGGCGCCATGGTCGCCGCCGCGAACGTACACGACATTCTTCCCGTCATCCGTCAGCTGCACCGAGGTGAGCTCCTGTCCGTCGTCGACGGTGTAGTTCGTCAGCCGTCGCGCAACAAACGCCGGCCCTTCGGCGACGTACAGGTTGCGGATCCCGTCCTCATTGAGGGCCCAGACGATGCGATTGGCCCTTGCCGCGGCGTTCAGTTCGTTGGGAAATGGATAGCGGGTGACCTGGTCGATCGTGAAGCCGCTCTGCGAAGCTGGCGCGCGCTGTGCCGCGAGGGGAGCGCGCGACGGGAACGGCGCGAGAACGGCGAGGGCCAGGACGAGCAGTCGACGCATGGGACTCTCGGGTTAGGGACCGCTGCACTCCATGACACCGGCGACGCGCACGGCGTGCGCCCCGGCATGAGGGAGGAATGCCGTAGCTACGGTGCAGCGCGGCGAGGCGTTGTGGAAGGCGTTGCCGAGCCCGGGGGCGGCGCCGAGGAGTCGGGGCGCTGGTTGAGCAGTCGTCGAACCGCCAGTTCCAGTGTCGCCGGCGCCAGTGGTCCGATCACGACATGGCGCACCACGCCCTGGCGATCGATGAGAAACGACGTCGGATACCCGCGGATGCCGCCGAAGGCCCGCTCGACCGCCGACCCGACGAGGGCGACCGGATACGTCACCTCACGCTCGGCGAGGAAACGTCGCACGCCGTCGGCGCCGCCACGATCGACGCTAAAACCGAGCAGGGCGAATCCTTCGCCGCGATGCCGGTCATACATGCGCTGCAGGAGCGGCATCTCCACCCGGCACGGGACGCACCACGTCGCCCAGAAATTCACGAGCACGACCTGCCCTCGTAGCGACGCCTGGGTCAATTGCGCGCCGTCGAGCGTAGCGACGTCGTAGATCGGCTGCGTGCGCCCTCCCGATTCCACACCGATCACGGCGCCGAGGTGCGGCAGGAGACGCGGGGCGGCCCAGATGACGATCACCGCGGTGAGCAGGTTCCACGGCGTAATCCACCGCTTCCAGCGAGTCGGACGGTCGGTCATCCTGAATCTTATCGACAAGCGGGGGGCGTCGCCGCCCAACGGACGAAGGGCCACCCGCAGCTGACGGATGGCCCTCCTGTCTCGCGACCTCTCTCACGACCTCTCTCACGACTTCTCTCACGACCTCTCTCACGACCTCGCGACCTCGCGACCTCGCGACCCCGCGGCGAACCGCGGGACGTCGCCTCAGGATCGCTCCCTATCGCACGCCGTCCTTCGTCGAGTCGGCGTCCTCAGTCCAACGACGCATCCGCGGAGCATTGCGAGGACCGCGCGGCGACTTTCCACCGTCGCGGAAGCCACGTGCGCCGTCATTGCCAGGGCGCCCCGGTCCCATACGTCCCATCCGTTCCTTCGGCCCACGCTCCGCGAGATTCTTGTCGAGGATCTTCTGCTGGTCGGGGGTCAGGACGGCGCGCAGGTCGGTGGTCGGCGAACGCTGGCGGCGCAGCGAATCGAGCTTTGTGCGAGACGCGGTGACGCGCGCGGTAGCGGCATCGAGTCCCTTCTGGTCCCCATTGAGACGTGCCAGCTGTTCATCGGTGCGAGCGGACATCATCTCGAGCATGAGCGGCTTGCTCGCCATGATGTGCTTGGACTGGGACGATCGGAGCGCCTTTTCCTGATCGGTCGAGAGGGTAATCCCGCGCATCAGAGCGCCCGCCCCGCCACGGGAGCGCATCATTGCCCCCCGTCCCGGCGCGCCGGGGGCGAAGGATCCGCCTCGTCCGCCGCGACCCATGCGGTCGCGCATGATCCCGCCGCGGCGCGGCGAGGCACTGTCGTTCGGGGCCATCCGGTCGCGCATGCCGCCGCCGGGCCCCATCATGCCGCGTCGCGTGGGCGGGGGTGATGAACGCGTGCTATCGGCTGACTGGGCAACTGCAGCCGACGCCGCAAGGACTGTGAGCGCCGCAGAGCAGGCGGCCAAGGTGCGCGTGATACGTGACATGATTCCTCCGAGAGCGATCGCACGCGCCGAAACGTCGCGTGCGAAGAAATGGTCGATTGATTCTCCCTGTTGGATGGCAAATCGTGACGTTCGTTAAGGCCGTCGCATTCGTGCGGCGATTCCCGATGGCGATTCCCGATATGGAGAGCAGGATCGCAAAGTCCTCAAAAATCTGCGCCGACCCGCGAGGTTCAGGCTGGCGCGAGACGGGAACTCGTGGCACAATGTCGGTGTGCGTGAATGACCGATCGAGAGCAGGCGCCGTGCGATTTTCGTTGCAAAGTGGCGCTCGGATCGGTAGGTTCGGTCAGAAGTTCGGCGCGTTAGGCACCCCGTGGCCAACGCCCGATTCGCAAGGGGTGGGCCTCCAGGCCTGCCCCTTGTGTTGTCTGCCAGTGTCGCTGTCCGTGCCGCAGCCATTGACAGCGCGCGGCACCTGCTCCACGCTCTCGTGGAGTCCGTATGCGACCATTCCTTCTCGCACTCTTCCTCCTGCTGCACGCGCTGGCGCAGGCCGGCCCCGGGGTCTGGGCCGCCGGCACGACGTCGCCCGCGATCGTGACGCCGTTGTGGCTCGTGGCGATGTGCGGCTTCCTGGCCGCCTCGTTCGCCCTGTTCGGCCTCCGCCGGCTGCAGCCGCGGGCCGAAGCGCTGACGATCGGCGCGACGATCGCCTCGGCGGTCCTCTTGCACCTCGCGGACGCGATGCTCTGGTCGGCCGTCTACCTGCTGATCGGCTTCGTCCTCTCCGTCCTGACGCGGTGGTGGTCGCGCTGTTCGCATCCCGAGATCCACACCACGACGGTGACGACAACGCCCGCAGCGACGATCGCCGACGCGCCAACGGCGGCCGACCGACTGGGAGCGACGATCGCGTACGGGGCGCTAGTCCTCACCGCAGCGCTCATCCTCGCGCGCCCCTGGTATCAGCGCTGGGGAACGAGCGCCGAGGAGCGCGATACGTCCGTCGCCTACGAGGGAGGGGTCGAAGCCCCGCGATATCGCGTCGACCGCGCGGTCACAATCGCCGCGCCGGCAGACCGTGTCTGGCCCTGGATCGCGCAGATCGGTCAGGACCGGGCCGGTTTCTATAGCTACGACTGGCTCGAACGTGCCTTCGGCGACCAGGTACAAAACGCCGACTCGCTCGTCCCGGCCTGGCAGCTCCGCCAGGTCGGCGACTTCGTGCGAGGGGCGCAACCGACCTTCCTGGGCGGATACCTGGGCGACTCGCTCGGATGGCGCATCACCGCCTGGGATCCGCCGCACAGCATGACGCTCGAACAGTGGGGGACTTTCGTGGTCGCTACGGTGAACGACACATCGAGCCGTCTCATCGTACACGAACGCGGAGCTGGACGCCCGAAGCTCTCGGCCCTGCCTATTGCGCTGGTGGCGTTCTATTTCATCGAGCCCGCCCACTTTGTGATGGAGCGTGGAATGCTCCTCGGCATCAAGTCCCGCGCCGAGAAGTGGGTAAGAGCGCAGAAGTGACAGATCCGCCCGCAGCAGCGCTGTAGTCTCCCGTCTCCCGTCCCCCGTCCCCCGTCCCCGTCTCATGTCCCTTCTGCGCTCCTGGTGGTCCCATCGCCAAGGTCTCGATGGTTCGCTCGAAGGCGCCTCGCCCGCCGACGTGATCGCACGAGCCGGGTGGGCGCGCTCGGTGGGCGGGGTCGGTCCGTATCTCACGCTGTTCGCTCGTGCCGGAACGTCCCGCGCCGACGCCGACGCGGCCGTGGCAGCGCTGGCAATCCACGAACTTCCGTCGGTGCGCGCCTGCACGTACGTCGTTCCGTCCGACGACTTTGCCCTCGCCCTCGCACTCGCTGATGCGGTCGGCGATCAGGAGATGAAGGGGGCGCTCAAGCTCGGAGTGACGGAACGGGAGATCGACGCGCTGTGCACCGCGGTACTCACCGCCGTGGACAAGACCCCGCGCTCGCCCGACGAGATTCGCAGCGCCACCGGCGACGCCTCGCGTTCACTCGGCGACGCCGGCAAGAAGAAGGGGATGGGCTCGACGCTCCCCCTGGCGCTCGGCCGGCTGCAACGCGCCGGCGACCTGCGCCGCGTTCCCGTCAACGGACGGCTCGACCAGCAGCGCTACGGCTACGTGCGGTGGCGCCCGAACCCGCGGAAACGCGCGCCGTTCGACGCCACCGAAGCCTACACAGCGCTTGCCGAGCGCTTCTTTGGCTGGGCCGGCCCGGCGACGGTCGCCGAGTGGCAGTGGTATTCGGGGCTGGGCGTGAAGGCGTCGGCCGCCGTCCTCGCCCGGTTGGGCCTCGTGGCGGCGACGGCAGGGAGCGACCGGCTCCTCCTCCCGGGCGACGCGGAGGCGCTGCGCAAGTTCAAGGCACCCAAGGGGGCGCAGTACGCACTCGTGAGCAGCCTCGACCCGCTCGTCGCCACCCGGCGCAACCTCGCCTCGCTGCTCGACGACGCCGATCGCGCGCGCGACGTGGTCAACGACAAGCTGCCGGTATCATTGGGCTCGCTCAGCGACCTGCCGAGCCATGCGATCGTCGACCGCGGGCGGGTGATCGGGCTGTGGGAGTTCGATCCCGAGGCGCAGCAGCTCGTGTGGGCGACCTTCGACGGGGCGCGACCGGCGGCCCTGCGCCGCGTCGTGGAACGGACCGAGGCCTACGTGCGCGATGAGCTGGGCGATGCCCGGTCGTTCTCACTCGATTCGCCGAGCAGCCGCAAGCCGCGACTGCGGGCGCTGGCGGCGTGGGAAGCGTCAGGTCGTTGAGAGGGCGCCGCGCCTCGCCCGCACCGCCTGCGCCAACCCATGCAGCACCGGCACCGTCTGCGCGAAGCCGATGCAGGCGTCGGTGATCGACACGCCCCGGCGCAGCGCGCTGCCGGGCACGAGCTCCTGCCGCCCTTCGTCGAGGTGGCTTTCAATCATCAGGCCGGTGATCCGCCGATCGCCAGCCGCAATTCGCTCGGCGATCCCGCTGGCGACCGTCACCTGGCGTCGGTACTGTTTCGAGCTATTGCCGTGCGACACGTCGATCATCACCTGCTCGCCGAGGCCGACGGCGCGCAGCGTCTCGCAGCAGGCCGCAACGCTCGCCGCGTCGTGATTCGGCGCCTTGCCGCCGCGCAGGATGACGTGGCAGTCGTCGTTCCCCGTCGTCTCGAAGATCGCGGCGACACCGAGCTTGGTCATCCCCATGAACGCGTGCGGTGCCCTTGCCGCGAGGATCGCGTCGGCGGCGACCTTCACGCTCCCCTCGGTCCCATTCTTGAAGCCGACCGGGCAGCTGAGCCCGGACGCCAGCTGCCGATGGCTCTGGCTCTCTGTCGTCCTCGCCCCGATCGCCCCCCACGACACGAGGTCAGAGATGTACTGCGGGCTGAGCAGGTCGAGAAATTCGGTGCCTGTCGGGATACCGAGCGAGGTCAGATCCAGCAGAAGCCGACGCGCCCGCTCCAGCCCCTCGTTCATGGCGAATGTGCCGTCGAGGTTCGGGTCATTGATGAAGCCCTTCCATCCGACCGTGGTGCGCGGCTTCTCGAAATAGGCGCGCATCACGATCAGCAGCTCATCGTTCACGGTGTCGGCGACCTGCTTGAGTCGCTCCCCATACTCGAGCGCCTGCTCGTGATCGTGGATCGAGCAGGGTCCCACGACGACGATCAATCGATCGTCGCGCCCGTGGAGGACGTCGGCGATGGCGGCGCGGCTCGTCCGGACGAGCACCCGGCTCCCATCGCGCAGCGGGACGCGCTCCTGGAGCATTGCCGGGACGACGAGCGGCCGTACCGCGCTGATGCGCACGTCATCGATCCGCCGAGCCATGCTACGCGGGTCGTCCCCCTGCATTTCGTCGAGCAGGGCGGCGGGTGGCACGACTCCCTGTCCGGGATCGAGCGTCTTCGGGGTGTCGTTGTGGGAGTTCATGCCGGGGCGGTCGTTGGGGGGACCGTCACAACATCACCAGCTGTGACCCCCTTTTCCAACTGTCGTCCAGTTGGCAGGTGTCGCGTCTCCTCGCGTCGGGGCGTATATCGAGTGACCGATCGGGGTAGCACATTCATTGCAAATGGTGCTGACGGTCTCTCGACCGCGCTGGATCCTTCCGCACAGTGTCCCCGGACGCCCAAAAGTCTCACCCCCGCAGCACAATCGGAGCGAGCATGAAAGTGACCCATCGCACACTTCTGGCGATCGCAGTCGCCGTGTCTCCCCTTGCCACGCCGTCCCTGCGCGCCCAGGACGTGACCGTCCACAGCACCTCCAACGTCCGCTTCCATGGCGGCTTCGGAAAGCTCATGAGCATGGCCGCGCGTTTCGGCGGCAAGAACCTGAACGACCCGATCGAAGGGACGACGTACATCTCCGGCCACAAGCTGCGCAGCGACAACGGCGATAACGCCGCGATCGTCGACCTCGATGCGGGACGCATCATCAACATCGACAACAAGGCGAAGAGCTACACGTCGATGACGTTCGAGGAGATGTCGACGATGATGCACAACATGGCGGATTCCATGAAGGCCGCGAGCCACACGGCGTCATCGAAGAACAAGTCCTCCGACCCGAAGGGCGATGTGGACCTGAAGTACCAGGTGAAGGTCGATCGTCCGGGCGAGCACGCCAAGATCGCGGGAGCCGACGCCGAGCGCGTTTTCATGACGATCACCACGACCGCGAACGTGACCCCCGAAGGCGAGAAGACGCAGGAAGCAGGGAGCATGGTCTTCTTCGTCGACGAGTGGGTGTCGAAGAATGCCGCGCAGGTGGCGGCGATGAAGGAATTCCAGCGGCTCTACGTCCAGAAGCTCGGTCAGGAGTTCGAGGGGTCGGTGAAGTCGATGGATGCCGCCTTCAGCGCCAACCCGCAGCTGCGCGAGGGCTTTGCCGCCGCGGCGAAGGAGCGGGCGAAGGTGCCGGGCGTTTCGGTCCGTAGCACCACCTATGTCGCCTTCGTCCCGGCCGGGATGACCTTCGATCGCCAGCTCGCGCTCAGTGACGAGGCCTCCGCGCCGCCGCCGGAGCCCGAGCAGAAGAAGGGAGGCGGGTTGCGCGGGATGATGAACAAGGTGAAGCAGATGTCCGACGAGGCGAAGAAGAAGGAGAACGAACCGGCAACACCGCCGAAGCAGGGGACGATGGTGACGGTCAAGACCGAGGTCGATCGCATCGAGACCGGACGGGTGGATCCGTCACTCTTCGCCCCGCCCGCCGGCTTCAAGGAAGTCAAGATGCGGGGCATGCAATAGCACTCGCAGCGCGCACCACGCGTACGCGAAACGCGGGCGCCTGCCACTCGGCAGGCGCCCGCGCTCGTTTGTCACTGACTCAGCGTTCCACCCGGCGCCCGACCGCCGCCGCCAGGGCGCGACTGCGCTCGTACTCCGATTTGATCGACTGTGCGGCGTCGACGTAGGGGTCGTGCAGCGAACCATCGATGCGATACGCGCGGGCTACCATCAGCAGCAGCTCGGCGCGCTCATAGGCAGACCCGATGCCGCGCGCCTGCTTGAGCAGCTGCGCGACAACCGCCGTGTCCGGGCGCTGGGCGATCAGGTCCTTCAACACGCGACCGTGCTCGTAGTCCGAGTCGAGATGGTCGGCCGCTTCGAGGAAGGCGAGGCCGAGTGTGCGATCGCGACCGACCGATTTGTCCAACGTGATCAGCAGTTCGGCGAGTTCGTACCCGCGCAGGTGCGTCCCGGCGTGGGCGAGGATCTCCGACGTGTACTCGGCGGGGAGCGAGCCGCGATTCACGATCACCGTGAGGACGCGGCGGTATTCGTAGTCCGACTGGATCGTGCCTAACGCGTCGAGGTAGTAGCGGCGCGTGGCCGGGGCGATGGCGTAGCGCCCGGCGACGTCGATCAACAGCTCAGCCAGCTCGTAGTCGGAGTCCATCCCCTTGGTCCCGGCGAGAATCTCGCCGACCGTCGCGGACGAGAGCCCTTCCTTCGCGAGCAGCGCCGAGAAGGCGCGGCGCTTCTCGTAGTCCGACTTGATGCGGGCAGCGGCGCGCGCGAGGGCGAGCTGCGCCGGATCATCGAACGCTTTCTGCTTGCTGGCGGCGATCAACAGCTCAGCCATCTCGTAGTCCGACTGGATCCTTGATGCGGCCGAGTCGATCACCCGTACCAGTTGGACGCTCGAGAGCTGTGCCGACGACGCGAGCTTGGTGAAATAGATACGTCGCGCGTAGTCGCCCTCCATGAGATCGATTTCGGCGAGCACGGCATCCACCCCGCCCCGCGCCATGATCGCCGGAAAGCGCGCATCGACGGCCCACGCCGTGAGGCGATCCAGCCGCAACGCGACCTGCGCAAACCACGTCTTCCCCTCGGTGTCCCATATACGCGTATCGCCGTCGACGCGATAGCGATGCTCGAGGGTACCATCCGAGGCGGGAGTGATGCGGACCTCGCGTTCGACTCGTCCGTCATCCTCCCGCAGGAGGAACGAGCCACCGCGCGAGAGCGTGAGCACGTCGTCGAGCGTCGGGGAGAGTGTATAGTCGCCACGCGACGTGATCTCGATCTTGCAGCCGTTGCGCGACCAGATGATGCTCTCCTGCTTGTCCCCGCTGTCGCGGCTATGCGAACTGGAGATGTTCCTCCCCTTCCTACCGTCGCATTGCTGCTGCGACGCGGCAAACGGGGACGCAACGGAGGATCGTGCTCCGGCCGTCCCGGTGGTGCCGAAGCCGTTCCACACGGCTACCATCCCCGGGGCCGCGAGCCCGCCGGCATACGACGTCGCGTCGCCGTCCGTCCCGCTGACGCTGGCTGAGTAGCTCGCCCCGGCAGCGGATCCGTTCGCCGCGCTCGCGCCGAATCCACCGCTGGGGAATGTGGCGCGGTCGGCCGCGCGGGTGACGTCAGGCGCGCCGATACCGCCAACGCCGACGCTCGCGGACGTGGAACCAAGGTTGCCTCGTCCGGTTCGCGACTCCGCTCGCGGCGACGACGCGCCGTACCCGACGACGCGTGCCCCGCTCGCTTGTGCGTCGGCGATCGTTAGGCGCGGCGCGAAATCAGTGTCCGGTACCGGCGTGGTGGCGACGCGCCGAACGGGCGTCGCGGTCCCGATACAGGCTGCGAGCAGTGCCGCGCCGGCGATCGAGGCGAGGCGCATGGCGACGCCCGGGATGTCGCGCGGCTGCTCGGGACGCAGGATCGCGTGGAGGCGCCGCGCAACGGAGGACGGACGTGCCATTGCCAGCGCCGCCGACGGGGTACGCCATTCGCTCGGCTGCCGCACGATGCCTAACAACTGCTCGGCGTATTCGGAGGGGCGCACGCCGGCGTCGAGCACACGATCGTCGCACGCCTCCTCACGGGTGAGGCGCTCGGCGCCGCACAGCCACCACGCGAGCGGATTATACCAGTGCAACGCGCGCACGACGCTGAGTACCGTCAGCCACAACGCGTCGCCGCGGCGGATATGCGCCACTTCATGGAGCAGGGCGGCGTCTCGCTCGTCGCTCGTCCACGCGCTGTGTTCCGGCACGATGACTATCGGCCACAGGACCCCCCAGGTCATCGGCATGCTCGAGCGAGGGGTCGCATACAATCGGACGCGTGCGGGAAGGGTGCCTCGTGCGGCGAGCCGTGCGCGCGAACGCTCCCATGGCGCGGGCAGGAGATCGGTCGCGGTCGCGGCGAGGCGCGCACGACGGATCACACCGAGGAGGAGCTGGCCAAGGAGGATACCGGCGCCGAACAACCATGCAAGGAATAGTTGGAGCGACGGCGACGGATTCCAGGCAGCGATAGCGGCGAGGGCCGAGCCGCTGCGATCCGGGCGACTCGCGGCGACCCGTTGCGCGCGTGGGGCTGAAGGCGACGCGGCCATCGCGCGAGGGGCACGATCTTGGCGCCCGTTGACTCCTCGGCGCGACGCCAGCGGCGCGAGGGGAGCCACTGCGTCGAGCGTCGAGGGTCCAGCTGCTATCGGCCATTGAGGCGGCGTCGGCGCTGCCGGAGCGATCGCAACGCCGACTCCGCGCGCTAGGTGGTCAACGATCGGAGCTGGTGAGCGGCCGCGCACCGCGACCGGTGAGTTCGCGCCTTCCGACGCTGCCGGAAGCACTGCCACGCTCCATCGCGGCGCCACCAGGGTGAGTACCGGAATCAGCAGAGCGCCAAGTGCGCCGAGCACGAGGATGAGGTGCCGGCGGCTGGCGGAGTGGTCGGAGAGTAGTCGTTCCGCGCCTGCGGTCAGGAGAAGGAGCGCGGCGACCCGCAGCGCCACCGATCCGAATCCGACGACGAAGCCGGATGTCGAGTCGGGGAGCGGCGCGACGACGGCGAGCAGAGACAACATGGGGGAGTGCATCACGGCAGTCATGTTAGCGTCCCTCCTTCTTGGCGCGCTTGACCAGCGCGGCGATTTCGTCGAGTTCCTTCGGCGAGAGCTTGTTCCCCGACAGGTCGAGCAGCGCGGCGACCGCTCCGCTCGGGGAGCCGTCGAAGAAGGTGCGGACGAGGCCGCGCAGCGCCGACTCGCGCGCATTGTCGCGCGGGACGACGGGGGCGAAGACGTAACGAGGACCGTCCACCGAGTGCGTCAGGTGCCCCTTCTCTTCCAGGATGCGCAGGAGGGCGCGCACCGCCGAATACGACGGGGCGTCGGGGAGCGCCTCGAGCACCTCGGCGGCCGTAGCCGAGCCGCGAGCGTAGATGACGTCCATGATCTGGCGCTCGCGTCGGCTGAGGGAAGCGGGGGTGCCGCGTGCGTCGGGGGGAGCGGCGGAGCGATCGGTCATGGGAGGCCCTACGCGTCGAAGTGATGCTATGTTTTTAGCAGACTGCTAAATTATTAGCATC
>JBDTUA010000105.1:0-13984 GCA_040007995.1 Gemmatimonadota bacterium | reverse complement strand
AAGATGCCAGCAGGCGCAGCCGATCCGGCCCTCTTCTCGTAAACCGCCTGACCGTAACTTCCATTCATCGTGGCCACTCCTGAATTCGATCTCGCCGTCATCGGCGGCGGCGCCGGCGGCCTGGTCGTAGCGGCGGGCGGCGCCGCACTCGGTGCGAAGATCGCGCTGATCGAAAGGGGCCGGCTGGGTGGCGATTGCCTGTGGCACGGCTGCGTGCCATCGAAGACGCTGCTTAAATCGGCGCGCGTCGCGCATGCGATGCGTCACGCCGATCGCTGGGCGCTCTCCCCCGTCGATCCGAAACCCGATCTGGCACGCGTGATGGCGCGCGTCGCGGGCGTGGTCGGCGACATCGCGACACACGACAGCCCCGAGCGTTTCCGTGCGATGGGCGTCGACGTGGTCCACGGGAGCGGCCGATTCACATCGCCGAACGCGTTCGAAGTCGACGGACGCACGATCACCGCGAAGCATTTCTGCTGAAGCATGTCGAAGAACTGGGGTATGACGAGATTGCGGAGCTCACTGGAGTGGGCGTGTCCGCCCTGAAGATGCGAGTGAAGCGAGCCTGCGAGCGCCTCCGGGCGCTCCTGCAAGAGGTCCAACGGTGATGACACACGACGACGACTTCGATCCTTTCATAACCGGCATTGCGCACGAGTTGCGACGTCCGGTCGCGTTCGATGCGCGGTTCGACGATCGGGTGATGGCGGCGCTGGAGCCGCGTGTCATGTCGCTCAACGTCGTGCGCGCGGTTCGTCCGTGGTATCGCAGAACGTTCGCGTTCTCCGTCTCGCAGGTCGCCGGTCTTGCCGCGGCGGCCGCCCTCGTCGGCGTCGTGTCGATGCAGCTGCTCGCGCCGACCAGTTCGTCGCCTTCTGCCGTCGCCGATCGTCCGGTCGGCAACTTCGTGTTGCAGCCGGTCGCCCGCGTGACCCGCGATGCGAACGCTCCTCAGCTGCAGCAGTTCCTCCTTATCGCCCCCAGCGCGACCTCCGTCGCGCTCGTGGGCGATTTCAGCGATTGGGACGATTCGCGCTACCAGATGGAGCGCGTGTCGGATGACGGCGCGTGGTCGATCACCATTCCACTCGTCCCCGGGCGCTATGAGTATCAGTTCGAGGTCGATGGTGCGCAGCGGGTGAACGATCCCACGCGGCCCCAGACGTCGAGTGAGTTCGGCTCGGCGAATTCGGTGGTCACCGTCGAACGGAGGGACTGAACCATGCACATAACGCCTCGTCTCGTCCTGGTCGCTGTCAGCGCGCTCACCCTGAGCGGATTCGCTTGGCAAGCGAGCGACCCGCGCCTAACGAACCGCCTGGATCGTGAAACGCGCGAGGCGGTCGATGCCATCATCGACGCCGCTCGCAAGGCGGGTGTTCCCACGGAACCGCTGGTGGATCGCGCCCTGGAGGGCGCGAGCAAGAAGGCGACCGGTCGGGTGATCGTCGCCGTCGTGCGCGGTTGGGCCGACGACCTGCAGCGCGCGCGTGAGGCGCTGGGCCCCGCCTCCCCCGACGCCGAAGTGGTGGCCGGGGCGCACGCGCTGCGGAGCGGCGTGAAGGTGAAGGAACTCGAGCGGCTACGCGCCACGAAGAACGGCGTCCGCTATGCGATGGCGCTCGACGTCATGAGCTACCTCGTCAACCGGGGCGTTCCTCCCGACACGATTTCACCCGTGATCGTGAACTTGGTCCTGGCCTCCGCCACCGAAGACCAGTTCGCCAAGTTGCGTCAGGACGTCGAGCGGGACATCTCCGGCGGCATGGCGGGATCGACCGCGATCACGCTGCGCGGCCAGGGACTCGAGCGTCAGATCGCCGACGCGACCGCCGCCGGCAATGGCGGGGCTCTGGGGAGCACGTTACCTTCGGTTCGCGGCACGACCCGCGCTGGAGACCCAGCGCTCAACCCGACCGCGGTCGGGGCGGTGCAGGGGAACAACAACGTTGCCGGAACAGGAGACGCGCCGGCGGCGCCTCGCGGGAAGCCGAAAAAGCGCCCGTAACCAACCCCAGGCCGTATTCCGCCACACTTCGTGCGCGGCGGGGCGCTCTGCCCCGCCGCGCGACTGCTTTGGTGCCTCCTCATGCTCGCCGTCCGGCCACTCGGCGCTCAGGCGCCCGTGCGCACGCGGGACGTCGGCTTCGCTGCCGTCGGGTACGACAACGGCCTCACGTTAGGCGCCGTGACCCTCACCGAGACCGCCGCGATCGAGCGGCCCGCCGGCGCGCTCTTCGCCACCGGACTTGTATCGCTCTTCAATGACGGGCGATGGTCCATGCAAGGCGGCATCACCGGGTCGCGCTTCTCCGCTCCCCTCCCAACGACCGGGATGTTGAGTCGTTGGTTCCGGTCGGTGCGCGGCGAACTCTCGTTCAACGCCACCAGCACCGCGCAGCAAGACTTCATGCCGACTCTGCAGCTGTTGAGTCAGGCACGGCTGCACTTGCTGCATGAGCAGTACGCGCTGCACGGAGGGGCCGCGCTCACCCGGACCTTCGACGGCTTTCAGTGGCGAACCACGGTCCTCGGTGACTTCGGCGGCTGGGCCCGCGTCGGGTCCGCCGTCGTGTCGTATACCGGGACGCCCATGCAACTGCAGTACGGCGACGTCCTCGGCGACCACGAGGCCGCCGTCTCGTGGACCCACCGGAAGGTCACCTTCGACGCGTCGTTAGGCGTGCGGGTCGGCGAGGCGTTGCGCGGAACGGTGGGCTGGGGCTCATTCACGGCCACCTGGCCACTCGTCGAGGGAGTGCTCGGCACGGTCAGCGTCGGCAGCTATCCGGTCGACATCATCCAGGGATTGCCCGGCGCCCGGTATGCGGCGATCGCCCTGCGACTGCCCAACGGACGCTTCATGCTGCGTGAGCGCCCGACCCGACTCCCCACGGCGCCGGCAGTGGAACGCCCCACACTTCCGGAGACCGAACGTCTCGCGCTCGTCATCGGCGGATCGCTCGACTCGCTATCACTTCGGGAGATCCGCGTCTGGGCTCCCGGGATCAGCGAGGTCGAACTGATGGCCGACTTCACCGACTGGGTCCCCGTCCCGATGGTGCGTCAGTCCAACGGCGTGTGGCGAGGCTACTACCGAGTCACGGCGGGGATCCATCGCGTCAATCTTCGGCTGAACCGCGGCGAACTGGACGTTCCGGTGAACCTGGCGCGTGTGCGCGACGACTTCGTGGGCGACGTGGGACTGGTCATCGTCCGATGAGCCAGACGCTGTCGCCAGGGTCGATGGCGCGCGCAAGGCGCCACGCGCTGCGATGAGGAACGCGCGCGCCGTCCTGCGTTGGCTGGACGAAGTCAGCGGGCTCGCGCACGCCCGTCGGGTGGCCGGCGCGGCGCGTGATCCCTGGCGCCGGTTCGACCTCGAGCCGCCGCTGCGCGCATTTGGACCCGGCGCCGGGGACTTTCGCGAATATCTCGCACGCCCGTGCCGGGTCTCGCGGCAGACACCCGTGGCGATCGGCGAGTGGCTGCTGGGATGTCACTACGCTGAGGATGCGCAGCTGCTGGACGAGGCGGACCTCTGGTTGCACCCGGTCACCTTCGAGCTGCTCCGCTGCGGTGACTGCGAGGACTTCGCCCTCTGGGCGTGGCGTCAGCTGGTCGACGCGCGCTTCGAGGCCTCCTTCGTGGTCGGCGTGCGCGACGTCCCGGGTGCCCCGCGCGGGCGACACGCCTGGGTGACCTTCCGGGATGCGACGGGGGAGCAGCTCCTCGATGGGGTGGAACGGTCGCTGGAGCGAATGATCCGTCCCCTGTCTGATGTGCGCGCGCTGTATGAACCGCAGGTGGGCGTGGACGCCAACGCGCGCCGGTTTGTGTACGCCGGGCTCTATCGGGAGCCGTGGGGTCGTGCCATTCGAATGCGACCCTCTCAGCGACCATGAATCCGCATCCCCAACGTTCCACCGTGTGGGGTGCGGTATATTTCCCATACCGTTACGCCCAAGTCGGGTATGGCGGAGGCTCATGCCATTCTTCAGTGTCCGTTCCCCCACGCAATGCTCCGACAAACGTTTCTCTGGCTCTCCCACCGACAAGGGATCTTTCGGTTCGTCCGCAACAACGGGATAGCCCGGCGATTCGCCGGACGCTTCGTGGCTGGTGAGACGATCGACCACGCACTGGTCGCGGTGCGCGCCCTGAATGCGCAGCGCATCTCGGCGACGCTCGACCTGCTCGGCGAGAGCGTGCACAGCGATGCCGAGGCGCGCGCCACTGCCGACCACTACGTCGAGCTGCTCGATCGCATCGCCTCCGAGGGGCTGGACAGCAACGTGTCGGTCAAGCTCACGGCGATGGGGCAGGACATCTCCGACTCGCTGTGCATCGAGAACATCACCCGTGTGCTCGAGCGCGCGAAGGCGCACCAGACGTTCGTGCGTCTCGACATGGAGGGGAGCGCATACACGGAGCGCACGTTGCAGCTGTTCGAGGAGCACCTCTATCCCCGCTTTCCGGACGAAGTGGGGATCGTGCTGCAGAGCTACCTCCGCCGGACCGCGGCCGACGTCTCCAACGCGATCGACATCCAGTGCCGCGTGCGCCTCTGCAAGGGCGCGTACAAGGAGCCGCCCTCGATCGCCTTCTCCGAGCGGGGCGACGTGGACCGGTCGTACGTCGAGAGCATGCACCGGCTGATGTCGGACGGCAGGTATCCGGGGCTCGCGACGCACGACGAGGTGATCATCGAGGAGGCGAAGCGCTACGCACGCGAACAGGGAATCGCCCCCGATCGCTTCGAGTTCCAGATGCTGTTCGGCGTGCGCCGCGACCTGCAGGAAATGCTGGTGCGCGAGGGTTTCCGCATGCGAGTCTACGTTCCCTACGGCACCCAGTGGTATCCATACCTCCTGCGACGACTCGCTGAGCGCCCGTCGAACGTGGCTTTCATGACTGCCAGCATCCTGAAGGAACGATTCGCGGGGCGGCGTTAGGCATGGCCGGACAGTGGCTGCAGCCAGATCACGCGATCGGTGACGCGAACACGATCGGCGGCTACATGAAGGCGCACGCCCGGCCCGCCGCCTTTGAGGGCTCGGACGGGCTGTCGTACTCCGTGGCCATCGAGACCGACGCGACCGGTGATGCAGTCCGCCCGTACGCCGCGTACTTCCTCTTCCTGCGCTGGCGCCGCATCGGGGCGCAGGGGGTGGACGGCCACCTGGAGTCCGAATATCTCTGCCATGGCCCGACCCGCGAGGGTGCGCGAGAGGCGCTGGGAACTTGGTCACTCTCCGACGTGCGCGCGCAGCTGGAGCAGCAGATCGTCGCGGTGTCGAGCGGCGGGGGGGCCGGCGCGCCGCGCCGTTGGTGGGACGTCATGAAGGACGAGACGTGAGCGCGGAGCCATTGCAGGGGGTGGTGCTACAAGGCACCGGCGGCCAGTACGACGTCCGCCTGGCCGACGGGGCGATGCGGACGGCGGCCATGCGCGGTCGTCTCAAGCGAGAAGGGGGGATGAAGGTCGCCGTCGGCGACGACGTGACGGTCGAACACGACGACGCGGCCGACACCTGGACGATCGTCGCCATCCTCCCGCGACGTTCGCGCCTCGCGCGACGCTCACCGGGGAACGCGCACCTCGAGCGCATCGTGGTCACCAACGTCGACCAGGTCGTTGTCGTCTTCGCGATGGTCAAGCCGGAGCCGAATGCGAAGATGCTCGACCGGTTCCTCATCGTCGCCGAGACGAACGACGTGGCCGCGCGCGTGGTAATCAACAAGGTCGACCTCTCCTCACGTGGGGCCGCCGAGGCGACGTTCGGATCGTACGCCGCGCTCGGGTATCCGGTACACTACACGAGTACGATGACCGGGGACGGCCTCGAGGAGTTGCACGAGGCGCTTCGCGGGCGCGTCAGCGCACTGACCGGTCCCTCGGGTGTCGGCAAGTCGTCGTTGCTCAACGGGCTGTACCCGGGACTCGACCTGCGCGTCGGTGCGATCAGCGAATCGGTGAACAAGGGTCGCCACACGACGGTCGGGGCCCGCATGCACCCGCTGCCGGACGGCGGCTACGTGGTCGACACCCCTGGCCTGCGCGAGGTGGGGTTGTGGGGGATCACGGCGCGCGAGCTCGATCGATGCTTCCCGGAGTTTGTACCCTTGCTCGACCAATGTCGCTTCGCCGACTGCCGTCACCTCAGCGAGCCGGAGTGCGGCGTGCGCTCGGCAGTCGACGCCGGGACCATCGCGCGCTCGCGTTACGAGAGTTACGTGAAGCTGCGCGAGGAAGTCGAGGAGAGCGAACGCGACTGGTGACGGCAGGCGAGCGAGATGGCGAACGTCAGGGCGACAGTCGCTCCACCGTCCAACCGAGCGTAGACCGGCGATAGCGCAGTCGGTCGTGCAAGCGGCTGCTGCGCCCCTGCCAGAACTCCAGCTCCTCGGGAACGACGCGATACCCGCCCCAGTGCGGCGGCAGCGGGATGTCGTCGGTCGGATACTGGGCAGTGATCGAGGCGACGGCCTCCTCGATCGTATCGCGCGAGGGGATCACGGCGCTCTGTCGCGATGCCCATGCGCCGATGCGGCTTCCGGCCGGACGACTCCGGTAGTAGGCCTCGGATTCCTCGCGCGACACGCGCTCGACCATTCCCGCGATGCGCACCTGGCGTTCGATCTCCTTCCACAGGAAGACGAGCGCCGCACGCGGATTCGCCGCAAGCTCGTCGCCCTTTCGCGAGCGAAAGTCCGTATAGAAGGCAAAGCCGTGCGGCGACACGTCCTTGAGCAGGACGATGCGCGCCGACGGCCGCGCGTCTGGTGTGCAGGTGGCGAGCGTCATGGCGTTAGGCTCGAGGATGTCGGCGCGGCGCGCCTCCTCGAACCAGCGCGAGAACTGGACGATGGGATCGCCGTCGACATCGGCGACATCGAGCGAGGCCAAGGAGTAGTCACGGCGCAGGTCGGCGAGGCTCATAAGACGAACGTCTAGGGGGTGCGGAGATGCTGTCATCGTCCCTCCACGATGGCGACGAGCGCATCGACGTCGTAGGGCTTGGTCACGACCTCCACGACAGGCTCGGTGACGTCGGAGGGACCGGGGATCGCTGTCGTGTCGCCGGTGGAGAGGATGAATCGCGTGTCGCCGCACGACGGAAGCGTGCGCAGGCGGCGGATCAGTGCGCGTCCATCCATGCCGGGCATGCGAAGGTCGCTGATGATCACGTCGAAGGATCCCTGTTCCGCCAGCCGCAACGCCTGTTCGGCGTTGGCCGCCGCGACCACCGCATGGCCGCGTGTGGTGAAGTAGCGCGCCAGCAGTTCGCGAATCACCATCTCGTCATCGACCACGAGGATGTCGAGCGGTCGAGGGGCGGTACTGCCGAGCGCCGCGACGCGCGGCGCCAGTGGCGAGGACGGCGAGGACGGCGAGGACGACGACAGACCGGGAAGCGTGACGGTGAATGTCGTGGCGATGCCCGGGACGCTCGTGGCCTCGATCGTCCCGCCGTGCGTTTCGACAATGCCATGCACCACCGCCAGGCCGAGTCCCGATCCCTCACCCTCCTCGCGCGTCGTCCAGAACGGGTCCCAGACGTGGGGGAGATCCTGCGCCGGAATTCCCGGTCCGTTGTCGATGACGGCGATCACGAAGCGCCCCTGCGAACGCGACGTGGTGATTTCGAGCGTGGGACGCCAGTCGTCATCACCACCGCGCGAGTCGAGCCGGGTCTCGAGCCGCGACTCGAGCGCCTGCCGTGCATTGACGAGCAAATTCAGGACCACCTGCTCGACCTGCGCGGGGTCGGCCTGCACGAGTGGTGCGTCCGTCGCCAGCTGCACACTGATGACGATGCCGCGCGTATCCATCGCGTAGCGCTGAGTGTCGATCAGGTAGCGCACGATCGCATTGACGTCAACGCGCACCCGCTCGCTCCCTTCCTGGCGCCGGGCGATCGTGAGAAGGTCCTTGATGATTTGGGCGGCGCGGCGAGCCTCGTGCAGGATCGTCTCATGCGCGTGGCGCTCATCGTCGGGTTGATCGCGCTTGAGGAGGATCTGCGCGAAACCGGTGATGGCGGCGAGCGGATTGTTGATCTCGTGGGCCACTCCGGCAAGCGTGCGGGTGAGCGAGGCCATGCGCTCGCCGCGCCGCACGATCTCCTCTCGACGCGCGCGCTCGGTGATGTTCTCCGCCATCCCTTGAAGGAAGCACAGCTGCCGACCGTCGAACTCGGCGGTCACGGCGAGCCGCAGGTGCACCGTCGCGCCATTGCGCCTTGGGCCGCGGAGGTCGCAGAAGACCTCGGGAGTTCCGCGCGCGAGCTCGGCGAGGCAGCGCTCGCGCTCCCCGGCACCCGGTTGCAGTTGCTCGAACAGGTTGCGCCCCAGCAGCGGTTCAGGCCCGGTGTAGCCGAGCATGGTCGCCATGGCCGGGTTCACATCGAGGAGTACTCCATCGGGGGTGCAGCGGAAAATGCCGAAGGCCGCCCGCTCCACGAGCGAGCGCGTCGACTCTTCCGTCAAGCGCACAGCGCGCCGCATGGCGGGGAGCGACGGCTCGCGTCCGGTGACGTCCACGACGAGGATGCCCAAACCATCGGATGCGCCGTCAGAATCGTGCTGGAGCGCGCAGCGCAGCTCGACCGTGCGCCGTGCGCCGTCTTCCCGGCGCAGGCGGACGATTCCCTCGCCGAGCGTCCGGTTCCCCTCGTACAGGTCGCGCGCCATCGTCGACCACGCTTCCTGGTCGCCCGCCTCGAGGTACCGATCCCACGGCGTGCCGATGGTGTTGAGCGCGGCGTGTCCGCTCAGCATTGGCCAAGCGTCGCTGACCGCTTCGACCAGTCCGGACCGGTTCACTTGCACGACCACGAACGGGAGTCCCGTGAGCGGCGAGGGCGCGTGAGGCGGCGACGAAAGGGTGCCGGGCGGGACCTGGGGCGAGGTCATGACAAGGGCCAGTCGCGGTCGGACGGGGGAAGCCGGACGGACGGGACGTGCAACCGCACGGGACGCCCACCAATCTACTCGGTGTGCATCCCGTCGCTGTCGAGTCGACGCGCGAAGCCGATTGGCTATTATGCGGCACGGGCGGGGAAGGGAACCCCGCAGACGCCAGCCGGCTAGGTGCTTCGATATGAACGACTCGGGAACACCGACAGATACCCGCGACGCGGACTTCGCCCGCGAAGCACTGCCGTACATGGATGACGTATATCGCTTCGCCTACTCGCTCACGCGCAATCCAGCCGATGCGGATGACCTGGTTCAGGAGACCTACCTGCGCGCCTTCCGGTCATGGCACACCTTTCAGCATGGGAGCGATGCACGACGCTGGCTCTTTACGATCTGTCGCAACGCCTTCCTGCGTTCGCGCGAGAAGGTTCGGCGTGAAGTCGACGTCGCGGACGGAGACATGGAAGCGATCGCAGCGGCCATGACGCAGGGAGAGATGCGAGCGGACGGTACGGACCAGCTGCTTTCACGCGTCGACCTTGGACCGGCGCTCAGTAAGGCGCTCGACGAGCTCTCCGAACCGTTCCGGTCGACAGTGATTCTGGTCGACGTCGAAGATCAGTCGTACGATGCCGCCTCCGAGGTGCTCGGTGTGCCCGTGGGGACCGTGCGATCGCGACTCTTCCGCGGGCGTCGTCAGCTGCAGGACAGACTCAGGGAGTATGCCCGCGACGCGGGCTTCGCCTCGGCGGGAGCCCCCGCGAAGGAGCCGCACGATGCTTGAGAACACGCCGATGCTCGATTGCCGTTCGGCCATGCAGCAGCTGTGGGACTACGTGGACGGTGAGTTGACGCCCGAACGCATGCAACTCGTGCGTCGCCACCTCACTGAGTGCGCGCACTGTCATCCGCATGAGGAATTCGCCCAGCGATTCATCGCGGTGCTCAAGGCGACGCGCGAGGAGCGCCGCTGCCCGAACGAGGTGCGAGCCAAGGTGATGGCAACGCTCCGGGCGGAGGGGCTCACCTTCTCCTGAGCCCCGCCTGAACCGCTCGCACGGCTGACGTCGGTTTCATCCCGGGTCGATCGGCGACACGCCACGAAGGGAGACGATCCAGTCGACCATTGACATACCCCCCACCGGTATATAAGTTAATACCGGAGGGGGGTATATGCATTCTCAAAACAACTTTGTCGGAGGGACGTCGTGGAGCAGATCACGCTGAAGGTCGACGGAATGTCGTGCGGGCACTGCATCAAGGCAGTCGCGCAGGCGGTTGACGCGGTGGAAGGCGCGAAAGCCGAAACGGTCGAGGTCGGCAAGGCGCGCGTGTCATTCGATCCCGCCCGCACGAATGTGGGCGCATTGATCGACGCGGTGTCGGACGCCGGATACGAGGCGCACGAATCGCCATGAGCGTTCTTGATTGGGGCGTGGTCGCGTCGGGCGTCGCGCTGATCGGACTGATCAACTGGTATTTCTTCTTCTCCGAGTCTCCGTCGGCGGCCGTGGCGATGGGAGCAGAAGGGACGGCGGTGGTGCCGATCGTGGTGCGGGGCGGGTACTCACCCGCGATCGTCCACGTGCCGCGTGGCGCGCGCGTGCGACTCGTCTTCGATCGCCAGGAAGAGTCGAGCTGTTCGGAAGAGGTTGTCTTTCCCGACTTCGGGATCCGTCGTTTTCTCCCCGCGCACGAAAAGACGACGATTGAACTGACACCTGAGGCGACCGGCCGATTTCCCTTCACCTGTGGCATGAGCATGCTGCGGGGGACGCTGGTCGTGGAGGACACGACATGACGATCACTGCGACACATCTCCGCGGGGCGGGCGACGACGATACCCCCACGCCGGATGCATCCGCGGCAGCGGGCGAAAAGATCGTCATCCCGGTAAGCGGGATGACGTGTGCGGCCTGTCAGGGACGCGTGCAGCGCACGCTTGGGAAGACCGCGGGCGTGCTCGATGCGAACGTCAACCTGATGACGAACAGCGCGACGGTGACGTACGACCCGGCGCACGTCGATCCGTCGGGGCTCGTCGCCCGCATTCGTGCGACCGGATACGGCGCCGAGCTTCCGGTGGCCGATCGGACGGCGGCCGAGGAGCAGACGGCGCAGGACACCGCGCGGCGTGACGAGTATGCAGCGCTGCTGCGCAAGGCGATCGTGGCAGGGCTCGCGGGTGCCGTCGCCATGGTGCTGTCCATGCCGCTGATGGCGGCGAATGCGCATGCAGGCCTGGCCGGGAGCACCGACCCGTTCATGCAGTGGACCATGCGCGTGTTCGATCCGGCGATGCAGCGCGCCCTGCCGTGGGTTTACGCGATCCCTGCGGACGTGCTCAGCTACCTGCTGCTCGCCACTACCGTGGGAATCATGGCGTGGGCTGGGCAGCACTTTTATGTGCGAGCCTGGCATGCTTTCCGTCATCGGACAGCGGACATGAACACGCTGATCGCCGTCGGGACGGGAGCGGCATTTCTCTTTTCGGCAGTCGCGACGATAGCACCGACGTTCTTCACGAGTCGCGGGGTGGTCCCCGACGTCTACTACGAAGCGGTGATCATCATCATCGCACTGATCCTCGTCGGCAATGCGCTCGAGGCACGAGCTAAGGGCGAGACGTCGTCGGCGCTCCGCGCCCTGATCGACCTCCAGCCGCGGACGGCACTTGTCCTGCGGTCGGGCGCGAGCGGGGAAGAAGAGATCGAACTTCCGCTCGACGCCGTGCGTAGTGGTGATCGCATCGTCGTGCGCCCCGGCGAGCGCATCCCGGTCGATGGCGTGGTGGTGTCGGGCGAGAGTGCGGTAGACGAATCGATGCTCACCGGCGAATCGATGCCGGTTCCGAAGCGGGAGGGGGACCCGGTGATCGGTGGATCGATGAATCGCACCGGTGCGTTCCGGTTCCGAGCGACCACGTTAGGCGCGGAGTCGGTGCTCTCACAGATCGTCTCGCTCATGCGCGAGGCCCAGGGGTCGCGAGCGCCCATCCAGCGCCAGGCAGACCGGATCAGCGGGATCTTCGTCCCCATCGTGTTGTCGCTGGCGGTGGCCACCTTCGTGACCTGGTTCGTCGTGACCGACTCGGCGCCGTTCGTGCGTGCCTTCGCAGCCGCGGTCGCGGTCCTGATCATTGCATGTCCGTGCGCGATGGGGCTGGCGGTTCCGACCGCGGTGATGGTGGCGACCGGGCGCGGCGCGCAGCTCGGGGTGCTTATCAAGGGTGGGGAGGCCCTCGAACGCGCCTCCCGCGTGGATACCGTCGTCTTCGACAAGACCGGAACTCTCACCGAGGGACGGCCGTCCGTGACCGACGTGTATCACCAGGCCGGAGGGGTGGACGGCCCGGAACTGCTGCGCCTCGTGGCATCGATCGAGCGTTCGTCCGAGCACCCGTTAGGCGAGGCGTTCGCGGCGGCGGCGATAGTGGGACAGCCGTTGTCGATGGCGGAGGCGTTCGAATCGGTGACCGGTAAGGGCGTGGTGGGTGTGGTGGATGGACAGGCGCTCGCGGTCGGCAACCTCGCCCTCATGACGGACTACGCCATCGACGTCTCGGCGATTCGAGGCATGGTTGACGGCTGGTCGGCGCAGGGGCGCACGCCGGTCTACGTGGCGCTGAACGGCACCTTCGCCGGCGCGTTCTCCGTCGCCGATCCGCTGAAGCACAGCGCTGTTGCGGCTGTGGCAGCACTGCGTGCACAGGGGCTCGAGGTGGTCATGCTCACCGGCGACACACGTGGCACGGCGGAGGCGATCGCGCGCGAGACAGGCATCACACGCGTGGTGGCCGAGGTGCGACCCGACGGAAAGGTGGACGAGATCCGTCGGCTGCAGCGCGAGGGGCACATCGTGGCGATGGTTGGCGACGGAATCAACGATGCACCCTCGCTCGCGCAAGCCGATGTCGGCATTGCGATGGGGAGCGGGACCGACATCGCGATCCAGGCGAGCGACATCACGCTGATGCGAGGCGATCCGCAGTCGGTTGTCGAGGCACTTGCCCTGTCACGGGCGAGCCTGCACATCATGAAGCAGAATCTCTTCTGGGCGTTCGTCTACAATTCCATCGGAATTCCCGTAGCAGCAGGCGCGCTGTTCCCGTTCTTTGGCGTCCTGCTCAGTCCCATTCTTGCAAGCGGGGCAATGGCGATTAGTTCAGTCTCCGTCGTGAGCAATTCGCTTCGCCTGCGCAGCTGGCGCCCCTCGTCATTCCGGAGCACCCATGACTGACTCGACCGCACGCAAGTTGCCGTCGCGATCGACCAGCGACGACTCGCCAGCACCCATCGAATCCATCGGCTGTGGCTGCGGGTGCACGACCATCGACGACGACGTGGAAGCCACAGGACGAATGGCCGTCGGCGTGGATCCGGCCATCAAGGAACGCAATCTCAAGCGCCTTCGCCGGATCGAAGGGCAGGTACGTGGGCTGCAACGCATGGTTGAAGAAGACCGTTACTGCGCCGACATCCTCACGCAGATTTCGTCGGTGCACGAGGCGCTTCGCTCGACCGGGCGAGAACTTATGCGCAATCACCTGCGTCACTGCGTCGTCGCCGCGGTGCGGGCCGGTCCGGATGCCGCGGAGGGTGCCTACGACGAGCTGATCGAGCTCATGTACCGGAACGTGCGATGACGACGGGGGTTCTCCACGCCCGAGAGATCCGATACGCGCAATCGCCACGTCTTTCCCTTGTCGAGTCGCACTGATAGCACTCGCACTGATGACGTGGATCGCAATGATTCTGGCCGGGGGCGAATGGTGCCCGATGTCCGGCGGCGCGGGCGCGCACGAGAGCCCGACGCGTCCGCTGGTCATGAGCACGGAGCGCCCGAGTTCCGTGGTCGACGCGCCCGAGCTCCCCCCTCCGCGTGCCTGACGAGATCGGCCAGGCGTCGCCTGGCAGCTATCCGCACTTCACATCGGTGGCGGCGGCGGAGCGGGGTGCAGGGTCGAGATTGAGCCGGAAGTGGCGTGGGGCGTCTGGCCCCGTACACAACCTGAAGCCGGAGTGCCAATCGCGCGCGCGCGACGGGGTGGTGCGAC
>JBDTUA010000104.1:0-14001 GCA_040007995.1 Gemmatimonadota bacterium | reverse complement strand
ACCTCGTCTTCTCGTCTTCTCGTCTTCTCTGGACTCATTCCTAGCCTGCTGCTACCGTCTGGCGGTTCCCTGGCATGTGCTCGGCAGCGCGCTGCACCGACTCCTGATACGCGGCCGGGAGCAACTCGGGATCGAAGTTGATATTGCGCGCGGCTTCGCCGGCTGATTCCCACAGGCCCAGCTCGTAGGCTTCCACCACCAGGATAGGGCCGGCGAGCGGGCCTTCGCAATCGAGCAGCGCGGCGCGGACGTCGTCGTCCAGCTTTACCCGGTCGAGCACTTCGTACATCGGCATCCGGAAGACGGCGTCGAGCAGGGAGAACAGTCCGATCAGGAACATGGTCCCCTTGTCGAATCGCGTAGTCGGCGTCGCCATCAGCTCGCAGAAGTGGGCGCGCTGTACGGCCTGACGCACCAGCTCATCATCGGTGCCGCGAGCCCCCGTACGCGCCGTCGCCGACGCCAGCGCCAGCCACCGCACCACGTTGTCCCGCCCGACCATGCGCAGGGCGTGACCGATCGAGGTGATTCCGCGCCCACCGAGCGACGCTGAATTGACGATCCGGAGGAGCTGGAAGGTGATGCCGGGATCCGAGGAGATCACGGCTTCGAGTTCGCGCTCCGTCGTCTTGTCGTCACGAGCGAGGGCGAGCAGGCGAAGCGCGGCCGCCGTGGAGCCCGGAAGTTCCGCGGAGGGCAGCGGCTCAGGACGCGAGAAGTGCGGTCCCTGAAAGCCCTCGAAGCCGAGCGATGTGCAGGTCTTGTAGAGCTTGAGATCGAGGACGTGATCGGCGATCGCATGCTTTCCCTGTCGCTTGAGCGCTGCCACCAATGGGCCGAGAGTGGCGGGATGGTGGCAGCGTAGGTCGACGCGAACGGCGTTCGCGTGGGCCAGAAACGAGAGAATCGGGGCGCCGGGGACCTTCGGGAGCTCGAACTCGTCGAGAATGATCGTGACGCCTCGAGCCGAAAGATCGGCGACCGCCGAGAGGATCTCGGGCTCGGCGGGGAGGTCGGGCGGCAGCAGGACGACGAGTGAGCTTGGGTCGGGCGCGTCGAAGATGCGCTCGAGCAGCTGGTCACGAGTCGCGCGGACGTACGCCGGCAGCCCAGCGCGCAGGAACTCGAACGAACCGCTCAGGTAGCTGCGCGCAAAGGGATCTCCGCTTCCGTCCTCGGGTTCGCGAAAGCGAAGCTCATAGCCCACGGCCGAGTCTGAGCGATCGAAAACGGGCTGTCGTACGAGAAAGATTTCGGACATGACCTGTGGGGAGGCGTACCAGTGGCAGTATCGACCGTCGAACGCCCCGACTGCAGTGTCTGGAATGGTCGATCGTCGTGCAGGTGGCGCTCCGAACTCCGAGACTCTCCGGATGCGACGGGGTGAGTCTCGTTGACTCTCAGACCATTGATCGCGGCAAATCGCAACCATGACCGATGCGCCACCCTCTTGGCGCTGGCCTATGCTGACGTCGAGAAGGTGCGGCGGCAGTAGGAGCGCCAGCTTCCGGCGATGCTGACCGAGGATCCGCTGACCGAGGCGATCGCCGGGCTGGCCGGGCCGCTCGGCGTGCGGGTAAATTGTGGAGGCTGCTCCCGTCTGTGCACCGGGGGTCGGCGCCACGCCCCTTTCCGGAGTATGCGACGTGACCCTTGTTCTGCCCGAGACGCCGCAGTCGCTCGTGGACGCGACGTGGAGCGACCTGGCGCCGTATTTCGAGACGCTGGCCAACGCGCCGCTTACCAGCGACGGCGCCGACGCGTGGTTGCAGGACTGGTCGCGCTTGATGGCGGTCGTGGACGAGGCCGGGACGCTGGCCATGATCGCCTACACCTGCGACACGGCCGACGCCGCCAAGGAGGCGGCCAACCTGCGGTGGTCGTCGGAGATCTTCCCGAAGGTCGGGGAGCAGAACGTGCGCTTGGCTGAGCGGCTTGTGGCGCTGGGCTGGACGCGCGCCGACATGGCGGTCGTGATCCGCGAGTTCCGCACCGACATCGAGATCTTCCGCGAGGAGAACGTCGCCCTCTTCTCCGAGTTGGAGGAGCACGTGGCGGCCTACCAGAAGCTCACGGGCGGACTCGACGCGGAGTGGGACGGGGCGAGAGTGACGATTCCCCAGTTGCAGCCGTACCTCAAGGAGCACGACCGGTCGGTGCGGGAACGCGCGTTCCGCCGCGGCGCGGAGGCGTACCTCGCGCACCGTGATGAACTGGCGGCGCTTTTCGACACGATGTTCGCGCTCCGCCAGCGCGTCGCGGCGAATGCGGGCTTCCCCAACCACATGGAGTACGCTTTCCGCGCGAAGCACCGCTTCGACTACACCCCCGATGACTGCGCGCGCTTCCACGCGGCGGTGATCGCGACCGCGTCGCCTGCCGTGGAGCGGCTCATGCACCACCGCCGCGAGGCGTTAGGCGTGGAGACGCTGCGTCCGTGGGATACGCTGGTGCAGCTGGAAAGTGAGCGACCGGTGCGCCCGTTCCGGGACAACGCCGGCTTCGTGGAGCCGGCGCAGCGCATCTTCGATGCGCTCGATCCCGAATTGGGCGGGCAGTTCCGGACGATGGCGCGGGAAGGACTCCTCGACCTCGAGAGCCGCCCGGGGAAGGCGCCCGGTGGCTACTGCACCAAGCTTCCGTGGCGCGGCAAGCCGTTCATCTTCATGAACGCAGTCGGAGTGCCCGATGACGTCAACACGCTGGTGCACGAGGCCGGCCACTCGTTCCACGACTTCGCCGCCCATCGGCAGCCGCTCATCTGGCAGCGCGGCACCGGGCACGAGGCAGCTGAACTGGCGTCGATGAGCATGGAGCTGCTGGCGACGCCCTACCTCGCGCAGCCGGTCGGCTACTATACGCCGAGCGAAGCGCGTGCAGTGGAGATCGAGCAGCTCGAGGACGTTCTGGGCAGCCTGGTGCACATCGCCAGCGTCGATGCCTTCCAGAGCTGGATCTACACCAGCGGCGAGGGACACAACGCGACTGCCCGCGACGCGATGTGGTTGCAGCTGCGGGGGCGCTTCGAGCGCGGCGTCGACTGGACGGGGCTGGAGGCCGAGCGCGTGGCGCGCTGGTACCGCCAGCTGCACATCTTCGAACTGCCTTTTTACTACATCGAGTACGGGATCGCCCAGCTGGGGGCATTGCAGCTGTGGCGCGACGCGCAGGTCGACCCGCAGGCGACGATGCAACGCTACAAGCGCGCGCTTGCACTCGGCGGTACCCGCGGGCTCCCCGAGATCTACGCCGCCGCCGGCGCGCGCCTCATCTTCGATGAGGACGGTATGGGCGAACTTGTTGCCCTCGTCGAGCAGCGACTCCATGCGCTCCGGCAGGGCAACGCCAACTGAGCGGTGCCGGAGCGCCGCTCGAGTCGCGCCCGGGCGCCCGGCGCTGCTCAGTCGGGCTTGTTCACGGACACGCCGGGGTCGCGCTCGACCGCAACGGTGTAGTCGGTAGCAAGCGCCGCCAGCGTGCCGACCGCTGCCCAGAACGGGAGCAGGACGACGCCAGCAACGCCGGCCGCCAGCGGAAGGTCCAGCAGGGTGCGCCCCTGCGGATTCCGGATGACGATGCGGCGGATGTTGCCCTCGCGAATCAGCTCGTTCAGCTTGGCCTTGAGGTTGCCGCCAGCGACCTTGATCTCTTCCATGAGTGCGCCTGCGCCTTGAAGACTGGGAGAATGTCGCCGCAGGGGGACCCCTGCGCCGTGAAGCCAGGTCGACGCCAACAGCCCAACCGGCTGCCTCGTACGTCTCGCTCTTGCGCCGCCGCCTCGCCACCGCTGCTCCATACGTAGTCCTCTCCCTTCGGGTTCCATGAGCGCACTGACGAACTTGCCGCCGAGCACGCCGCCTCCCGGAGATGCGGCGGGGTGGCGCACGCTCGCAGACGAGACGCGCGCCCTGGTGGGCGATCGCGACGCGCTCGAGATCCTCGCCGGACAGGACTCGGCGCTGCGGGCTCAGCTGCGCGGTCTGTCCGCAGGCACCTATCGCACCCCCGAGAGCGACGGACGATGGTCGGCGGCGCACATCGTGCCGCATCTCGTCGATACCGAACTCGCCTGGTCCTTTCGAATCCGCCAGATCCTGATTGAGGATCGCCCGCTGATGCAGGGGTTCGACCAGGGGCGATGGGCGGAGGCGTTTGGCTACGCCGACGAAGAGCTCGAAGAGTCACTGCGGCTTCTCGCGGCGCTTCGGCAGCGCAACCTCCGCCTCTTCCGTGCCTTGTCGGTCAGCGAGTGGGAGCGGTGCGGGGTGCACTCGGAACGCGGTGCCGAGTCGCTCCGCGAGATCGCCCGTCTGTTGGCTGGCCATGACCTCCGACACATCGGCCAGCTGCAGCGCATCACTGCGGCGCTCACGCGCGCCAAAGGAACGCAGGAGACGGGGCGCCTCGCACTCGAGATACGTCCCGTGCGTCCCTCGGAGCGCGAGCAGGTCCTCGCGTTGCTGCCGCGCCTCGAGGCCTTTGGTCTCCCGGCGAACGTGCCTGCCGGAAGCGTCGCCACCGGGGAGGCGCGGGCCATGGAAGCGGCATTCGACTCGCTTCCCGCCGGCGCCGTGCTCGCGGTGGCAGTCGATCCGTCAGGTGCAGTGCTCGGCGTCCTCTTCCTCGAGACGCGCCACGACTACTTCACCGGAGCGCCGCACGGACACGTGGGCGTGCTCGCGGTGGCGGGCGCGGCGGAAGGGCGCGGGGTGGGGCGCGCGCTGCTGGCGAGCGCTGACGCATGGGGACGCGCCGAAGGGTTTGATCGTCTGACCTTGACCGTGTTCGACGGCAATGCGCGCGCACGCCGCCTTTACGAGCACGCTGGCTATCGCCCGGACCTGGTGCGATACCGGAAGGATCTCGAGCCGAACTCGTGAGGCAGGAGGTTCGCCCTTTCTCCCCTCGTGAGCCCACGGTAATTTCACGGGGTCGCCGCGCATCACGTGCTGCGCAGCACCGCCCGTGTGCATGGAGAGCTGTGAGATGGCCAACAACGTGGTGGCGCGGTACAGCGACGGACGACTCCTCAAGGGAAGCACGCTGGACGTCGATCCCAAGCGAGAGAAGTTCCACGTGCGCAGCGACGACGAGTCGATGACCCAGGTATTGCTGGCCGAGCTCAAGGCGCTCTTCTTCGTGAAGTCGCTGGACGGCGACGCGGCGCACGTGGAGGGACAGGAGATTGCGCCGGTCGATCCGCGACTGCGCGGAAGTCGCGTCATCGAGGTCACCTTTCACGACGGGGAGAAGATCGTCGGACTCTGCACGCGCTACCCGCCCAAGGGGGCGTATTTCTTCATCGTCCCGGTCGATTCGGACAGCAACAACCTGCGCATTCTCATCAACAGTGCCGCGTTGCAGGGCATGACCCCGGTCGATGGGGCGAATGGCTGAGGCCGGACGTCGCATGCCTATGCTGCTCCTCCTTCTCCTCGTGTCGCTTACCGTGCGCGGCAGCGCGGTCGGGGCGCAGGAACGCGCACCGTCACTTTCCGCCGCCCGGGTGACCGCGCAGGTGGTCGGGGGGACGCTGGTGGCCCCCGTCGCGTTCATTGGTGGCGGGGTCGCAACCAAGCGACTGGCGCGCCGCCTCGGGGCCGACGACCACCGGGCCGGACAGGCCGCGTATGTCGGCGCGTATAGCGCCACCTGGCTGAGCACGGCGGCGATCCCCGCTGTCATCGGGCGGGACGGAAAGTTCCCGGCGGCGCTCGGGGGATCGGCGTTAGGCATGCTGGCTTCGGTCGGTGTCGTGCGGTTGGGCAACTGGCGCTACGACGGCGACCGGCACGCCTGCGACGTGCTCTGCTGGTCGCTGGGGGCGCTGGTCGTCGCCCTGCCGAGCATCGGTGCCACGGTGCTCTACGATCAGTCGCGCCGCTGACGGCTTGCGTCGTGCGCGAGTTCGGACTAGGGTCCAAGGGTTGGCCGCGACGCCGAGCGTTGCGTATTCGTCCTCCGCCGGCTCACGGTTCGCCGCTCCGGCTTCTCCGCTCCGACCACCGACCACGCCGTCACTCCTGCGAACCCGATGAAGCGCTCCGCCTCCCTTCTCTTCGCCGCCTTCTCCATGGTGTTCATCGCCGCCGCGGCATCGTCCGCCCGGGATGATGCCCCGGTCGTCGGCGCGAGTGCCGTCGCCCCGAAGACCGTGATCCAGGTCTACAAGTCGCCAACATGCGGCTGTTGCAAGGCGTGGGTGGAGCACATTCGGGCGGCTGGCTTCCAGGCCGAGATCTTCGACGTCTCCGACGCGGATCTGCAGGCCCGCAAGACGAAGTTGGGTGTCGGGCCGCAACTGGCCTCGTGTCACACCGCCATCGTCAACGGCTACGTGGTCGAGGGGCATGTCCCCGCGGCGGACATCGAGCGCCTCCTGCGCGAGAAGCCCGCCATTGCAGGGCTCGCGGCGCCGGGAATGCCGATGGGGAGCCCGGGGATGGAGATGCCCGGTGGGCGCGCCGACAAGTACGATGTAGTCGCCTTCACGAAGACGGGCACGACACGCGTCTTCGCCCACCATTGATTCCGTGGCGCGAGCGCGTCGTCCTCGCGCGTGGGGCGATAGCGGCCATCATGCTGACCGCCATCGCGTGCGCCCCAGCCTCCTCGGGCGAACCGGTCGTGCGAGGCGCTGAGGAACTGCGGCGCGCCGCGACCCAGGTATCCGCCGGAGAGGCGCGGCTCACGCTCGTGGTTGAGGCCTGGCGCTCGTTTCAACCGATCGTCGGGAACGCTGGCGACCCGCTGACCGCCATCCTCCGGGTACGCGCCAGCGAGTCGGAAGGTGTGCCGGGCGCGCTGGCGCTCGGCACGGTTTATCTCGTGCGTGGTGCCGAAGTCGTGCAGATGGAAGCTCGGGAAGAGGAACCGCGCGCGGCGAACGCCGGCACGGTGGAGTTCGTGCTCCGCGACGGGCCCCGCTGGGCGGCGGGCGACTCTATCGACGTGATTGCCGACGTCTCCGGACTCGGCGGCCCATCCGTGCTGCTTCGCGCGCCTCGAGTAGCGATCGCACGCGTCGACTGATCCCTGCGCGGTCGATGGTCGCGCCCACACATGAGACCCCCGGACGACACACACGACACACACGAGACACACGACCCGGGCGAACGGGACGACGCTCACGCGCCCGATTCGCGCGTTGAGTCGGAGGCGGCTCCCCCTGTACGCGAACCCGAGGTTCCGCTCGAGGCGGCACTGCTCCCGGTACTATCGGCCGCTGCCACACCTCCGCCCTCGTTGCGGGCGCGTATCCTCGCCGCCGCCCGCCCGCAGACATTTGCCTTCGTGATGCGGGACGAGGGGCCGTGGCTGCCGCGCTCCGACGCACCGATCGCCGTGAAGGAGCTGCTTGCCGATTCCCGCGACCGGATCGCCACGCGCCTCATTCGATTCCAGTCAGGAGGACCACTTCCCGAGCCGGGGCTCGAGGGGCGACGCACGTTCTACGTGGTGCGGGGCGTCGTTGTGGAACGCGAAACAGACGAAGCGCTCACGGCCGGTGCGTTCCGGGATGAATATCCACCTCGCGCGTGGCGCGCCGAATCCGACACACTGCTGGTTGAGTTTTCGCAGCGAGCGGGGGGGGATGTCGGACAGCTGTCGCAGCCTGTCCACGGCGCCCCCTGGATCAACGCGCTGCCGGGGGGACGGGTGCGCCCGCTCATTGGAGGGAGCGAGGGGCCACGCACCTTCCTGGTCCTCTCGATGTCGCCAGGGGCGACACTTCCCGGCCATCCCCATTCGGGCGTCGAGGAGCTGTTCATCCTTTCGGGGAGCTGCACGCTCGACGGTCGGACGCTCGCGGCTGGCGACTACCATCGCGCAGCGGCGCACTCCACGCATCCGGAAACCCGGAGCCTCGACGACGGCTGCGAGGTGCTCGTGGCCTTGCGTGATGCAGATTTCCTCGCGCCCTCCGACGGGGCGATGTGACCCGCGGCAACACGTCGACCGCAGTCGCGGTCCGCGGTGGCGTGCGCCCGCCCGTCCTGCCGCGCCCCATGTATCTCCTGACCGCCGTGCCGAGCGCGGGTCGACGGCGGCGCAGGCGAGGCCGACCGGCAGCAGGTCTTTTGAATCGTGCGGGGCGACACCGGCAAGTTCGGTCCGATGGTTCGCCACGGAATCGCCCCGCCGGCCTTCACCTCGCGCTTTGGTCCGTTCCCGCTCACCGACGGGGAGACGTACCTCGTGCGGATCGGCATCATGGTCGACGAGGACTTCTTCTTCACCTTCGGCGAGGGACCCTTCACCTATTGACGGTCGCCGCCTAACGGCAGGCTGGCGCTGAGCGGCGCCACGTGTGACACTACGACCCATGAACACGAGACCCTGGGTCCTGGCCGAATCCACCTGGCCGACCGTCCGCGAAGCGCGCTACGAGGTGGTGGTCCTGCCATGGGGGGCGACCGAGGCGCACAACACCCATCTCCCCTACGCGACGGATGTCGTCGAGTCCAGCGAGGTCGCCATCGCGGCGGCGGCGCTCGCCTGGGGGCGCGGCGCGCGTGTGGTCGTCCTCCCCGCTGTCCCGTTTGGCGTCAACACCGGGCAACTCGCCGTTCCGTACTGCCTCAACCTCAATCCGTCCACGCAGCTCGCCGTGCTGCGTGACCTGCTGCGCGCGATCGAGCCGCACGGTGCGCGGAAGCTGGTGGTGCTCAACGGGCACGGGGGGAACGACTTCAAGCCGATCCTGCGCGAGTTGCAGCCGACGACCTCGCTCTTCCTGTCCTTCGTGAACTGGTGGACGGTGCTCGACGCGCGGCACTACTTCGAGCAGCCCGGCGATCACGCGGGGGCGCTGGAGACGAGCGTCATGATGCACCTCGCCCCGGGACACGTTCGCCCGCTCGACGAGGCGGGGACGGGGGCGGCGCGCCGATTCCGCGTTGCGGCATTGCGGGACGGGTGGGCCTGGGCGCAGCGCGACTGGCCGAACGTGACGGCCGACACGGGAGTTGGAAATCCGGCCGAGTCGACCGCTCTCACGGGCGAGCGCTTCGTGCGTGACGCCGCCGAGCGGCTGGCGGGATTCTTCGAGGAGCTGGCCGCTGCCGATCCCGCGGAGTTGTACGAGTGAGCCGCCCACGGGTGCCGACGCTCCTCGGCGCCTGCTACGACGCCAGCTCCTCCTACCTTCGCGGCCCGGCCGAGGCGCCGGCCGCGATTCGGCGCGAGCTGCTGTCGGACGCGTCGAATCGATGGAGCGAGGGAGGGACGGAGTTGCTGCCGGGCGAGGCGTACGACGATGTGGGAGATGCATCGATCGGCGATGATCCGCGTGCCGACATTGAACAGGCGGTCGAGGCGGTGCTGGCGCGAGACGGGCGCCCGGTCGTCCTCGGGGGCGACCACTCCATCACGTATCCCGTCGTCCGCGCGGTGCGGCGCCGACATCGACCGCTCTCGATCCTCCACCTCGACGCGCACAACGACCTGTACGAGGCCTTCGAAGAGGATCGCTACTCGCACGCCTGTCCGTTCGCCCGGATCATGGAGGAGGGGCTGGCGGACCAGTTGGTGCAGGTCGGGATCCGCGCGATGACCGGGCACCAGCGCGATCAGGCGGCGCGTTACGGCGTCGAGGTGTTTGACATGCGGCGCTGGGTGGCGGGCGAGCGGTTCGTGCTCCGGCATCCCGTGTATCTCTCGCTCGACGTGGACGTGCTCGACCCGGCCTTTGCTCCCGGCGTCTCGCACCGGGAGCCCGGCGGCATGGACGTGCGCGCGGTGCTCGGGATCGTGCAGGGGATCGATTCGCCCATCGTGGGGGCCGACCTGGTCGAGTACAACCCGCGGCGCGACCTCGATGGCGTGACCGCCACCGTCTGCGCCAAGCTCTTGAAGGAGATCCTGGCGGCGATGCAGCTGCGTCCGTAAGGGACGCTCCCGGATCACGTTGCCCCCCGGCCGTCGATCGCACATACTGGATGGTGGAGAGTCGGCTGAGGCGTTGCGCACGACCACCTGACGAGAGGCGACCCATGAAGAGTCAGCTGTTCACCGAAGCCCGGATCGCGCCGCCGCTGGCGGTGCTGGCAGTTGTATGGTGCCTCGCGACGCCGCTGGCCGCGCAGGACTATCGCGTCGCGGGAGGTATGGCGTTGCCACGTGGCGGCGACATCGGCGGCCAGATGCAAGCCTCGGTCGAGCTGGGGCCGCGCACGTCGGGCTTCGGTCTTCGAGTCGACGTGCTGTACTCCCAGACGCCGTCGCGGGCGCTCTCGATCGGAGACCTGGTGTCAGGCGGGCAGTCGCATCGCACGATGGCGGCCGTCGGCGGGCTCTTCTACCGGCATGAGGTGCGCGACTTCGCCCCGTATGTCGTAGCCGGTGGTGGCGCCTACGAGCAGAGCGGGAGTTCGGGGATCGCCCTCGGTGTGCACGGTGGCGTGGGGGTCGACTATGCGGGCAACCGCTATCGCCCGTTTGTCGAGGCTCGACTCCATCGGCTGCATGGCGATGCCGGGGCCGACGTCCTGCAGCGACGCGAACGGTCGCTCGTCTCGGCCTTGGTCGGCGTCCGGTTCTAGCTTCGCTGTGCAGGCTGCGTGCTGCACGGGGCGTCGCCGCACGGTGGCGCCCCGAGTGATACCCGAACCCCCCGAGGTACGATGAAGGCGTCCATGGTGACGATGGCGATGACGCTCGACGGCTACCGCATCGACGAGACGGTGGGTGTCGTACGAGGGATCGTGGTGCGCTCCCGCTCGTTGTTCGGCACGATCGGGGCGTCGCTGCAGACGATTGTCGGCGGCAACATCACGCTGATGACCGAACTGTGCGAACGCACGCGCGGCGATGCGTTCGCGCAGATGATTGCGCACGCCGAGGAGCTGGGTGCCAACGCCGTCCTCTGCGTGCGCTATGACGGTACCGAGATCATGACCGGCGTGACCGAGGTGCTATGCTATGGAACTGCGGTGCGTGTGTCTCCTCTCTCCGGAGAGACGTCACGTTAGGCATGGTGCGCGCAAGCCCCCCCCAATCGGAGCGACGATGCGTGAATGGAGCGAGAAGGCGAAGGGCCTGATGGCGGACCTGGAGCGGGAGCGCGACGAACTGCGGGTGAAGATGCACCTGGCCAAGGCCGACGCGAAGGACGAACTCGCCAAGCTCGACGTCCAGCTCGATGAGAAGATGGCCGAGCTCAAGGCAAAGCTCTCGACGCTCGACAAGGACAACGATGGAAGCGTGATGGACGACCTCGGGGATGCCGCGCGTGGCCTGGCCGGCGACATTCGCGATTCCTTCCAGAAGTTTCGCGACCGGTTCTAGGCTGATGCGGGCCGACCATCGCGCCGGTGACTGAATTCATCGGTCGGGCGGGATGGGGATACCTGATCGTCGTGGGCGTCGCGGTTCCCTGGGCGGCCGCTCGCAGCGCGCGCGCCTTCGAGCGACGCCCGCTGCCGCCGCGCCTGCCGTTCCTGTTCTCGATCATCCTGCAGCAGGCGGCGCTGGCCTGGCTGGCGCTCTGGGTAGCGCGGCGCGAGTACATCCTCCTGGCCTGGCGCGTGGAGCGTCCGCTGGCGGCGACGCTGGCTGGTGTGGTCCTGACCGGCGCGATGATCATGGCGGCGCGACCGCTCTGGTACGACGCCGTGCGCCGGCGGGACCGTCGCGCGTACCTGACGATGCCGCGCACGCCGGGCGAGCGGGTGCTGTGGATCGGCGTCTCGTTGGCCGCGGGCGTGGGGGAAGAAGTGGCCTATCGGGCGGTGCTCTTTGCGCTCCTGCTGCGCATCCTTGGCAGTCCGGTGCAGGCGGCGCTCGCGGCGGCGGCATTGTTCGGCTTGGCGCACCTGGTGCAGGGGTGGAAGAGTACGCTCATCGTCGCGGGCGTCGCCCTCGTGCTGCAGGCACTCGTCTGGATCACCGGCGGGTTGGCCGCGGCGATCGTCGTGCACGTGGCGTTCGATGTGGTGGCCGGGCTTGCGTATGGCTGGTATGGAGAGCGGCTCGGGTACCCTATCGAGGGCGTTCCGCCTTCCGGCGGGAGGGCGCATGCCTGAGCGGGCAGGCGCTGCAGCTGGCGAGTCCTGGCGCATCGTCCCCGTGCGGGATGACGCGGACACGAGCGCCTGTGCGCGCATCATGTGTTCCAGCGACCCGTGGATCACGCTCGGCCGTGACTACGAGAAGTCGCTGGCGATTGTGCAGGCGACGCAGCAGGAACGCTATGTCGCGCTCGACGCTACGGGCGAGGTGGCCGGCTTCGTCCTGCTGGTGATGCAGGGTGCCTTTGTCGGCTACGTCCGCAGCATTGCGGTGCGCGCGGACAGTCGCTCCCTCGGACTGGGTCGCGCCCTGATGACGTTCGCCGAGGCACGCATCTTCCGCGAGACGCCTAACGTCTTTCTCTGCGTGTCCGCATTCAACCTGCGGGCGCGTGCCCTGTACGAGCGCCTCGGGTACAGGGTCGTCGGCGCGCTCCCCGACTATGTGACGCCGGGACACACCGAGTGGCTGCTGCGCAAGAGCATCGCGGCGTTCGACGACTTCGTCCCTCCATCGGTGCGGTGAGCACGCGTCGTCCCAGCGCCTGGCGACGCCACGGACGAGGCCACGGACGAGGCCACGGACGAGGCCACGGACGAGGCCAGAGACGAGGCGACAGACGACGGCGCACCGACGCGCGGTCCGGAGATGATGCGTCGCGCTTCGGTCGCTGTGCCGGGGACGGACTGTGACGCCCGACGCCGCACGTGCAGGACGGGTGCCGGCACGTGGTGGACGACGCGGCAGCCATCCGGTCGGCGCGTGACGGCGTAGTCAGGTCATGGCATCGTCTGCACCGGGTTTCGTCTTCGATCGGGAACCGCCGCACCAGCAGCGGGCCCGCCGGGCGCTTGCGCCGGCGGCCGCGCTGGCGGCGGTCGGCTACGTCACGCTGGACAGGCTGCTGACGCCATGGCTGGGGGGCGTTTGGGGTGTCCTGGTATCGTTGCTGCTGGTGACGGCCCCGCTGGGCGCCGTGTGGTGGTCGGGGGAGTGCGGGGTACGGGGATGGCGTGCGTGGCGCGCGGGGCTCCTGCTCGGCGGGATGACGGTGCTGATGTACGCCTGGCTGTTCGTGGGCAGCCTGGCTTAGGGGTCCTGCGCCGGGCGACACGGCGGAGGCGCGGCCTCGTCCCCCGGTGCGCCGCGCGCGTGCCGGCGTCAGATTCGCGTCAGGCAGGGACTGCGTAGGGGAGGGCGCACTCGCGGGTGCCTGACGAGGGGCGTCGGGCACACCGGAAGCGGCGAGTTTGTGACCGTGGGGGCCTAACGGTAGTCCTGCCTTACGCGGCGCGTGGACTTGGGGGCGCGCATTCGCCCCGAACGTTGTATACTAGGCGCGCCTGCCGACCGGACCTGTCGCACCCATCCGGCGCCCGCCCCTCCTCTCCGTCGTTGACCGGCGCTCGTCAGGCGTTGGCAACCCAGCCCGAGATTCACATGGCAGCGAAGAAAGCCACCAAGAAGGCCGCAGCGCGCAAGACGTCGGCCAAGTCGGCGTCCGCCAAGACCGCCACCCCCCGGGCCAAGGCGCCGGCGAAGGCGGCGGCGAAGAAGGCGATCACAAAGCGAAAGAGCGGGGCGACGACGATTCCCGGGATCAGCCGTATCGACCAGGAGTCGACGCGGACGCACGGCTACTTCGTCCGCGTCGGGTATCATCGCACCAAGGAAGGGGCGTGGCGCCCCAAGTATCGCGCCTTTTTCGGCGACGCCGGGCATGGCGGGAAGGAGAAGGGGTTCAAGGCCGCCGTGAAGTGGCTGAAGGACGCGCAGAAGAAGTAGCGCACCGCTCGACGCCGCGCACGGCACCGCCGTGCGCCTCCGGCTGCTCCTCCTCCCCTGACGTCCCGCTTCGCTTCCTCACCGGCGTGTTCCCTCAGGCACGCCGGTCACGCTGTTGCGGCTGTCCCCGCCGCCGATCCGGATTCCGCCATCATGATCCCGCCTGACGAGTCTCCCCTGCTCGGTCGCTGGCGCCTCTTGCGG
>JBDTUA010000103.1:0-14093 GCA_040007995.1 Gemmatimonadota bacterium | reverse complement strand
ACCTCGCCCGCCGCGCCGGGCTCGGATGGTTCGGCAAGAACACCAACCTCATCAACCCGGAACGCGGTTCGTTCTTCTTCATCGGTTCGCTCTTCGTCGCACTGGCGCTCGAGCCGAGCACTCCGTTCGACGCTGAGCGCTGCGGACGCTGCACGCGATGTCTCGACGCGTGTCCGACCGGTGCATTCGACGGACCGCATGTGCTCGACGCACGTCGCTGCGTCTCATACCTCACGATCGAGCACCGCGCTGCGATCCCCGACGCCTTGCAGGCGGGTATCGGCGAACTGCTGTACGGGTGCGATGTCTGTCAGGACGTCTGTCCGTGGAACGTGAAGTTCTCGCGCCCGCTCATGACGCCGGAGTTTACCCCGCGCCCGCCTACCGCCGAGACCGATGCCCGACTTCTCGCGCGCAGCATCCTGACGATGGATGCCACGGAATACGCGCGGGCGTTCAAGGGCTCCGCGATCAAGCGGGCGAAGTTGTGGATGCTGCAGCGAAATGCCGCGGTAGTGCTGGGCAACGTTGGCGATGCTCGGGACGTCGGAGCGCTCGAGTCGATCCTTGGCCACGAGCACAACGTCGTTCGAGCGCAGGCACAGCAAGCGATCGCGGCCATTGCCCGCAGAACAGCAGCCGACTCCCCGGAGTCTCCCGCTGTCGAGGATCGGACTGGATAGGGACGCCCGTCGACGGCCAAGCGCCACCGGAACTTGCAGTTGCACCGTGTTTCGAGGGCATCGTCCCTCATCGTCCCTCATCGTCCCTCATCGTCCCTCATCGTCCCACATCGTCCCCGCTCGCCCCGGTACCGTTTCCCTGCGTCGAACACCGTGCTAAGTACCGATAGGGCGAGACTCCGCGCGCTCGCCCTCCACTCGCCCTCCACTCGTCGTCCATTCGTCGTCCATTCGTCGTCCATTCGCGCTCCACTCGACCGAGCCCGCCAGATGCACCAGCTACTCCTCCGCTCCTGCACGGTCCTGCTGTGCGCCGCCGTTCTGCACCCGGCGCTCGGTGCGCAGCAGTCGACCACGTCGACGCGCGCGACAGTCCAGCGGCCACTCTACATGCCTCGTGCAGTTCGACAGGCGTATCGCCAACAGACGCGGCAAGCCGACGGCCGCCCCGGGCCTCGCTACTGGCAGAACCGGGCCCAGTACCGCATCGACCTCAGTGTATCGCCGCCGAATCGACGCGTGACCGGATCGGAACAGATCATCTACCACAACAACAGCCCGGATGCGTTGCCGCGGCTCGTCGTGCGGCTGTTGGGTAACGTGCACAAGCCTGGCGCCCCGCGGGACGGCGCGACCGATCCGGACTTCCTCACCGCGGGTGTGCAGGTCGACTCGATTCTGATCGCCGGTATACCCATGGCGTGGGGTGACGACGCCACGACCTTCACGGTCAAGGAGTTGCAGCTGCCGACTCCGTTGGCCGCCCGCGACTCTCTCTCGCTGACCATTGCCTGGCACTTCGATCTCTCGGCGGTGAGCACCCGCGAGGGGGCCATCGACCCGACCACGTTCTTCCTCGCCTACTTCTATCCGCGCATCGCGGTGTACGACGACTATAACGGCTGGGACACGATGGCGTTCGTGGAAAGCAAGGAGTTCTACTCCGACTTCAACGACTACGACGTGACGGTCCGGGTCCCGTCCAACTTCGTGGTGTGGGGGACGGGGACGCTGCGCAACGCGGGCGACGTGCTGCAGGCCGGCGCGCTCGAGCGCCTCCAATCATCGTTCAGTTCCGACGAGACGATACACGTCGCGACCTCCGCCGATCTCGCCGGACATCGGGTCACCGCGCAGGATGGCCAGAACGCGTGGCGTTTCAACGCAAGCGATATTGCCGATGTCGCCTTCGCCATGAGCGACCACTATCTCTGGGATGCCGCCAGTGTGGTCGTCGATGACGCGAACCGTCGTCGAGCCAGCGTGCAGGCTGCCTACAACGCGACGGCAGCGGACTACCCTCACATGGTGTCCTTCGGTCGCCACGCCCTCGACTGGATGTCGCACCGCTGGCCCGGCGTGCCGTACCCCTTCGAGAAGACCACCGTCGTGCAGGGCTTCGCCGACATGGAGTACCCGATGATGGTCAACGATGAGGCCTTCGCGGACACCACCTTCGCGCGCTTCGTCGTTGAGCATGAAATCGCCCACTCGTACTTTCCGTTCTACATGGGAATCAACGAGTCGCGGTACGCCTTCATGGACGAGGGCTGGGCGACCACCATCGAGCACCTGATCAGTATCGACGATGTCGGTCCTGCCGCCGCCGACGCGGCGTTCAAGAACTTCCGGGTGCGCGGTTGGATCTCCGACCCCTCGCCGATCGGTGACCTTCCCATCATCACGCCGGCCGACGCGCTGAGTGGAAGTGCTTACGGCAGTAACGCATACGTGAAGCCCGCACTGGGATATCTCGCCCTCAAGGAGATGCTCGGCGACGATGACTTCCGGCGTGCCTTGCACGCGTTCATGGAGCGCTGGCACGGGAAGCACCCGACGCCATGGGACTTCTTCAACACCGTCAACGACGTCACCGGTCGAAACCTGGACTGGTTCTGGAATGCCTGGTTCTTCACGTTCGGCCACATCGACCTCGCCATCGGCGCCGTGCGGAAGGCACCGGGCGGCTACGCAATCGTGCTCGACAATGTCGGTGGCTTGCCCGCGCCGGTGGACCTCGTCGTGACCTTCGCCGATGGAAGCACGCATACGCTTCGCCAGCCGGTGGGCATATGGCAGGGCGACTCCCGCCGGACGACTGTACGAGTCTCCACAACCCAAGCCATTTCCTTGGTGCGCTTGCAAGGCGGGATCTGGATGGACGCCGACGCTACCAATGACGCATGGTCAGTTGCCACCCGCCGACCGGATGGCAGCTGAGCGCACGGTGCAACCATGCTGTGGCCGCACCCGCGCGCCGCTTTACCAAACAATCTGCAGTACTTCGCGGCACCATCGAGCCTTCGTTCCCCGTCAGCTTTCATGGGGAGGCATGATCGTGCGAGCCCACGGGATCAGTTCAGGCGCGCGAACGGGACCTCGACGCCCGACCGCTCATCTCGTCCGAACGACTTGGGGGTGTGGTAGAGGCGCTCGAGCGCATCGTCGATATCCCGCAACTCGCCGGACACTCGCCTCAGCTCCTGCGCATCGAACTCACGGTCGAACGTATCAGTCCCCTCGTCGGCCGGATGATATGACATCGTCGAGAGGTCACCGGCCGCCTCCTGCTGCGTTTCATCGAGGTCGGCGCCGTACTGCTTCATTGTCCCGGGAACGCGTGTGCGCTCTTCAAGGAGTCGCGCGCCGAGATACGCGAGCTCGGAGGTGGTCAGCGGCATGGGTGTCTCTGCTCGAAGCGGCCGGTGGATTCGCGCGCGGACACGCAGAATAGGGGCCGAAGACTCATCCGGTCGTTCCAAGGATCCACGAGCCTCTCCCACGTTCTGGTGAATTCCGTCTGTTCCTTGCGCACTTACATTTGCGGATCGGAGCAACGTATGCGCATCTACCGAATTGAGGTATCACCCGTCGTTCCGATCGAGTCATCACTGTCGTGCTCGAGCTCGACCTCGGTGGTACGGGTCCCGTTTACCGAGGCCCGGTCGCTCCAAGGAAGGAGCTGCGGCTGTCGGGGCGTCGTGACCTCTGAGTGACCGCGATCTCGCGGTTCGCCCACGAGCCTCGGCTCATTCCCGTTGAGTGAGGACGGGTCACAAAGGAGGAAATAGTGCATTGGAGGAATTGTGCGCATCTTTGCGCGATGACGAACTTGCCGTGGATCGAACAGGAATGCGGAGCGTCAGCTGCGCATCGTCCGGCCAACCACCCTTGTCGCGCGCCGGCTCCAGGTGTCGGCGGTCGGCGTAGCGGCGAACATGAGTATTGAGAGAAGTCCAATGACAGCCAGCGAACAGGTCGATCACAAGCAGGATCCACTTCGGGTCGCCGTCCTCGGGGCGGGAGGCGTCGGCGGTTGGTATGCCGGGGCGCTCGCGCTCGCGGGACACGATGTCTCTGTGCTCGCGCGTGGCGACCATCTGGAGACGATGCGGCGCGATGGACTTGAACTGCGATCACAGGAAGGATCTCGCACGGCGCGACCGCGCGCGGCGGAGCGCGTGGAAGAGCTTGGAAACCCCGAGCTGGTGATCGTCGCCGTGAAGGCGTATTCGGTGCGTGAGATTGCCTCGAGCGCGGCCCGGCTCGCGGAGGGTGGTGCGGCCATTCTCCCGCTCCTCAATGGTGTCGACGCTGCTGATCGGCTCGCCGAGCTCGGAGTGCCTCGCGAGGCGTTGATTGGTGGGCTCACGATGATTAGTGCCGCGAAGATTGCACCCGGCGTGATCGAGAGACGCAGCACCTTTCAACGTGTGATAATGGGGGCGCTTGGGGGAGCATTTGGATCCACGGAGGTGTGGACGGCGCGACTCGAACGCTATGCAGAGGCACTTCGCTCTGCCGGTGTCGAGACCGTCGTCTCGCAGCGGATTGAAGGCGACCTGTGGAACAAGCTTGTCTTTCTCGCGACGCTGGCCGCCGCATGCGGACTGTCCCGCTCTGCGGTCGGCGCGGTACGCACCGCCCCGCTGGGCGCGTTGCTCCTCGAGCGTGCGGTGCGCGAGATTGTCGCGGTCGCGGAATCACGAGGCGTTCCCCTCGGCGCCGACGCGACCGACCGGACGCTTGCGGCCATCGCCGCGCTCCCCGCTGCCATGCGTCCGAGTCTCCTGCTCGACCTGGAGCACGGCGGCCCCACCGAGATCGATGTCCTGAGCGGCGCAGTCGCTCGGATGGGGCGCGAATGTGGAATCGCGACCCCCGTACACGACACGGCGCTGGCCGCGATCGGTGCCGCAACGGCATAGCCGCCCGTTCGCCTCGTCGGCTGCCCAGCAGGGCCGCTCGATGTTGCTAGCGTTGATCGAGAGGTTCGTATTGCCAACGAAGCGGGAGAGGTCGTACAACGCCGCCGTGGACGGCGCTTCGTCGCCGACGTTCGCCGTGATGCTCTCCACTACGATCGCGTCGAGCGCTACGACGGTGTCGGAACGGACGAACCCTGTGCGATGACCGGCCCGGCACTCCGTCGACCTTCGTGACGTGGGCGATCACGCGATCAGCATGCGCACCCGCTCGGTCGTCGAGCGCTCACGTTCTGCGTGTCCGGCGCCATCGCGATCGGTCGCGCGCGCGCCATGCTCCTGCAACAGGATGATGATCGCTCGTTGCTGCTCGCGTGCCGCAGGGGTTCCGCCCCCGCCTCGTCCTGTAGTCTGCACCGCCAGATGCAACGGTGTCGACCCACTACCGTTCTGCCGCCGCACGTCTGCTCCACCGACGAGCAGAGCGCCGACGGCCCCTGCACAACTGTGCGGACTGCATGGTGCAGCGGTGATACGCCGCTCCGGTCCAACGCATCGGATCTGCGCCGGCGGCGAGCAGTCGCGCGATGACGTCGTGCTGTCCGTCCGGATTCCACGCAGGCTCCGCAGGAACACCGTCCGCTGCGTACTGCAGCGGTTCGGCTCCGCGACGATTGCTCGCCCGTACGTCCGCTCCGCGCACGAGTAGCCCGTCAACGATCTCCGGATGATGTGACGCCGCGTCAACGTGCCGCGCCTTGTCTCCGGCGTACACCTGGTGCCTGATCGCAGTGAGGAAGTAGGGAGCGGCGGACGCTCAGGACGCCACTGTACGCAAGGCGCCGAGAGGAAGGCCCGGCGATGCGCCGAGCCGCGCGCCAACGCGCGACACGTCCGCGACCGCGATCGCCTGCATCCGCGACCAAAGCTCGGCACTCGTCGCAGCCAATCGTTCGTCCGCGCTCGCCATGAAATCGCTCTACGCATCCCCGGTTCGCGCCAGTCTCCTTCCACCTGCGCGGAAAATCCAGGGGGTCGCAGACGAAAGACGGCACGCACCGTGGCGCGTGAGGCGCCCGGCCGACGAGACGAGCGAAGCGTGCGTAGCAGCGCTGCGGACGCGACGAGCACCGACGTCGTTCGGGATGCCTCGCGCGGCGAATGCGACCAATATTCTGCTCGCGGTCCACTTGGGGTGAGCTGGACAGCACGACTCTTCCCTACGGCAACTTGAAGATCCCCATCTGAGCGCCGAGCGTCGGGCTGAACGCCGCACCAACCGGACCCGAGAACTCCACCGTCACCCGCGCGGCGGTCGGCGGCGTGTTCAACCGGAAGTACGTGGTGGTTCCCGGCAGCATGACCGACAGCGACGAATCGCGCGACACCGGATACGTCAGGAGCGGCGACTCTCGCGGCACGTCCGAGGCGCCGCTCGACGTCACGAATAGGCGCGCCCAGAGCTGCCGAATGTTGCGCGAAACGAAGCGCATGTTAGCCGGCGCAGCCGAGCGCGGGGAGCCGGGGATGCTATCCACATAGAGTGCGAATCCAAAGCGCGTAAACAGGGACGGAAAGCTCTCGCCAGTCGCCTGCTCGATATCGGCGATCCCGTCCGATGGTCCGCGCTCGAGCTTCTGGAAGATCGCGTTGCCGTGCTGGTCACCGAGCCACCGGGCGAGCAACCAGACGCCACCACGCCATGAGAATCCGTTCTGTGAGTCGTCGCCGTAGGTGATGCTCGCGGTGTCGGGAAGCAGCGCATACTGGTACGAGTCGTAGAGAAAGCCGTTGGCGAATCCCTGCGACGAGTCGGGAAAGAGCTGGGCCGCATTCGTGCGACAGGCCGGCGGCGGGCACTGCTGCTCATAATGCAGCGATCCCAACTCTTCCGCGGCGATGCTCATCCCCTCGTCCAGCCACGAGGCGCCCGGCTGCAAGCCGTTTACGACAACGTGCTGGGAGAAGTTGATCAGGTGCTGCAGCTCGTGCAGGAACGTGGCAGGAATGCTCGTCCCGAGGTCGGATACCGAGTGTGCACAACTGACGGTGGCAGCCGGGTCAGGAACGATGGAGTAGAAGATCTCTCCCTGGTTGGAGTTCGGGTCGGATGGACCGTCGAAATCCACCGTGTCGAAGAAGCCGGCAACGTAACCGATGGTGTTGCAGGTCGCCGACGGCGAGTCGGCGTTCACCTTGGGCGACATCAGCATGATGACGCGACCGTTCTGGTCCAGGTCCGACGGTGCGCCGAATGCCGAGGTTGCGATGGGATAGAGCGTCTGGTCGAAGTTGTTTCCGAAGGCCACCAGCTGCTCCGCGGTGAAGCCGTTAGGCGGCGCGAGCGTGTCGACGTACAGGAGGACGTTGGCGCCAGCGAAGGAGAGCCGAGCCCCGACCGTCGCGTAGGTATTTTGACTGAAGCTCGAGAGGACGCGGAAACTGCGATGCGAACCGACGGCGGGGGTCGCTACGTCGGCCAGAAGGTCGAACGAAGGCGACCGATTGAATACCGTCGCTCGCTGCGCCGCTCGATAGTTGGCCCGACCTTTCCGGCGAAGGATTTGATCGGCCTGCATCTGGGCAAGGCTCGGCGGGACGATCTCGCTTCCGACGCGGTGGCCGCCCAGCGAGGAAAGCGTTGCAGCTGCCGAGGAGGGGCTCGCCCGTCGGGCACTGATCGACCCGGCGGCCGGATTGTCGGCGAACATGCGATACGACACGAGCTGGTCGAGCGCCGGGTTCTCGGTGACGAATTCGGGGACGATCAGGTACGACGCCCCATTCCCGGGGACGCTGACCGTGGTCCCGCCGTTCGAGCAGTCGACCCGGACGCCCTGCGACGCGCCAATGACCACCGACGTGCCACCCGTGCACGGGGTGCGCTGCGTCAGGACGATGGGCGACGCCGGGGCATCCGTGCTCACCGATGAACAGGCGCCTATGGCGGCGGCGCTGGCGAAGGTGACGGCCCGACGAAGACGATGGATGCGGGGGGCGTGCGACATAGGACGATTCTCCCTCCCAGGGACGCGCGTTGCCGCGCGCGAACGATCTGCGACGCGATTGGCGCGGAATAGGTCGATGAAGCGGGAACTCGCGTCCCGGGGAGGGGAGGTGTCGACGCGATGCACGCTTCTACAGGACACCGAACCCGACGGGCAACCCTACAGCACGCATTGGGTAGACCCGACGCGTAGGATTCGGCTTCCGCGCCGACTTCTCCGGTGTTGCCAATGTTGCTGTCGCGTCAGCGCTCAGGGAGCGCCTGCGGACGCGTCGCGCAGCCGTCGCGTCGAGCACCGCCTGCTCCACGTCCCAGCTCACAAGACTGGAGCAGCACCAGTCATCCAGTCGCGCGAGATACGTGTCAGCAGCGAAGCCGGCGAGGTCAGCGATGGTCACGGCCGGACGATGAGCTCGTCTCGCTGCGACCAGAGGGATCTGCCAAGTCGACGGTACTTCTCCCGCTGTGTGGCGCAGCGCGTGAGATACCAGCGATGGCAGGGGCCGTGCACGTAGGTGCGACGTAGAGACGGAACAGCGCTTCCACGCGCGTCGCAGCGAGCGCGCATGCCGTCGTGGGCGCTCCTGCATATATGCGGCGATCGCCTGCCCATGTCGGCTCCCCCACGGTTCAACGCGTGAGAGGTCGAACGCGAGAAGGGCATGGAAGCGCGACGCGCCCCAATCGCCCGTGACGGCGTAGCAGGCGCCGCATTCCGCACACGTCGTGGACAAGGCGATGCCGGGGTGATCGCAGACGTCGCCGAACGCACCGCTCTACGCCGCGTGGCCCGGTGCCGAGTGCGACTCCGACGACGTGGACCCCACCTGATCATTTCAGATACAGTGCTGCGCCGACGGGGCGACGGACGCAAAGATGTACGTTCGACGCGACTGCGACGAGTCGGAGGGCACCACGCGCGACGTGCGCGCGCCACCGACCGGTTGACGCCACGTGTCCTCGACGGCGACGTTTGGACGCCGATCACCCGATCGCACCGCTCCCCAATTCCCTGCACGCACCCGAGGTCCTACATGCTCCGCCTCCTCGCCGCCGGCGCTTCCCTCCTTCTCCTCGGCGTCGCTCCGACCTCGCGGATGCAAGCACAACAGTCAGCGACGACGGCCCGACCGCGCACCGCGGATGATCTCGCGCGCGTTTTCGCCGAGTGGCGCGACTTTCAGAAGCCCAAGCTGGTCGACGGTGTCCCCGACTATTCCGCGGCGGCCATGACCGCACAGGCGCGCGCCTCGATCGCCCTGAAGCGTCGACTGGCCTCCTTCGACACCACGGGATGGCCGATCCCGCAGCAGGTCGACTACCACGTGATTCGCGCCGAGCTGAACGGACTCGACTTCGATCACCGCGTGTTGAGGCCATGGGCGAACAATCCGGCCTTTTACGTCACGGTCTTCTCCGAACAGAGCGACCAGCCCGCGCGTGAGGGACCGTTCGCCGAGGGCGCGGTCGAGCTCTGGAAGTATGGCCACCCGCTTTCCTCCGCCGACGCGGCCGTCGTCGAGCGGGGACTGGATGCGATTCCGGCGCTGCTCGCGCAGGCACGTACGAACCTCATCGGCAACCAGAAGGACATGTGGAACTATGGCATCGCCCCGATTCGCGACCAGTCCGCCGAACTGACCAACTTCGGCAAGCAGTTGACGAGCGAGCCGGCGTCGCTCAAGAGCAGCGTGGACCGTGCTCGCGCAGCGACCGATTCCTTCGCCACATGGCTGGACTCACGCGCCTCGACGAAGACCGGCGCCTCAGGCGTCGGAATCGTGAACTACAACTGGTACCTGAAGAACGTCATGCTCGTCCCGTACACCTGGTCGGACGAGGTGTTGATCATGCAGCGCGAACTCGCCCGCTCGCATGCCTTTCTCGCCCTGGAGGAGCTGCGCAATGCGAAGCTTCCGCCTCAGGTGCCGATCGCATCGGCCGCCGAGTTCGAGCAACGCTTCGGCGCCGCAGTCCCCGAGTACCTGGGCTACCTCCGAGACCATGACCTGATGACGGTGAAGCCGTGGATGGACGGGGCGCTTCGGGCGCGGCTGGGGCGGTTCTCCGCGGGCCCGCGGGAGTTCTTCACCGAGGTCGACTATCGTGATCCGGTTGTCATGCGCACGCATGGCTACCACTGGATCGACCTCGGCTACATGGAACACGAGCCGAACGCCGACCCCGTGCGACGTCGTCCACTGCTCTATAATATTTTCATCACCCGCACCGAAGGCCACGCGACGGGATGGGAGGAGCAGATGCTGCAGGCGGGAATGTTCGACGCGCGCCCTCGGTCGCGCGAGTTGATCTACATCCTGCTGGCCCAGCGCGCGGCGCGTGCGTTAGGCGACCTCCGTATGCACGCGAACCTGGCGACGATCGAACAAGCGGCGACGTTCACGACGGTGAACGTGCCGCGTGGCTGGCTGAGCCTCAAGGGCAACCTGGTCCGGTTCGAGCAGCATCTTTACCTGCAACAGCCCGGGTACGGCACGAGCTACGTCATAGGGAAGCTCATCGGCGACCGGCTGCTAATGACGCGCAAGCAGCAGCTCGGCGACGCCTTCTCCTTCCGGAAACACATGGAGGCGTTCGATGCGGCGGGACTGCTCCCCGCCACGCTCGTGGAATGGCAGCTGACGGGTGTCCTTCGCGACGACGTGAAGCAGATGCTGCGCTGACGAAGCAGGCGGCTCCACTCCTGCGTCGCCCCCGCTCAGGGACGACTCGTAGACGAACGCCGCTCGGCGACACGGCCGGAACGATGAGGAGGTTGCGACACACCACTCGCGCCTACGCGCCGTCCATTGGAGGCCTACTTCAGTCACGAACCTCTCAATGCCGACGCGCCACGATCCCGCCGCCCCCGCCCCGTCCATTCTCACACGCCGGATGCGCGACGACGGCACACGTGGACGGTCGCTATCAGCTGACTGGCGATCAGTGTCAGACCGTTCCACCATCCTGGACCAATGGCATGGTTGGCGACGCCTTACTCGAGCAAGGGAGGGGAGGACGATGACAAGACGCGTGATGCTGGTGCTCGCGGTGGTATTTGTTGCGGGGTGCGACGACGCGACGCGGGACCGTGCGATGCTCACGGAGCCGGTCCGTGCGGCGCAGGTGGGAGTGGCGCAGTTCGAGCTCGCGACAGGGTATTCGCTTCAGGTGCTGCCGTCGCTCCAGGAGGGGCGATACGCGTCCGCTATCGCGCTCAACGGCGCGGGTTTGGTCGTCGGGGTCGGCGACGTGAACGGCGGGAAGTACGGCTGCCACGACGTCGCCGCTGCCATCGTATGGAGCAACGCCTCGGCGCGGAACCTTCACGCCGAGTTGGCCGCACGTCGCGACATTGGCTTTCCCCCGCCCGGGCCCTCTTGTGCGGAGCTGTGGACGATGGCTCTCGATGTGAACGACTTGGGAGACGTGATCGTAGCCAGCTCATACTATGGCGACAATCAGGGCTGGATGTGGAACTCCACGACCGGATTCGCCTTCGCTGGGTACGGCGGCCGTCTGGGTGGGGCCGTAGCGATGAACAATCGCAGTGAACTCGTCGGCTACATCGACGATGGCAATACGCCACGACGCGCCGCGCTGTGGATGCCGGCCGGATCTGTTCTGGACATCGACCCGAGGGACTACGGAAGCACTGCCTTCGGAATCTCCGACGACGGCGATATTCTTGGGTGCGTCCGTGGGCAGTTAGGGCGTTGGAAAGTGGGCGGACAGGTAACGGTGCTTCACGAAATCTGCGGGGAGGATTTGGGCGTTCCCTTCGGTCTGTATGTCCGCCCCATCGGAGGGATAGCCCGCGACGGAACCGCCGCGCTCAGCGCATCGCGCAATGGTGTTCCGACGGCGCTCGTCTGGCGTCGTGGCACGGTGACGGACGCGGGGTGGAGTCCCGGCAGCGCGAGCGACATCAGCGAGCGCGGACGCGTCGTCGGATGGGCGTACGCCACGACACCCAACGATCCACGTGCCGTCACGCGCTTGCGCAACGGCGCGGTGCAGTGGCTCCCGACCCCCACGGCCAACACGACATCCCGCGCCTTCGCCGTGAATCGCTGTGGCGACGTTGCGGGGTATGTGGTCGACGCCAAGGGCTTCCAGCGGGGAGCCGTGTGGCGCGTCGCGACGTGCGACAACGCTGGAACCTGGTGACGGTATCACGCACGAATCGCGTCGCGGACCATCGCCGTCAGCCGATGATCCGCTTCGTCGCCTTGTCCCATGACACACCGCTCTTGCGGAAGTACGACTCGTTCGCCATGTGGCAGGCGAGTGCGGCGTGATGTCCGAACACTGCATCCTCAACGACCGGCTTCCGCGACCGCACCGCGTCGAAATAGTTCCAGAGGTGCGGCTGTTCATCATCGAAGTTCGGACCACGAAACGTCACCGACTCGGCGATGTGTCCCTGGCCGATCTTCGGATCGTTGGCCGCGTGCCACTCCTTCAGGTACGCCTCCCGGAGCGCGCGCGGATAGCTCGCCGTGTAGTAGCTGGGGGATGTGTCGATGCCCCGCTGCGGAGTAAAAGTGACGCTCGTCGCGGTCACTTCGAGCAGCCCCTTGGAGCCGTGGATGCGATACAGCTCCGGCGAGGCGGTGCCGAGGTTGAGTCGCATCGAGACAGGGAGTCCGTCGTAGTCGTACAGGACCGTGTGCACGTCGGGCATGTTGCGCCCGTCCTTCCAGCGACGAATGGCGCCGACCGCCATCGCACGGTCCGGGGGCTGGTTCAATCCGACCATCACTATCATTCCGCTTACGAGGTGCACCAGGAGGTCGCCGGCGACTCCCGTCCCGTATTCCTTCCAGCAGCGCCAGCGCGCAAAGACCTTCGGATCGAAGGCGCGCTTCGGCACGTCGCCCTGCCACGTCTCCCAGTCGAGGTTCTGCGGCGAGAGATCCGGCGGAGGCGGATACTGCCACGCCCCGTTCGGATCGTTGCGGCCGAGCGAGCCCTCAACCATCATCAGGTCGCCTAACGTCCCCTGCGCGATCAACTCGCGTGCCTTGGCGCAGAGTTGCGAGCTGACGCGCTGCGACCCGATCTGGACGATGCGATTGCTGCGAGCGGCCGCTTCGACCATCGCCTCGCCGTCAGCCGCAGTGTGGGACATCGGCTTCTCGCAATAGATGTCCTTCCCTGCCCCGACCGCGTCAATCACGATCTGCCGGTGCCAGTGGTCGGGAACGGCCGCGACGATGCAGTCGATGTTCTGGTCGTCGAGCAGCTCGCGGTAGCGACGCGTCACCGGGAGGTCGGGGCGCACGATCTCGCGCGCGAGCGTATGGCGTCCGTCGTACAGGTCGCAGGCGGCCACACACTCCACGTCGGGGAGCCCGATCGACTCCGCGAGCAGCCCCGAGCCCTGCATGCCGACCCCGATCATGCCGAAGCGCAGGCGATCGCTGGCAGGACCGCGCGTGCTGTCGCGCCGCCGAGGTGCCGGGATCGGGCCCGTCGTACCGACGAGCGACGCACCGACGGCCACGGCACCCATTTCCACGAAGTCTCGACGCGAATAGCGGTTCTCGGTCACGGGATCTCTCCTGAGCAGGGAGCGGAAGTGACGCGCGGCAATCCGGGAAACGGCGCGCCGCCTTACGTATGCAGCCGGACCGGTCAGAGCGACAGAGCTCCCGGCGCCAGGCTTGCTTCCTTCAGAGGAATTGCGCAAGCGCGCCCTCTGCCGCGCCCGGGGCCGCTACTCCCCGACGACTTCGCCGTGGTCGTCGCCAGCAGCAACGGCTCGGTATCGCCGTCCGATGACTATGACGTCGAAGTGGAGGTCGACAGCGCGGGGACGGGACGCTGCGCCAAAGGCGCGGACACGGAAACGACCCGCGCCGACAGGCGACCGGACACTTCACGGTCGATTCGTGCACGCGTCAGCGCTGGTGGGACGTTGCCGCAGCGCTGCGTGATGCCCTGGGGAGCCGCCTCGATTCGGAAATCCCGAGAGGGGGCGCATCGAGCTGGATCCACCTGCAGGCCTATGCAGGCCTATGCAGGCCTATGCAGGACTGTGCAGGCCTACTACGTCGACAACCGTCGACCCATGGCAACCTGCAGCGTGGTCCACCTCCGTGGACTCGCTCACCCGGATGGGTACACGCCACGACTCCAGATTCTTTGTGGGCCCCTTGTCAGGACTCGCAGCGGAGACTGCGATAGGGCCGG
>JBDTUA010000102.1:0-14126 GCA_040007995.1 Gemmatimonadota bacterium | reverse complement strand
ATCTCCGCCACTTGCACCGCCCCCATCACGATCTCCACCGCGTGCTCGACCCCGTCATCCACCAGCGAAATGGCGAAATCGGCGGTCGGGCTGCCGTCGACCTGTACGGAAGCCACACCGCATTCCACCCCGTCTGGATTGCGCACGCGAATCACGTATGGCGTGTTGCCGTGGTGGTACGCGATAGTGAACGCGGGCCACGTCGGCGGAATGCACGGATCGATCGTGAGGCGGTCGCCGCGCTTCGTGAAGCCAAGCAGCGACTCCACCGCCACCCGGTACATCCAGCTCGCTGAGCCGGTGTACCACGTCCAGCCGCCGCGCCCCAGCTGTGCGGTGGCAGTGTACACGTCCGCCGCCACGACGTACGGCTCGACCTTGTAGCGGGCGACCGCCTCGGGGGTCGCCGCATGCGTGAGCGGGTTGAGCATCTGGTAGAGGGCGAAGGCACGCGCACCATCGCCGCGCCGCGCCGTCGCCCGCACCGCCCAGAGCGCCGCATGCGTGTACTGCGCGCCGTTCTCCCGCACGCCCGGCAGGTACCCCTTGATGTAGCCGGGATCGTTAGGCGTCTTGTCGAACGGGGGAGTCAGCAGCATCAGGAGGCGCGCGTCCTCCCGCACGAGGTGCTCCTCGAAGGAGGCCATCGCTTGCGCCTGGCGGTCCGCGGCGCCGGCACCGGAGATCACGCTCCAGCTCTGCGCAATCGAGTCGATGCGGCACTCATCGCTGGTCGACGAACCCAGCGGCGTCCCGTCGTCGAAGTAGGCGCGTCGGTACCACGCGCCGTCCCACCCATGCGTCTCGACGGCTGACACATAGGCCGTGGCGCGCGCCCGGAAGTCGGTCGCCACGTCGTCGTCGCCACGCGCCGCCGCCCACTCGGCGAAGTCGCGGAGCGTGCGGATGAGGAACCACGCGAGCCAGACGCTCTCGCCCCGTCCGAGCACTCCCACGCGATTCATCCCGTCGTTCCAGTCGCCGGTCCCGATCAGCGGCAACCCGTGCACACCGGTCGTGCACGCCCGGCGCAGCGCCCGCAGGCAGTGCTCGTAGACACTCCCAAGCTCCTCGGTCACGTTCGGCAGGTCGTACACCTCGTGCTCGTCCGGACCAAGTGCGCGCATCGTCAGGAATGGCACGTACTCGTCGAGCAACGTCAGGTCGCCCGTCACCTGCAGGTAGTGGTCGACGACGTACGGCAGCCAGGCCAGGTCGTCCGAGAAGCGGGTCCGCACGCCGCGCCCGCTCTGCGGATGCCACCAGTGCTGCACATCGCCCTCCACGAACTGCCGGGCACTCGCGCGCAGGATGTGCGCCCGTGCGATGGCTGGCTCGGCATAGACGAAGGCCATCACATCTTGCAGCTGGTCGCGGAATCCGTACGCACCGCTGCTCTGGTACAGCGCCGACCGCGCCCACATCCGGCAGCCGAGCGCCTGGTACAGCGTCCAGCGATTGACCATCGCATCGAACGACGGCTCCGGGGTCTCGACCGTGATCACCGAGAGCCGCGTCATCCATGCGTCCGTCGTCGCGTGGATCGCCGCGGTGGCGTCGGCGACCGTATGATGACGCGCCGCCAGCACGCGCGCCTCGCTCTCGGACGCGGCCGCGCCCAGCTGCACCACCAGCTCGCGTGTCTCGCCGGGGGCGAGCTCCAGCACACACTGCAGCGCCCCGCACGGGTCGAAACCGACACCGGTCGACTTTCCCAGCGGCTCCTTCTGCAAGCCGGCCGGCGCACGCAACGAGCCGTTGCGGCCGATGAAGGCGCGACGGTCACCGGTATAGCCCGTCACCGGCTCGCTGATCGAAAGGAAAGCGACCCAGTCGGTGAATTGTGGATCGAAGTGGTTGCGGGCGAGGATCGCCGACGCGCTCCGGTCGAACGTGGTGCGCACGTGGTGCTGGCCTCGCTCGCGCAACACGCCGAGCGTCCACTCGACGAACGCCGTGACCGACAACCGGCGCGGCTGCGTGCCACGATTCGTCACCGAGAGCAGCGACAGCTTCACCGCCGAGTGCGGGGCGATCCCCACCGTGAGCCGGCTGGCGATCCCCGCATGTTCAGTGACAAACGACGAAGTGCCCGCACCATGGGTGACGGTGAAGGCATCGCCGCGGAAGACCGGTGCAGGCGTCGCGCTCCACACCTCGAGCGTGGCCTCGTCGCGGAGATAGAGCACATCGCTCGACGGGTCGGACACCGGGTCGTTGTGCCACGGGGTCAGCCGGTAGAAGTAGCTGTTCCCCGCCCACGTCGTTCCCGCTCCCGTCTCCGAGACGATGCAGCCCCCTTCCTCGTTGGCGATGACGTTGACCCACGGCGCCGGCGGAAGGCGGTCGCCGATGATCGACATCTCGTAGTCGCCGTCCGCGTTGAGTCCTCCGAATCCGTTGTCGAACAGGCGAGGCTCCGCGGCGCTCCCGTTCGTGAGTTGCGGCCGTCGCTTGAGGGCGGGCGTTGGCGACGGCGGCTGGACGGCGAGCTCCGCATGATCCTCGTCGCTGGTTCGGCGTCCCGCGTGCGCCCGCACACGCTGAACCACGGAGAGTGACGGGGGCGTGCTGCGCCCTGAGGCGCGCAGCGGCTGCAACTCCAGCGTATCCTCCTGGTCGTCGATCTCGTCGTGGCCGCGCTCCGACGCCAGAATTGCGCTCAGCGTCCGTCCATCGCACCGGATCACGACGTGCGCCGTCGCCTCGAGCATCAGCACGTCGGCGGCCGACATCAGGTCGCGTCGCCGCAGGAAGACTCCTCCTGGGCGGTCGATGACGGAGGAGTCGCTGGCCGTGAACATCACCTCGGTGATCCGGTCGTTCAGCTCCTGCAGGTACGTGTTGGGGTACTCATTCACGATCACCAGGTCGACCTTGAGCCCGCGGCGCCGCAGGTAGCGATGCGCACCGAACAGTTGGCGCAGCGTCGGCAACCCTTCCGCGGACTCGATGCGGGCGAGCAGGATCGGCAGGTCGCCCGAGATACCGCACGCCCAGAGGCGCGGCTGCGATTCCGTGCTGGCCCGTTGTGCCTCGATCAGCCCGCGCAGGCGGGGATCGACGAAGAGGAGGTGTCCGGCGATGTCCTGGAAGACCGCCGCGTCCGCCGGCGTGATGTTCAGCTCGCGTAGTTCGATCTGCGTCGACGTCCAGGTCAGGTCGAGCGCGCGTTGCCCGGAATGCGCATCGTGATACCGCCCCGCCAGCTCGAAGGCCCGCTCACGCGTCGGCGCGACGAGCGTCGTGAACGTGACCGGCACCGACTGGCCGGGAGCCAGCACAATCCGCACGCGCAGGGAGAAGATCGGGTCGAGCACCGCCCCGGTGGTCCCGCTCAGCGGGCCGTCCACCGTCATCGCGTGCGGATCGCGCGTCGAATGTCCGCGTCCCACGAAGCGCGCGCGGTCGCTTTCGTAGCTCACGTCGCCGACCATTTCCCTGACCGCATCGACGACATGCACGCAATACACCGGCTGCTCGCTCGACGCACGCGGCCGGCGGCTGGCGGTGAGCGCGGTACACCACTCGTGCCATTCGGTCTCGACGAACAGGTTGGCGAAGGCCGGGTGGGCGAGATCGGCGTCGGCGGGGCCGAGCACGATCTCGCCGTAGCTGGTCAGCTCGATCTCGCGCACCGAGTTGCCGTTGTTGGTCACCGTGACACGCCGCACCTCGGCCGAGTCAGCGGCCACGATGGCGATCTCGGTGCGTGTCTCGATGGGGCCATCGGCCCGATGGAAGGTGACGCGATCGCTCGCCATGAGGACGTGGTACCAGTCGGCGTCGGCGCACGTCGGCTGATACGTGGTGGACCACTGCCGCCCCGACGCCACGTCGCGAACGTAGCAGAACTGCCCCGAGTCGTCGCGCGTGGCATCCGAGCGCCAGCGCGTGACGGCGATGTCCTCAAACTGGCTGTAACCGCCGCCGCTCTGGCTCACCATGACCGTGTATGGGGTCGACCCGAGCAGGGCGACGTGCGGTTGCGCAGTATGCGGCGTGTCGATCGCGCGCACCGCCGCCCGCTCGAGTTCGGGGCGCGGCAGCGCCTCCTCGGGATTCACCACCTGCGCCTCCTGCAGGAGGAGGCGTCGCGGGACGCGCTCATGCAGCAGCAGCTCGGCCGACTGCACCAGCGGATCGGCATGAAAGCGGCGCTGCCAGACTCGCGACAGCAACACGTTGGCGAGCGAGACCATCGACATCCCGATGTGGTGCGCCATGTAGTTCTGCACCACCGCGAAGCGGCGGCCGGGATCGGGGCGCGTGAAGTCCAGCGCGTCGCGGAAGCCGAATCGGCCCAGCGCACCGGCCCGCTCGAGCCGCGCCAGGTTCGGGAGCGCGTCACGCAGGTCGACCATCGCCGCCAGGAGCGTCGCGTACGGAGCGATGACGAGGTCACGCCCGAGCCCGCGCTTGAGGGCGAGGTCGGGGATCCCGAAGGCACGATACTGGTAGGTCATGTGGCGGTCGCGCACGTTGTACGCGCTCTCGCTCACTCCCCATGGCGCGTCGCGCTCCTCGGCGAAGGAGATCTGCCGCCGCACGGAGGTGCGGTACGTCTGCTCCAGGAGCGTGTGCGGGAGCGAACGCATCACCAGCAACGGCATCAGGTACTCGAACATGCTCCCGCTCCACGAGACGAGCGACATCTCGCCGGATGCGCGCGTCAGCGTGCGCCCGAGGCGGAACCAGTGGTCGATCGGGACATCCCCCTTGGCGATCGCGACGAAACTCGCCAGCCGTGCCTCGGACGCGAGCAGGTCGTAGTACGAGGGGTCGCAGGCGTGCGTCGTCGTCTGGTAGCCGATCGAGAAGAGCTCGCGCGTCTCGTCGAAAAGGAAACGGAAGTCCATCTCCATCGCATAGTCGTAGGCACGCTCGGCGATCGCCTGGAGACGTCCCACCAGCTGCGCCGCCACTGGGGAGTCGGTGGACAGGGCGCGCAGCGTCGTGCTGGCGAAGGTGCTGCGATCCACAGGCGGCGCGTCGGCAGTCCTCAGTTGTCCGACCAGCGCGGCGTCGGCGTCGAGGAGTACGAGGCTCCAGTCGATCCATTCGAGCGTCGCGCTCCGCCCTTCGGGAACGCTCGGGGGCTCGGCGATGAGCAGGCGCGCCCGACGGAGGTTGCGCCCCACGCCCTCGACCAGTACCTCGACCGTGTGCGCGTCGCGCGCCGGAGTGAGCGCTCCGGCACGGGTCGAGTAGTTCGCCAGCCGCCCGACCGCCTCCTGCGCCAGGTGCAGCTCCGCCGCGGCCCCCGATCGTACCGCCGGCGGGAGGACGGCGGGCAGCTGCAAGCGTTCCTGCGCGAGGGCCAGCGAAGCGGTGAGCGCGCGCCACAGGCGCGCGTCGAGCACGGGCTCGTCGAGCTTCCCGAGGCAGGCTTGCCGGAGCGCGATCAGGTGCCCCGCCAGGTTCCCGCTGTCCACCGTCGAGATGTAGGGAGGCTCCAGGACGCGCAAGTCGTGCAGGTTGTACCAGTTGAAGAAGTGGCCGCGGTGCCGTTCCATCCGCTCCATCGCGCGCAGCGCCAGCTCGAGCCGCTGCGTCATCCCGTCGAGCGTCAGCAGCCCGAGCTCGTAGGCGCTCACGATGGAGAGTAGCTGCAGTCCCACGTTGGTCGGCGACGTCCGCATCGCCACCTCGAGCGAGGGACTGTCCTGGACATTGTCGGGCGCCAGCCAGTTCGTGGCGGCACCCGTGTAAAGATCGAAGAAGCGCCAGTGCAGCAGCGCATACCGCATCGCGGCGTTGCGGTCTCCCGCCGCGAGGCGCCGTTCGTCGTAGCTCGCCGGCGCGCTCAGCGCCAGCGCAATCGCGGGTGAGCCGAGCCAGAGCAGCACGAGCGGCACGACGGCGAACAGCAGCTGCCAGAGCCGCAGTCGCGCCTCGGGCGGCAGCGTCGACAATGTGAAGCCGTCACTGAGCAGCCCCGCCTGCCAGGCCGCGCCAACGCCCGTCACCACGAGCAGCAGGAGCGGAAGGGCGACCGCCGGCCACATCGTGCGCCACACCTCGCGTCCCGAGCCCGACGCACTCCGCTCCGTCTGCGACGCGGTCTGCCACTCCAGCAGGTTGCGGTGCGAGACGAAGAGTCGATAGAGCGTCCGCACGATCGCATCGGCGGACACGTAGGCCTGGTGCGGCAGGAAGGCCACCGCCTGCGCCAGCTGCTGCGCACTGGTGACTGCATCCTGCCCTACAGCGGCATAGTAGGCACGCCACGACTTGTCGAGCGGCGGCCGCACGAGCGCCAGCAGGAGCGACCCGATCCATGGCGCGGCGATTCCGCCTAACCCCAGCAGCGTCCAGCGCAGCGGCGAGCCGGGGAAGACGGTCCAGCCGGCGACGAGAAGGACGAGCTGCGCGATCTCCACCGTGCTGCGCCGCAGGTTGTCGAACAATTTCCAGCGGGAGAGCGGCGAGAGACGGTTCGGTTCGATCCCTTCCGGTCCCGGGACGTGTCCGGTCAGCCAGCGCAGCAGCTGCCAGTCCCCGCGGATCCAGCGATGCTTGCGCCGCGTATACGTCAGGTAGCGGCTCGGGTACTCGTCGTACAGCGTGATGTCGGTCGCAAGGCCGACGCGCGCATAGTTCCCCTCGATCAGGTCGTGCGACAGCAGCGTGTTCTCCGGGAACCGGCCGCGCGTCGCGCGCTCGAACGCGTCGACGTCGTAAATCCCCTTCCCGGTAAAGCTCCCTTCGCCGTACAGGTCCTGGTACACGTCCGACACCGCCGTCGTGTACGGATCCACCCCGGGATGCCCGGAGTGGATCGCGGCGAACATCGAACGGTAGGCGCTGGGGAGCGAGACACCCACCCGCGGCTGGATGATGCCGAAGCCGGCAACGATGTCACGTCCCGCCGCATCGTAGGCGATCTTGTTCAGCGGATGTGCGATCGTCCCGATCAGGGCGGTCGCCGCGTTCGGCGGAAGCGCAGTATCGGAATCGAGCGTGATGACGTAGCGCACGTCTCCCAAAACCGTCGTGTCGCCCACGACGTTCGAGAATGCCGACGGATCGCGGCTCTGCAGGAATCGATTGAACTCCGCGAGCTTCCCGCGTTTCCGCTCCCACCCCATCCAGACACCCTGCACCGGGTTCCATAATCGCTTTCGATGGAAGAGATAAAAGGCGTCCTCGGTCGTCGCGGCATAGCGTCGGTTGAGTTCGCGCACCCCTTCCTCCGCCGCCTCGACAATCGCCGCATCGCCCTCGAGCGATTCCTCGGCGGCGTCGGTGAAGTCGCTCAGCACGGCGAAGTGCAGGTGTTCGCGCCGGTTCGCGAGGAACTGCACCTCCAGGTGCTCCAACCCCTCTTCTACCGCGGCGACCGAGCCAAAGAGCGTCGGTACGACGACCACTGTCCGCGCGTGCGCCGGGATCCCGTGCTTCTGCAGGTCGAGCTTTGGGAGGATCGAGGGGGGAAGGAGCGCCGTGAGCACGTCGTTCAGCGCGTGTACGGCGAGGTCGTTGGCCGGGATCAGCGCGATCAGGAGAACGAGCGGGAGCGAGATCCACGCGGCAGGACCGGCGAGCCAGACCAGCGCCGCGAGCGCCGCCGCGGTTCCGGCGACCATTCCGCCCAGAAAGACCACGTTCGGGTGGTGGCGCATGATGCGCACCAGCCGGTCGCCGATCGTGGGGAGATAATCGGTCGCCTCCTCGAGTTCGCTCAACCCGCGATCGACGAGGAAGTAGCCCACGTGTGCGTCGCGTGCCTCCACGCCGTGCGCCTTGCTGGCATCGCGCGCCATGTCCAGCACCACATTCGCGACGTCGAACTCGCTGAGACGTCGACGCTTGGCGATCGACTCGACCACGTGCCGGTAATGATCACGCGTCGCGAACGTCTGTTCCGCGTAAAAGCCGGCAGGATCCTGTCGCAGCACCTGCTCCATCACGCTCTGCCGCTCGACGAACGTCCGCCAATCACGGCGCGCAATCGCCCGCAGGCTCGTGATGCTGTTCGCCATCACGATCTGCGTCATCGCCGAGCGCTGGGTCGAACGGGCCGATGCTTCCTCTGCGCTCAGCCCCTCGTCATCCATCCATGATTCGAGCCAGACGAGCGGCGGGAACGAGCCACGCGCCAGACGAAGCTTCGTCAGGAAGCGCGACACGAAGGTTGGCGTGAGCGTGCGGCTGCTCCCGACGAACGTGCGCAGCATCTCGCCAAGCTCTGCCTGTCCTTCCTCATTCGCGTGTTGAATGCGGTGCGCCCACTCGTCCGCCTCCTCCACCTCGTCAATCCGCTGCATCGTGCGCAACGCCATCCGGCGCACGCTCTCGATGAGCCCCAGGCGCAGCATGGCCGGGATCGCCCACAGCTCGCCGATGGAGAGCTGGGAGACCTCCTGGTAGGCGGAGACGAAGAGGTCGACGTTCTCCAGGTCGATGCGCCCTTCGCTGTGCGAGATAAGGCTGATCGCCAGCTCGTAGACGCGCGGGTAGCCGACGAGCGCCCCGCGCGAGAGTTCCGGCAGCTCCCGGTAGAAGCCCTTCGGGAGGCTCTCGTTCACCTCCGCGATGTGTTCCTGCACGACGTGGAAGTTGTCGAGCAACCACTCGCCGGCCGGGCCGACGTCGACGTTCTCCCCAAAGACAGAAAGAAGGCGGGCGTGCGCCGCGGTCAGGACGCGCTCGGTCCCCTGCAAGCGCGACAGCAGGCGCGCCGAGCGGTGGATGCGCCGCACCACCGAGCGCTGGCTGCGCGCCAGCAGGCGCGCGCGTTTCGCCAACTGGTCCGAACCCAGCAGCGTCCCGCGGATGGGCCCGGTGAGCAGGTCGTCGGCGTGCTCGCGGCGATGCGAGCCGAAGAGCCGGGAGAGGAGCGGGACGCGCTCGCGCGGACGCGCCGCGGCACGCGAGCGCTGTTTTCGGGAAGGTCGAGTCGGCACAGCGTGAAGATACCCCGCGACGCACTCCCGGGATGCCGGACCGCGATGCCGGCCCGCGATGCATCCCGGCATGCTTCGCGGGCGCTGCAACAGCCGCCTACACCTGGCGGCTGACTCCCAGCTCCCCCTAACGAGCCAGACGCGCTCGTTATGCCGTCAGTCGGGCCCGCCAATGCGCGTCAACGCGCGTCAGTGCGCGTCAACGCGCGTTAATGCGCGCCGCGACTAGTCCTGGATCGAGCCCGCCGCCGCCTCCAGCGTCGCGAGTTGACCCTGCACGCGCGTGAGGATCGCGAGCAGGATCGCAAACTGCTCACGATGGGTCTTTGTCGGCGGATACAGGCTCCCCTGCTGCACCCCCTGACCGTTGAACTCGCCGGCCAACCCATACACGCGTCCCTGCAGCCCGCCCTGCCCGCCACGCAGCGTGCGCTCGAGCGCCGTGAGGCGCGCGAGGGCGCTGTCGGCCGGTCCTTGCGACGCGGTGTCGCTGCGGGCGTTTCGACGATCGATCAGCTGGCGTCGGAGCGCCGTCATACGCGCGGCCACGTCGACGACGCCCTGCTGTGCGCCGGACACCTGCAGCAGGAAACGCTCGCGCTCGCGCTGCTGCGCCACGGTGATCGGCAGCAGCGGATCGGGCTTCACCCGCAGCGGCTGGCTCATCGTCGCGCCATCGGCAGTCAGGGTGACGGTGTACATCCCCGGGGCGACGAACGGGCCGCGATCGCCGATCTCGTGCGTCGGTCGCGGCAGCGACTCGGGGGCGTCGTCATCCTCGCCACCACGTCCCCCCGGCGGCGGGGGGCGATGCCGGAGGTCCCAGTTCACGCGCTGGATGACGCCGGGAACGTTAGGCGCCTCGAGCACGCGCACGATGCGCCCGCCCGGTGCGGTGATCGTCACCGTCACCTGCGCCGCCGGGTGCCCGAGCGAGTACGAGATGAGCGCGCCGTCGGGGGGATTCTCGCCGGCAAATGCTCCCTGCGCCCGGTACGAGAAGTCCGCCCAGTACTGGAAGACCGTGGCGTCGCGCACGGCAAACAGGTGCGCCGGCTCGGCCGCGATCGCCGGCGTCCAGTCGGCGATCGGCGCCGCATCGTCGAGGATCCAGATGGATCGTCCATGCGTCCCCACCACGATGTCCTTCGTCCGCGGATGGACCAGGAGGTCGTCGTAGCGCGTCGTCGGGAGCGACGCCACGCGCGACCACGTGCGCGCCGAATCGACCGACAGGTACAGCGCGAACTCCAGTCCCGCGAAGACAACATTCGGCTTGCCTGGATATTCGTAGACCGTGCGGACCGGCATGTCGGCGGGAAGGTTGCCGGTCATCCGCGCCCACGTCGCGCCGAAGTCGGTGGTACGGAAGAGGTACGGGGCCTCGTCGCCGCTCCGGTGTCCGTCGAAGCTCACGTACGCGGCCCCGCGCCCGAGCTCCGAGGCGTGGACCCGACTCACGAATGTCCCCGTCGGGACGCCGGGGATCTTCGCGGTGACGTTCGTCCACGAGGTGCCGCCGTCCCGCGAGAGCTGCACCAGCCCGTCGTCCGTCCCCACCCAGAGCACCTTGGCGTCGAGCGGCGACTCGGCGATGGTGCTCAATTCGGAGAACGACGACTCGCCGTCGTACTTGGACAGCGTGATGTCGCGCCCCAGAACCCCCATCACCGGGATCGTGTCACGGTTCACCTGCCGGGTGAGGTCGGCGCTGCGCGTCCAGGAGTCCCCGTAGTCGCGCGTGACGAAAAACCGGTTACCCCCTACATAGATCGTGCCTGGCGTATGGCGCGAGACGACGATCGGGGCGGTCCAGTCAAAGCGGTACGCCGAGTCGCCCTCCGTGGGCGGGAATGGCTTGAGCCCCAGCCGGTCCCCGGTCTCGATGTCGAAACGCTGCATGCTGAGGTTCTGGCTCGCCGTGTAGACCCAGCGCTTGTTGAACGGGTCCGGGCGCTGGTACATGCCGTCGCCAAAGCCGATCTGCCGCCAGTCCTCGTTCACGATGCCGAGCCAGTGGCGCGTCGCGCTCGGCCCCATCCAGGAGTGGTTGTCCTGCATCCCGCCGTACACCCAGTACGGATCACGGTCGTCCACCGCGACGGAGTAGAACTGGCCGATGGGGAGGTTGTTGAGGCGCACCCACGTCATCCCGAGGTCCCACGATTCGTGCAGCCCGCCGTCGCCGCCCAGGTAGACGTGGCGCGAATCCTTCGGGTTGATCCAGAACGCGTGATGATCGCCCTTGAGCCCCACGTCGTAGGTCGGGCCGGTGGGAAGGGTGAGGAAGGTGCGACCGCCGTCTTCGCTGCGGTACACCGTGGACCCCGGCATCCAGATGCGGTTCGCGTTGGTGGGATCGATCACCGGCGACGAGTAGTACATCGGGCGCGGGTTGAGCGCGTTCACCCGGGTCCACGTGTCGCCGCCGTCTTCGGACCGGTAGGTGCCGCCTAACGTCTTATGCTCGATGGTGGCGACGAGGATGCGGGGATCGGTGCGCGCGATCGCGAGACCGATGCGCCCCTTGTCCCCCTCGGGAATGCCGGCGGTGATTGGATGCCACGTCACCCCGCCATCGGTCGACTTGTAGATCCCGCTCCCGGGGCCGCCGCCGTTGAAGCCGGATGGCGTGCGCAGACGCTGGTACATCGCCGCCACGACGATACTGGGATCCCGCGGATTGACCACCACGTCGGTGGCCCCGGTCAGCGTGTCGACATACAGCGTGCGCGTCCAGCTTCGTCCACCATCCACGGTGCGATAGATCCCGCGTTCGCTGCTCGCCGACCACAGGTTCCCCGCGGCGGCCACCCACGCGATGTCGGGATTGCTCGGATGGATCGCCACGCGTCCGATGTGCCGCGTGCGCTCGAGCCCGAGATGCGTCCACGTCTTCCCCGCATCGGTGGACTTGTAGACGCCGTTCCCCCACGAGCTGCTCTGCCGGTTGTTCTGCTCGCCGGTCCCGACGTACAGGATGTTCGGGTCCCCCTCGAAGATCGCCACGTCGCCGAAGGTCGCCACCGACTGCTGCTCGAAGATCGACGACCACGTCGTCCCCTTGTTCGTCGTCTTCCAGAGCCCCCCGCTCGCGGTCGCGACATACAGGGTGAACGGGTCGCCTGGCACACCCTCGACATCGTCGATGCGCCCGCCGAGGGCGGCCGGTCCGATCGAGCGGAAGCGAAGGCTGTCGAACGGCGATTGCGCGTCGACGGCGGACGGCGAGTAGAGCAGGGCGGCAAGCAGGAGGTGGCGCTTGCGGAGCGCAAAAGGCATGGCACGTCTGAGATGAGAGTCGCGCGAATCTATGTCGAAACGCCGACCCTGCCCAGCGCCGGACCCGCGACACGAATCGGCGCGCACGGCCGTACGTTTATCTGCACCCATGGCCGCGTCGACCATCGATACCGAATTCCCGGGACTCACCGCCGCCCTGGCCGGCGCGTATCGCATCGAGCGCGAACTCGGTCGTGGCGGGATGGGAGTCGTCTTCCTCGCGCGCGACGAGCGCCTCGATCGCGCCGTCGCGCTCAAAGTTCTCCCGCCGGCGCTGGCCAACGATCCGGTCGTGCGCGAGCGCTTCCTGCGCGAGGCACGCACCGCGGCCCAGCTGTCGCATCCCAACATCGTCCCCGTCTATTCGGCCGACCACGCCGGGGGATGGGCGTACTTCGCGATGGCCTATATCGATGGCGAGTCGCTCGGCGAGCGCATAGCGTCGTTGGGGCCGCTTCCTCCTGCTGAAGTCGTGCGCCTCATGCGCGACGCGGCGTGGGCGCTGGCCTACGCGCACGCGCGCGGCGTCGTCCACCGTGACGTGAAGCCCGACAATCTCCTGATCGAACGCGGCACGTCGCGCCTGGTCGTGACCGACTTCGGGATCGCCTTCGCACCGGACGCTTCGCCACTCACGCAGACCGGACTGGTCATGGGGTCGGTCCACTTCATGAGTCCCGAGCAGGGGGCAGGGGAAGAGCTGGACGGGCGCAGCGACCTGTACGCGCTGGGGACGGTCGGCTTCCTCGCCCTGAGCGGCCGGCTCCCCTTCCTGCATGATCAGGCCTCGGCGATCCTCGTGCATCGGGCCACGCGCGCGGCGCCGTCGCTGCGCGCTGTCGCCCCCGACGTCCCCGCGCCAATCGCCGACGTCATTGATCAGTGCCTCGATCGTGATCCAGCGCGGCGGCCGTCGACGGGGGAGGCGCTCGCCGAACGCCTCGAGCGCGCGAGGGAAGATGCCGCCGCGATGGAGGCGACGTCGCGCCCCCAGCTCGCCCTGAGTGAGACCGACGCGAACCTGGTCTGGCGCCGCGCCGCTCAGCTGCAAGCGGAGGCGGCGGCACGACTCGAGGCGCGCACCCGCCAGCTGCGTGCGGGTCCCGGCATCGAACGAGCTGCGGGAGACCACGACGGCACGCGCGACGCATCGGGGGCCTATCGCGTGGAGCAGGTCGAGTCGGCCGCCGAGGAGGCGGGAATCTCCCGACAGTTTGTGGCGGTCGCGCTCGCGGAGCTGAAGTCCGATCGTGGCGACGGGAAAGCGTTGAAGTCCCGTGCGTCCCACTCGACGCCGGTCGTGCGCGTCATACTCGGAAAGCATCCGCGGACGATCTCCGTCACCCGTACCTTCGATCACCCGCCGCGCGAGGTGCTGGCGGCGATGGGGGTCGCGCTGCAGCGTATCCCCGCGGGTCTGCGGCTGCGCGAGACGCTCGGCGCGCACGCCCTGCATGGCGGCGTCCTGGTCTTCGACCTCCCGATCATGGAAGGCTACGGAGCGAGCGGACACATGTCCGTGTCGTCCAACAGCTACCTGTGGAGCTGGACCCGCTACCAGATGTGGGTCAAGACGCTGCGCGTGCAGCTGACGGCGGAAGCGGGGAACTCGTCGCGCTGCGTCGTCACGCTCTCGATCGAACTGCCGGAGGGGTACTACGCCTCGCTCTGGGAGGCGGCCGGATTCGGTGCAGGCGGCGGGGCGGTCGGTAGCCTCGTGGGTGCGATCCTCATGAAGAAGGCCGTCTTGCTCACCCTGCTCGGCTTTCCCGCTGCGCTCCCGCTGCTTGCTGGCGGCGTGGCCGTCGGCACGATCGGCAATCGATTGCTGTACCAGCACGCGGTGCGGAAGTCGCGGGGCGAGATGGAGGCCGCGCTCGACGAGATTGCGCGCGAGTTCACGAACGACAGCGTGTTCGGCGATCCGTTCGGCGA
>JBDTUA010000101.1:0-14218 GCA_040007995.1 Gemmatimonadota bacterium | reverse complement strand
AACCGCCGGTCGCCGAGAGCGCGCCAAGCCGAGGGCCCCCGAAAGGACGATGGCCACCGTGGCGGCGATGAGATATGGTTCGCCCCAGGAGCGCAGCCAGAGCGCACCGAACAGGATCGCCGCGCCCACCGATGCCAGCCAGATCACGGTGAGACGCTCACCCGACGACGCCATGCCTCCCGCTCCATCGGATTCGCCCCGTCATCCCCTTCGCCTGAAGGAACTTCGTCCCCACGACGTCGCCGCAATCATCCAGCGTGACCCGCGGCTGCTGATCCCCGTCGGCACATGCGAGCAGCATGGCCCGCACCTCCCGATGGGGTGCGACACGATCATCGTCGACCTGCTGGCGGACGATCTCTCGGCGGAATTCGGCATCCTTCGAGCGCCAACCATGGAGTACGGGGTGAATTCCGAGCACGACCGTCCCATTCCTGGAAATGCCACGCTCCGACGGAAGACGCTTCTGCGGGCCCTGAACGACCTCACCGATGCCTGGGAGGAGGGGGGCATACTCGAATTCCTCTTCCTCACCGCCCACGGTCATGAGGGCCATCAGGAGGCGTTGTCCACGGTCGTGACCAATGGTGCGCGGGTGCGGGTGGTCGACATCCTCTCGATCGATCTGACCGACCTGACGTCGAGTGGCGAAGGGTCCCTGCACGGAGACGAAGTCGATACGTCGCTGCTGCTTTACCTCGCCCCGCACTTCGTGCGGATGGAGCTGGCTGAAGACTATACGTTCTCACGCGAAGAGGCGCGGCGATACCAGCGGAACTCGCTGCGGGTTCCGTCCGCGAGTGCGGGATCGATCGGGCGTCCGACACTGGCCAGTGCCGAGACCGGGGCCGCCATCTATGAACGCATCCGCTCGCGAATTCGGGACCGCATCCTGATGGCGCCCGTCCTCGAGGACGAGTGAGGGCGTACTTCCCGCCGCCGATCGGGAGCATTCCGGGGACCGGAGAACGGGTGCGATCGGTCAGGGTAGTACATTTCAACCATGCCTACTCGACACTTCGGCCTCGGCGCCGCGCTGTTGCTTGCTGCCGCCGCACTTCCGGCCCAGAGCGCACAGATCATCGATCAGGGTAGTTTCACCATCTCCGTCAACAATCAGCGCACGGGGAGGGAGGACTTTCGGATCGAAGGGACACCGGGTGGCGGGAATGGCTTGGAGTACGTCGCGCGCGCTACGGTCGTGTTCGGTGATCGCCGACTGACGCCCGCACTGCGCTCGGACTCGATGGGATCGCCCTTCGACTATCAGATCGAGAGCCGCGGCACCACAACCGGGACCGAGCGTTGGAGCGGGAAGATCACCCGCGGCAGGGTAAGCGCGCGCATCAACAACGCGCGAGGAGAATCGGCGAAGGAGTACATCGTCACGGATGGTGCCCTCATCATCGATGACGACGTCTTTCACCAGTACTTCTTCCTCGCCCGCCGGGCGAGCGAATCTAGCGTCGCGATCGTCATCCCGCGCCGCAACACCCAGCTCATCGTACGCCTCGCGGTCGCCGGGACGGAGCGGGTGACGATCGGCACCAAGGACCTCGAGGCGCGCCACCTCGTCATGACCGAGCCCACAGGCGTGGTGCGCGACATCTGGGTCGACGCCAAGGGGCGCGTATTGAAGGTGGCAATCCCCTCACGCAACATCGTCGCGCTGCGCGACGACCCGCCGTCTGCGTAGCGGATCGGCCCCGCGCCGCCTGACTGTGAGCGCCGCCCGCGTCGCGTGCACCGCCGCCTCCCGGGGACCGCGCGCGATGAGAGACACCGAAGCGGCCCCTCCACGTGTCCAACACTCCGTGGCATCGGGGGACTTTCCATCGATCCGGTGGGATGATGGGATGAACTGAAACTCCGCATTTTCGGGCGACGTACAGCCACCAGACCTCACACCTTCCGCACCCGGCATTCCATGCGACGACTGATCTGCACCCTGCTCGTATTCGGCGCTGCGCACGCTGCGCACGCACAGGCGCCGGCCGCAGGCGCCGTGCTCCCGTTGGACGAGGCGATCCGCCTGGCGATCCGCAACAACCCGCAGTTCCTGCAATCCGGCACTGCCCGACAGCGGGCGGCCGCGGCACTTCGAGCGGCCAACGGCCAGCTCCTGCCGAGAGTGCAAACCTCGTTCGGATCGAGCTACCGCGAGGGGCGTCAGCAGTTCTTCGCCGGTCAGGCGTTCGGGTCCACCTCCGACGTGCTGTCGTCGAGCGCGGACCTGGGGATCGACCTCACCATCAGCGCCGCCACCTGGATGGCGCGCCGGCAGCAGAAGGCGAACCTCGAGGCGTCGGAGTCCGACGTCACGAATGCCGAGGCGACGCTGCGCTCCAACGTCATCACGCAATACCTGAACGTGCTCCAGGCCCAGTCGCGCGCGACGCTCCAGGACACGCTCCTCGTCTCGACGCAGGCAGCGCTCGAACTGGCGCGAGCCCGTGAACAGGTGGGGGCCGCAACCACGCTTGACGTGCGGCGGGCGGAAGTAGCGGTCGGCCAGCAGCGCGTGGCCGTGCTGCGCGAGCGAAACAACGTGGAAGTGGAGAAGCTCAGGCTCTTTCAACAGCTAGGCGTCGAACAGCCGAACGGTGTGGCGCTCTCGTCGGAATTCGTGCTCGAGGAGCCGACGGTGCAGCTCGGGGCGCTCCTCGACCAGGCGCGCAGCAGGAACCCGGCACTGGCCGCGCTGCGTTCGCGCGCGAGCGCATCGGACGTCGGCGTGTCGAGCGCACGGTCGGCGTACTTTCCGACGCTGTCTCTGAGTACGGGCATCAGCGGTTTCTCCCAGCAGCTCCGCAACATCGACGTCAGCATCGACCAGACGCGTGCCAGCACCATCCAGCAGCAACGGTCGTGCTTCTCACAGGATTCGGTGCGACGCGGGGCGGGCCTCCCCAGCGTCCTGCAGCAGTGCAATGCGATCACCTTCAGCGACGCCGACGCGCAGATCTTCCGCGACGCCAACGCGCAGTTCCCGTTCAAGATGACGCGGTCGCCGATCCAGCTGTCGGCGCAGATTTCGCTGCCGATCTTTGACGGCTTCACGCGCGAGCAGCGCATCCAGGAGGCGTCCGCCAGCCGCAGCGACGCCCGGTACCGGGTACGTGAGCAGGAACTGAAGCTTACCGCCGACGTGACGTCGGCCTATCGGAACCTCACAACCGCGTACCAGACGGTGCGCCTGCAGGAGCAGAACTCGGTCGCGGCGCGCGAGGCGCTGTCGCTGGCACAGGAGCGCTTCCGTGTGGGCGCAAACACTTTCGTCGACGTCACGCAGGCGCGCGCGGACTACGAACGCGCCGAGACCGATCGCATCAACGCCATCTACGACTTTCACAAGGCCTTCGCCGCGCTCGAAGCGGCGGTTGGTCACCCCCTGCGCTGACGCGGCGCTCACAAGCGACAACCAAGGACGAGTTCAATGAGTAAAGGCATGAAGTGGGGACTGGGCATCGTCGCGGTCGTGGCCACCGGGGGGGCGGTCGCCATGAAGGCACGAAGCGGGGAGAAGGCCACGGAAGTCCGGATGGAGACCGTGCAGAAGCGCGACCTCGTCGCGTCGGTGACGGCGAGCGGCCAGGTGCAGCCGGTGAGCAAGGTCGACATCTCAGCCGATATCAGCGGACGCATCGTGCGGCTGGCGGTGAAGGAAGGCGACATCGTCAAGCGCGGCCAGTTCCTGCTCGAGATCGACCCGGCGCAATACCAGGCGGCGGTGCAGCGCTCGGAGGCGGCCGTCGCGTCGGCGCGTGCGTCGGTCGCGCAGGCAAAGGCCAACCTGACCCAGGCGACGCGCAACTACGACCGCTCGATGGAGATCAAGAAGACGAGCCCGACCCTCATCTCAGACGAATCGCTCGAGCAGCTGAAGACGGCTGTCGAGGTGAACACCGCCCTGCTCGAATCGGCCTCGCAGAATGCGGATCAGTCCTCCGCGTCGCTCCGAGAAGCGCGCAGCAATCTGGCGCGCACGACGATCCTCGCGCCGATGTCCGGCAAGATCACGCGTCTGGTCGTCGAGCAGGGCGAAACGGCGGTCCCGGGCACGTTCAACAAGGACGCCGCGACGCTCCTGACCATCGCCGACCTGTCGAAGTTCGAGACGAAAGTGAAGGTCGACGAAACCGATGTAGCGCGCATCTCGCTCGGAGACTCGGCAGTGATCCAGATCGATGCCTTCCCCGATACAACGTTCGTCGGGAAGGTTGTCGAGATCGCGAATTCATCGGTCAAGGCGGCGGGAACGACCTCGAGCACGGAGCAGGCCATCGACTACGAGGTGACGATCCAGCTGATGAATCCGCCGGGCGAAACCCGGCCCGACTTCTCGGCCACCGCCAAGGTGGTGACCGACATTCGCAATGCCGTTCTCACGATCCCGATTATCGCCTTGACGGTCCGGGAGAATGAAACGATTGCCGGCGACACCGCCGGAATCCCTGGGCAGACCAAGAAGAAGGAAGTCGGCAAGAAGGACGTGGAGGGGGTGTTTGTGGTTGGGGCTGACAACAAAGTCACCTTCCGCCCCGTTAAGGTTGGGATTGCCGGCGACAAGTACTTCGAGGTCGTCTCGGGCATCAAGGACGGCGAGAAAATCGTCGGTGGGACGTATCAGGCGATCCGCGAACTCAAGGACGGCGCCCTGGTAAAGGAACCCAAGGTGGAAAAGAAGCCCGACGGAGGAGCCAAGACGTGAGTGACAACCAGTTCGGCGACGTGACGCTGGGCACCACGGGAGAGCACTCCCTCAGCACCACGGCGGAGCGATCGGCGGTGGTCCAGGCTCCCGGCGTCACGCCAGGACAGGACTGGGTCATCGTGACGCGCGGACTCAAGCGCGAGTATGACATGGGGGGCGAAATCGTGCGGGCGCTGCAAGGTGTCGACCTGGCGATCCGTCGAAACGAATACGTCGCGATCATGGGACCCTCGGGGTCCGGCAAGTCGACGTTGATGAACCTCATCGGCTGCCTCGACACGCCGACCGCCGGCGAGTACTGGCTGAACGGCATGCTGGTCTCGAAGATGAGCGACGACGAGTTGGCGCGCGTGCGAAACAAGGAGATCGGGTTCGTCTTCCAGACGTTCAACCTGCTCCCCCGCGCGACGGCTCTGCACAACGTCGAATTGCCGCTCGTGTACGCCGGCGTGTCCTCCGACGAGCGGAAGCGGCGCGCGAAGCACGCGCTCGCGCAGGTGCAGCTGGATCATCGCATGGACCACCGTCCGAACGAACTCTCTGGCGGCCAGCGACAGCGTGTCGCCATCGCCCGAGCGCTCGTGAACGATCCGTCGATCCTGCTCGCCGACGAACCCACCGGGAACCTGGACTCGCAGACGTCGGAGGAGATCATGCGAGTCTTTGAGGGCCTCGCGACGTCGGGGCAGACCGTGATCATGGTGACGCACGAGCCGGACATCGCAGCGCACGCGCGACGTGTCATCGTGCTGCGGGATGGCCTGGTCGCCAGCGATGACCGTCGCTCGGCGTTCAAGCAGTCCATGGGAATCTCCTAGCACCGCGTGCCCTTTCACGAAGCGGTTCGACTCGCGTTCCAGCAGATCCGCATCCAGAAGCTGAAGAGTTTCTTCACGCTGCTTGGCGTGATGATCGGCGTGATGTTCCTGATCGCCGTGGTGAGCATCGTCGAAGGGATGAGCCGCTACGTGGAGGAGGACTTCGCGGGTGCGCTGCTTGGCGTGAACACCTTCACGCTCCGGCGCGGGACCGACGTGCGTTTCGGGAATGTCAGCGAGGCCGAATGGCGTGAGCTGCAGCGGCGTCCGCGGATCTATCGCAGCGACGTCGAGCAGGTGCGGGCCGCACTTCCCAGTGGCGTGACGTCTTCGATCGAGAACATGACGTTTGCCTACGCCACGTCGGCGTTCGGCCGCGCCAAGCAGGTGCAGGCAGTCGGCGCCGAGGAGTCGTACTTCGCCCTGAAGAAGTACAAGCTCACGAGCGGCCGCCCCTTCTCCTCGCAGGAAGTCACGCTCGGCAGCAAGGTCATCGTGATCGGTACCGAAGTGGCGTCGCATTTCTTCGCTGGCCTCGATCCCATCGGCCGCGAGCTGCGCATCGGTGGAGCGCCGTACACCGTGGTCGGCCTCATCGAGTCGCAGGGATCGGTGTTCGGCTTCTCGCTCGATCGGCTCGCCATTGCCCCCTATACGTCGCCGATTTCGCGCGTGACCAACCCGCGCGGCGACGTGCGCTCGTTCGTGGTGCAGGCCTCGAACGCGGCGCTGCTGAACGATGCGATGGAGGAGGCACGGAGCGTGATGCGCGGCAGGCGTCACCTGCCGCCGAGCCAGCCGGACGACTTCGCGCTCGAGACGTCCGCGTCGGCGATGTCCTTCTTCCAGGATCTGAAGGGGAAGCTGATCGCCTTCGGGACGGCGCTTCCCGCGATCGGCCTCCTGGTCGGGGCGATCGTGATCATGAACATCATGCTCGTGGCGGTTGCCGAGCGTACGCGGGAGATCGGGATCCGTAAGGCGCTGGGGGCTCGGCGTCGCGACATCATGCGCCAATTCCTGGTGGAGTCGGCTTCGCTCAGCGTGCTGGGTGCGGCGCTCGGGATCATCCTCGGCGTGGGGATGGCCAAGCTCATTGCGGCGCTGTCACCGCTCCCCGCGGGCGTCGCGTTGTGGTCGATCCCGGCCGCCGTGGCACTGGGCGCCGGTGTTGGCATCGTCGCGGGACTCTACCCTGCCAGCCGCGCCTCGCGACTTGATCCCATCGCCGCGCTGAGGCAGGAATGACGCGCTCGTTCACAGCCTCCTGGCAGGCGTCGTTCGAGGGGGTCCTCATCGCGCTCGATGCGATCCGGGCGAATCGCGTACGGGCAGCGCTGACGATCCTTGGAGTCGCCGTCGGCGTCTTCGTCGTGGTGGCGATGGCGGCAACTATCCATGGCGTGCAGCTCTCCTTCCAGTCCGATCTCGAGGCCTTCGGGGCCTCCGGCTTCATGGTGCGGCGGCAGGACGTGGGGATCAACGCCTGCGACGGCACAGACGACAACTGTCCCGATCGGCGCAATCGCACAATCACGATGACTGAATGGCGGGCGATCGATGCCCTGCCCTCGGTCGATGCGTCCACGCCGATGCTTTTCGGCAGTGCAAGTATTCGCTACCGGGAGTTCTCGCTGGAGTCGGTGAACATGGAGGCGTACGGCGCCGACTGGCTCCGCACCGACGGCGGCGACATTTCCCCGGGTCGCAACTTCACCGAATCGGAGAGCATCAACGCGGCGCCGGTCGTGATCCTGAACGATACGCTCGCCAAGCAGCTTTTCGGACAATCGGATCCGCTGGGGAAGCAGGTCTCCGTCAGTAGCCAGCAGTTCACCGTCATCGGTATCTACCAGACGCGCGGCGGCTTTCTCAAATCGCTTGACGGACGCGGCCCCGAGACGCCGAAGCTCATCGTCCCGGCCGAGACGGCACGACGCCGCCTCAATGTCTGGATGCGCGGCATGATGATCATCGTGAAGCCTCGCCCGAGCGTGACGCGGGACGAAGCGATGGACGAAGTGACTGCTACGTTGCGCAGTATGCGCAGCCTCCGCCCGGCTCAGCGCAGCGACTTCTATCTGGTCGGGCAGGACAAGATCGCCGATGTCTTCAACCAGATCTTTGGCGCGCTCTTCCTGGTGATGCTCGTCCTGTCGGCCGTGGGGTTGCTGGTCGGCGGGGTCGGGGTCGTCGCGATCATGATGATTTCGGTAACCGAGCGCACCCGAGAGATCGGCGTGCGCAAGGCGCTCGGGGCGACACGTCGCACGATCCTGTGGCAGTTCCTGGTGGAAGGCGCGACGCTCACCAGCATCGGCGCAGGGGTCGGGTTGATCTTCGGTGGTCTGCTGGCGCTCGGGATTCGCACCTGGACCTCGATCCCGGCCTCGATTCCCCTCCCTGCGATCGCCGCATCACTGCTCGCCGCGGCGCTGACCGGGATCCTGTTCGGCATGGCGCCCGCAGCACGCGCGGCGAATCTCGATCCGGTCGAGGCGCTGAGGTACGAATAGGGACAGGGGACGGGAGACGGGGGTTCGACGGCGGGCGATTCTTGCAGCGGAGAGCGAGTAGTTTCCGACAGAGATGATCGGGGTAGGCAGTCACTCGCTCTTACCCCCCGTCCCCCGTCCCCCGTCCGCTCCATGCGATTTGCTGACGTGCTCTCCATGGCCCTGGGGCAGATCAGGGCCAACAAGCTGCGGTCGTTCTTCACGCTGCTGGGGATCATCGTCTCTGTCGCCTTCCTCGTCGCGGTGATCGCGATCATCGAGGGGATGAACGCGTACGTGCGTGAGAACGTCGCGGACGCGATGATCGGGGCGAACACCTTTCAGGTGCGGCGATCGCCGGTCAACATCGGGCGCATCAGCGACGATGATGTGGGGCGGATGAACCGTCGGCCCAAGGTCACACCGCGCGATGCGGAGGCCATCCGAGCGGCGGTCCCCGACGCCGAGGCGGTGTCGATCACCTCGGGCTGGCCGACGCCGCGTGTCGACCTCATCTGGCGCAACCAGCGCGTTGCCGACGTCGTGCTGTTCGGCGTGACTGAGGCATACCAGATCGTGCAGGACTACCGCATCGAAGCAGGGCGCCCGTTGAGCGATCGCGATGTCGCCGAGCGTCGCCCCGTCGTCGTGATCGGACACGAAATCGCCGAGTCGCTCTTTCCCAATGTGTCGGCTGTCGGCAAGTCGGTGCGCATCATGGGGGACCAGTTCGAGATCATCGGGGTGAACGCCGGCAAGGGACAGGTGCTCGGCCAGTCGTTCGACACGTATGCGATCATGCCGACCACGCGATTCGAGATGCTGTTCGGGCGCCGGAATACGACGACGATCTCCGTGAAGATGAAGGGACCGACGGAGATGGCGTCTGCGATGGCCCGCGCCGAAGAGGCGATGCGTGTGGTTCGCGGGCTGCGACCAGGTCAGGAGAACGACTTCTCGATCGAAACCTCGGACGCCCTCGTCGCCTTCTGGACGACGCTGACACGCCTGCTGTTCGCGATTATCCCCGCGGTCGTTGGCATTGGCGTCGTCGTCGGCGGCATCGTGATCATGAACATCATGCTGATGGCAGTGACGGAACGCACGCACGAAATCGGGATACGCAAGGCGGTCGGCGCGCGTGCGGTCGACATCGAGCGGCAGTTCCTGTGGGAAGCGATCGCCCTGGCTACGATGGGCGGAATGATCGGCGTCGCCGCGGGCTGGCTCTTTGCGCTGAGCATCGCGGCCGCGTCCCCGCTGCCGGCACGCGTCACGGCCTGGTCCGTTGTCCTCTCTCTCGCACTCGGTGCCGGTGTGGGGATCCTGTTCGGCGTCTACCCCGCGCGGCGCGCCGCACGCCTGGATCCTATCACCGCGCTGCGCGCAGAGTAGCCGTGCGCATCCTCGATCAGGTGCACGAGAACGTCGGCATCGCCCTCGACTCCATCCGGGCGGCCAAACTGCGGGCTGCCTTGACGATCCTGGGCGTAGTCATCGGCGTCAGTTCGGTCATGTCGATGGCGACGATCGTCAACGGAATTCAGGGGCAGATCGTCAAGACGATCGAACAGGCGGGACCGACCGTCTTCTACGTCTTCAAGGCCTACAGCGGAACGCCGGTCAACCCGGATGCCCTTCCGGCCTGGATCCGCATCCGCCCCGACCTTCAGGTGAGCGAAGCCGACCGCATCGCGCAGCTGCCGGAGATTGCCTACGCGGGCATGTGGGGGATCGTCAACGGCCGCCTCGAATTCGGCGGGTATCGCACGCAACCGAATCGCGTCTACGGCGCCGACGAGCACTTCACGGACATCATCGGCGGGGAGTTGGTCCTCGGCCGCTGGTTTTCGCGCTCGGAGAAGCTGAGTGGCGCGGCCGTCGTCGTGATTCCGGAGGACCTTGCGCGCGACATGTTCGGCCGGCGCAGTCCGCTGGGACAGACGATCAAGGTGGGCGGGCGACCGGCTCAGGTGATCGGGCTGTTTCAGCCGGCAAGCAACGTCTTCCAGCCGCCGGGCGCGGAGACCGTGGCCATAGTTCCCTACCGAATGCTCGACCAGCAGTTCCCGCTGGACAAGGCAAACGCCGTGTTCATCGCCGTCAAAGGGCGAAAGGGGACGCCGGTCGTCGATGCGCAGGAATCGGTGATGGTCGCGCTGCGCGAGATGCGCGGGCTGCGGCCAGCCGACAAGAACAACTTCGATTTTGTCACGCAGGACCAGATCCTGCAGATCTTCAATCGCCTCACCGGGGCCTTCTTCCTCGTCATGGTCACGCTGTCGTCGGTGGGGTTGCTGGTGGGAGGGATCGGCGTGATGGCGATCATGATGGTCTCGGTGACCAGTCGCACGCGAGAGATCGGCGTGCGGAAGGCGTTAGGCGCGACCCGACGAGACATCATGCTGCAGTTCCTCTTCGAGGCGGCGACCTTGACCGGTATCGGTGGGCTGATCGGCGTTGTCACCGGCTTGGGCGTGGGGCGGCTCGCCGCCGGGGTCCTCGACATTGCGGCACCTACCCCGGTCGCGATTACGGCGATCGCGGTACTCGTGTCGATCGGGATCGGACTCGTCTTCGGCCTCATTCCGGCGCGTCGCGCCGCGTCGCTCGACCCGGTCGAGGCGCTGCGATACGAGTAGGCTCGGCATGTTGGCTCTCCACGCCGGCGTGCGCCCCGGATCGGGCGGACTCGCCGCTCGCCCGGGACGTGCCGCAGTGCATAGATTCGAACGATGACTTCCCTCGACCTGCTGGCGATTGTCGCTCACCCCGACGACGCGGAACTGACGTGCGGCGGAACGCTGATCAAGGCGGCGCGTGCCGGTCGTCGCACCGGGATCATCGACCTCTCGGCGGGTGAGATGGGCTCTCGCGGCTCCGCCGCAATTCGCGCCAGCGAGGCCGCGGCGGCGAATGCGATCCTCGGCGTATCGAGTCGCGAAACCCTCGCGCTTCCGGATTCAGGGATCGTCAACACGCCCGAGACACGCGTGGCACTGGCGCGCGCGCTGCGCCGGCTGCGTCCGCAGGTCGTGATTGCGCCGGCTCCGGCGCCGTACGGGCGACACCCTGACCATCGCGCCGCCGCCGAACTGATTCGCGACGCCGTCTTCGTCGCCGGGCTGCGCAAGCTGGCCGACGACCTTCCGCCGTTTCGGCCACGGAAGGTCGTTCACGCCATCGCCTATCGCGAGGATTACCTCAAGCCCACCTTCGTCGTCGATGTCAGCGATGCATTCGAGGACAAGCTGGCGGCCATCCGGTGCTATCACTCGCAATTCGAGGACGCCGTGCAGGCGGGGGAGGTCTATCCCAATGGCGAGCCGCTGGTCGACATCGTGCGACATCAGGGCGCGCACTATGGATCGCTGATCCGTTGCCGGTACGGGGAGCCGTACTATACCACGGAAACGATGCGCGTCGACGACATCACGACGCTCGACGTCTCGACGTTCTGATCCACGTGCGAGCTCTCGCCCGACGAGGCCGCGCGACGATTGCAGCGGCGGGCCGCGCGGATGAACCGGGTGCGCGCCGCGTACAGACGCGCCACCCTCCCGTGCGCCGGTCACCGCGTTGTTGCTCGGGCGTGCGCACCCGCGCGCACGACACATATGGAAGCCTGATCGATGCCATCGCATGACGACCACCTGATCGACATCACGATGCTGCTCGGCCCCGGTACGCCGGAGTGGCCGGGCGACACGCCGTTTCAGTGCCGCTGGACGTGCGAGATGGCACGCGGGGACAGCGTGAATCTCACCTCTATCTCCGGGAGCCCGCACGTTGGTACGCACGCCGATGCACCGCTGCACGTTCGCGACGGCTGGCCGGCGTCGGAGGCACTCCCGCTGCACGCCTTCGCCGGTGCCTGCCTCGTGGTCGACGTGACTGACCGGGAGGGGGTGATCACGTACTCGCAGTTGGGGCTGCCGGAGACGGGCGCCATCCTCCGGCTCCTGCTGCAGACTGGTTGCACGATCGCAGGTCGCACGTTCCCGCGCAGTTGGCCGGTCCTCTCGACCGCCTGCATCGATGCGCTGCTGCAGCGCGGCCTCGTCCTCCTCGGTGTCGACGCCCCGTCGGTGGACGAACGGGAGAGCAAGGCGCTCGACGTGCATCATCGGATCTTCGCGGGAGGGGGATACGTCCTGGAGAACCTGGATCTCTCGGCGGTCGCGCCCGGCGCGTACGAGCTCCTCGCGTTGCCGCTACGGTTACAGGGACTCGACGCCGCGCCAGTTCGCGCGGCGCTGCGTGCGCTTCCCCCGAGCGACGCTCCGTGCCACGACGCTCCAGCGCCCGACGCTGCATGAGCGGTCCTGCGATCCGTGTCGCCGGTCTCGTTCGCGACTTCCCGAAGGTCCGCGCGCTCGACCATCTCACCTTCGACGTTCCCGCCGGGATCGTCTTCGGCTTCCTCGGCCCCAACGGCGCCGGGAAGACGACGGTGATCCGGGTGTTGCTCGGACTCGTTGATCCTACCGAGGGACAGACGCAGGTCTTCGGCTTCGATCCACGCACCCAGGGGGACGCGGTGCGGCTGAGAGCCGGCGCATTGCTCGAGCACAACGGGGTGTACGAACGCCTGACGGCGCGGCAGAACCTCGATTTCTTCGCCCGGGCCTGGCGGATGCCGCGCGGAGAACGCCTCGCGCGGGTGCGCGAGCTGCTGACGCAGTTCGGGCTGTGGGAACGGCGGGACGAGACCGTCGGCACGTGGAGCCGCGGGATGAAGCAGAAGCTCGCCGTCGCTCGTGCGGTCCTGCACCGTCCGCCACTCGTCTTCCTCGATGAGCCGACGGCGGGACTCGATCCGGTCGCCAGCGCGTCGCTGCGCGACGACCTCGGGCGCCTCGCCGGTCAGGAGGGGGTCACGATCTTCCTCACCACGCACAACCTCGCAGAAGCAGAACGCCTGTGCACGATCGTCGGGGTGATCCGACGTGGACGGCTGCTCGACTTCGGGACGCCCTCGGCCCTGCGCAGCGCGCGCGGCTCGCCGGTCCTGCGCATCGCGGCGCGCGGTCTCTCCGACGCGATCGTCGAATCGCTGGCCTCGCTCCCCGGCATCGGCGGGGTCGCGCGCGAGGGGGAGGGGCTCGTGGTACGTCTCGCCGAAGGGGCCGACGTGGCGACGATGGTCGCCTGGCTCGTGGGTGAAGGAGTGGGCATCGAGGAGGTCCGGCGGGATCGGGCGTCGTTCGAGGACGTCTTCCTCGACCTGGTTGCCGATGAAGCGCCCCATGATGCGCGGCAGCGGGCGGGCGCCAATCCGGAGAGGCGATGATCCGGGACGTCTGGATCGTAGCGAGGAAGGAATGGCTGGAGATCTTCGACCAGCTGGTGCGTTTCAAGCGGGGCGGTTGGTCGATCCTGCTCATCATCGGGTTTCTCGGGGTGATCTCCCCGCTCCAGATGGGGACCGGATGGCTCACGTCTCCGCTGATGTTCTTTTATTGGCCATTGCTGACCACCAGCATGACGTCGACGCTCATTGCCGATGCCATCGCTGGTGAGCGGGAGCGTCACACGCTGGAGACGCTGCTGGCCACTCGCTTGAGCGACACGGCAATCATCCTCGGGAAGATCCTCGCCGCGGTCATGTATGGCGTCGCGTTCGCCTCGACAAACCTGCTCATCGGCTGGAGCGTGGTGAACCTGAAGTACGGGACGGGGACGCTGCTTGGGATCCCGCTGGTGCGACTGGCAGCGCTCTTCGCCCTCATCGGCGCCGGCTCCTTCTTCATCTCGGGGCTCGGCGTCTTCGTCTCGCTGCGCGCGGCGACCGTCCGCCAGGCGCAACAGACGTTCGGCGTCATCATCCTCCTCCTCATGATGACGCCGGTTCTCTTTGTGCAGTTTGTCGCCCCCGAGCTGCAGGAGCAGCTGATCGGCAGCGCCTCGGAGCTGGGGATCGAGGTGCTGTCGTTCCGGTTCGCCGCGATCCTTGCCGCCTTTGCGGTCGTCCTCAACGCGGCGGCCATCGGGCGCTTCAAGCGCGGAAAGCTCTCCCTCGATTGACGCCGCGCGGGGGCGCGCTGGATCGCGAGTTCCGAAGCGGGGGCGGTCGCGCGCCACCGAGCGATTGACGTGAGGGCCATGGTCAGGCCGTGGTCAGGCCGTAGTCAGACCGTGGTCAGGCCGTGGTCAGGCCGTGGTCAGGCCGTGGTCAGCTCATGCGAGGC
>JBDTUA010000100.1:0-14225 GCA_040007995.1 Gemmatimonadota bacterium | reverse complement strand
AGATGAAGACCGGATTCTCGCCCAGATCGGACGCGGCGAGTTCGTCCCCGCCTTCGAGACGATGCGCGTGAGAAAGGACGGGCGGTTGGTGCCTGTCTCGCTCTCGGTGTCGCCGGTCCGCGACTCGTCCGGACGCGTGATCGGGGCCTCGAAAGTGGCGCGTGACATCAGCGCGCGCATCCGGTTGGAGGCCGACCTTCGCGAGGCGGCGAACCGGAAGGACGAGTTCATGGCGACGCTCGCCCACGAGCTGCGCAACCCGCTCGCGCCGATGCGCCACGCGTTGCACCTGCTGGCGGCGCTGGAGCCGGAGTCGCAGCGCGTGTCGCATGTGCTCGGGATCCTGACGCGACAGATGGACCACATGGTGCGTCTCATCGACGACCTGCTGGACATCTCGCGCATCGACCGGAACAAGCTGGACCTGCGACGCGCCCGCGTCGAGCTCTCCGCGCTGGTGCGCCAGGCGGTCGAAACGGCGCGGCCGCTGATGGACGCGGCGCGTCATACACTTAGCGTCGAGCTCCCCGAGCAATCGATCCTGGTGGACGTCGACCCGGTGCGCATCGCACAGGTGCTCACCAACCTCCTGAGCAACGCGGCCAAGTTCACCAACCCGGGCGGGATGATTGCCATCGAGGCCCGACGAGTGGGCGAGATGTTGCAGCTGCAGATCACCGACAACGGCGTCGGCATCCCGGTGGCTCGGCTCGAGTCGCTGTTCGAGATGTTCGTACAGGGGCACGAGCGCCCCGAGGAATCGCGCGGCGGATTGGGAATCGGCCTCACGCTCGTCCGGCGCATCGTGGACCTGCACGGGGGACGTGTCTACCTGCAGAGTGCAGGACTGGGAACCGGGGCGATGGCAGTCGTGGAGCTGCCGCTGGAGACGGACGCGCCGGTCGCAGCGGTGCCACAGCGGGGGATTCCCGCCGCTTCCCACCTGCGCGACCGCCGAATCCTGGTCGTCGACGACATTCGCGACAACGCCGATACCCTCGCGATGCTGCTGTCAGTCTGTGGTGCCGATGTCACGACGAGCTACGACGGGGCCTCCGCCCTGCGCGCCTTCACCGAGTCGCCGCGCCACGTCGTGCTGCTCGACCTCGGGATGCCGACGCTCAGCGGCTTCGACGTCTGCCGGGCCCTTCGGAAACTCCCTGGCGGCGACGAGGCGGTCATCGTGGCCCTCACCGGCTGGGGACAAGAAACGGATCGCCAGCGGTCCCGTGAGGCGGGATTCGATGCCCACCTCGTGAAGCCGGTCGACCTGCCGGCGTTGCTCGAACTGCTTCGCCAACTCCTCGCCGCACGCGGCGTCGGCGACCCACGGCGACCGGGGGCTTGACGTTCGATGTCGAGGAAAATGAGCACGGGCATGAACGCCAACGGGACCACGACCGCGCGATACATGCGCTGCGTGATGACGCCCGAGGGCGTACCCGAGAGCTGCGACCGCGCGTGGGATGCCTTTACCGGCATCGACGCGGGACGGCTTCGTGCAGACAGCTGGGGGATCGTGGTGCATGAGGACGACCGTTCCGCGTTCGACGACGCGCGACGCGAGGGAGTACACAGCTTCGCCCCGTTCGAGGTCGACCTGCGAATCCGACGATCCGATGGGGAATATCGGTGGTGTCAGGTCACCGGAGAGCCTGTGCGCGCCGGCGCCCGTGGACGCACCGCCGTGGACGCACCGCGGTGGTTCGTGCGGTTCGTCGATATCCACCGGCACAAGTTGGTCCAGAGCGAACTGGAGCAGGCGCTGCGCCGACGCGACGATTCGCTCGCGACGTTCGCCCACGACCTCCGAAATCCGGTGCAGACGATGCGCCACGCGCTGTTTGCCCTTCGCTTGGACGGCGTGAGCAGCGATGCCCGCCCGAAGATGCTTGCCGTTCTGGAGCGCCAGATCGATGTCATGGCGCGCCAAACGGAGGAATACCTGCACGACTGGCAGGAGCGAAGCGTCCGGGAGGAGCGGGCCCCGGCCGAACTTTCGTCGGAGACGAAAGAAGTGACGTGAGCGGGGATTGCCGCGACAGATTCAGCGGCCATCTTGTGGACGCTGCCGCGCGCTGAAGTGAACCCCGTCGGCACGAGGGCGGCGGTGGGTGCCCGGTGTTCCTTGGCCATCACTTCGCGAACTGCATGAAGATCCTCACGCCGGAAGCGTTGCCGAATCTGCTGCAGACGCGAGATCGGCGACCAAGAGTCGCCATCGTGAGTGGCATCTTCGTGCTCGCCATACTGACGTGGTTGCGCATCAGCCTGAACGACGTGCTGGGCGGCGGCCTTCCGTTCCTGATGTACGTCCTCGCCGTCATGTGGGCGTCGTGGGTGGGGGGGTGGCTGCCGGGGATCGTCGTCACGCTGCTGTGCGCGCTCGTGGCGGACTATTTCTTTCTCGGCGCACCAAGGGAGTTCTGGCCGATTGCATCGACCGACGTCGGGCGCACCGTCGTCTTCCTCGTGGTCGGTTCCATGGTGAGCGCCTTCAGCGAAGCGCTGCACCGCTCGCGGGAGCGAATCGAGGAACGCACGCGAGAGCTGCAGGTCGAGGTGCGCGAGCGTCGGGCGCACGAGCGCGAGCGGGCAGAAATGCAGGAGAGGAAGGACCAGTTCCTCGCGATCCTCGCACACGAGCTGCGCAATCCACTGACACCGATCGTCAACGCTGCGGCGCTGCTGCATGCGCGCGAGTCGGGCGATGCGATCGTGGAGCGTGCCGCCCGGATGATCGACCGTCATGCCAGGCAGATGGTGCACCTGATCGATGACCTGCTCGACGCGGTACGTCTCGAGCGCGGGACCTTCGAACTCCGTCGCGAGTGCGTGGATGTGGAGTCGATCATCGAGGCGGCGGTCGAGCATTGTCGCCCGGCCATGCTGGAGAAGGGGCAACAACACACGATCGACCTTCCCCCCGTACCCGTTCGCATCCGGGCCGATCACCTGCGGATGGTGCAGGTCGTGACCAACCTCCTCAACAATGCTTCGTCGTATACACCTGAGGGGGGACACATCGAGACGCTGGTCCGCGTCGAGGGCGATTCCCTGCATCTCGAAGTCCGCGACAACGGCCAAGGGATGGTGTCGGCGGATACCGAGCGGATCTTTCAAATGTTCGAGCGAGGGAGTGGTCCAGGGTCAGCGCGCGGCCTCGGGATCGGCCTCGCCCTCGTTCGGCAGATCGTCGCGCTCCATGGTGGCCGTGTGCGGGGCGCGAGCGAAGGTCCGGGACGCGGTAGTACCTTTACCGTGATATTGCCGGGAATAGTCACCGCAACCCAAGCCGCGGTGACGCCACCGGATGCTCCTGAACCCCTCGATGCCATGCGCACGTACAATATCCTCGTGGTCGACGACAATCCCGACCTTGTGGAGACGTTGGTGGCCGTGCTCCAGATGCTCGGCCACCAGGTGGAGTCCGCATGTAACGGCGACGAGGCCCTGGCGCGGATGGCGTCGGCACCGCCCGACCTCGTCCTCATGGATGTCGGCATGCCTGGCATGAGCGGGTACGAGGTTGCCCGGCGCGTGGCGCTCGAGTCGTGGCGCTCGCGCCTGACGCTGGTGGCGATGACGGGTTGGGGGCGCGACGAGGATCGCCAACGGGCGCTCGATGCCGGTTTCGACATTCACGTCGTGAAGCCGCTCGACCTGGAGCACCTGCGCGCCCTGCTCGACTCGCTGGACGCCCCACAGATCCCTGTGCAAGGGCAGTCGAACGGCTAGTCGACACCTTCGCGCGCGGGTCAGTGGTAGCGGTGCGACGAGAGGCGCAGGCGCGCCCGTCTCCCGCTGGGTGAGATGCCGTAGCCGGCACCGAGCACAGCGCGAGCCCTGCGCTGGTCGAAAGGGGTGCTGGCAATGTGCCCCCACGAGTATCCCGGTGCTTGCCTAACGTAGGTAGCACAAGTCGCCACTCACGGGGACGATCGCCAAGGCGATCCGTGACGTATGATGCACGAAGGACATCGTCCGTCCTGCTGCTCACCAATCCCTGGGGCGCGCACCACTCATCGCGGCGTTTCGCATGGCGGCAACGCCGGCCTCGACCCGATGGTGCGCGACCACTCAAACTCGAGGAGACAAGTCATGAATAATGACCGCATGGAAGGCGCGTGGAAGCAGATGCGCGGCAAGATGAAGCAGGCTTGGGGCAAGCTTACCGACGACGACCTCGACCGTGCAGACGGTAAGTGGGATGAGTTGTCGGGAATGATCCAGAGTCGCTACGGCCGCAAGAAGGAGGAAGCCGAAGAGGAGATCAAGCGCTTCCGCGACGAGCACGACCGCGAAACGTCGCGCGACATCGCGCGCTGACTCAGGCTGTGTTCGACATGGGGGGATGCCGCGCACGCGGCATCCCCCCATGTCGTACGTGTACGGTGCCACAGATGCAGGAGCAGCTAGTTGCGCTCCCCCCGCAGGATGGTCGTCAGCAAGCCGACGCCGAACACCCTCCCCTGACCGGGTTCTCCCCAGAGCTGCAGCATGTACCGGGTCGTTGGTGACGGCAACGCACTCCACGCCACACCATCGAAACGCAGGAGGACCCCGTCCTCACCTAACGCGTAGACGTCGGTGGGCCCTGTCCCCCACACGCTGCGCAGCGTCTTCTGCACCGGGCTCGGCTGACTGTACCAGCGGACGCCGTCGTAGCGCAGCAACGTCGCCGAGTCTCCCACCGCGAAGACGTCAGCCGGCCCCGACCCCCAAACGCCACGCAGCAAGCGCCGAGTGGGGGTCGCCATGGGGCGCCACTGTGCGCCGTCATAATGCAGCACCGTCCCCGAATCGCCGACGGCGAAGACGTCGGTCGCCGACAGTCCCCACACATGGCGAAGGAATGCAGTGGTCCCGCTGCTCATCGTCGACCACGTCGCATCGCCGGTGGACGTGAGGATCGCCCCATGCTCGCCTACGATGAAGGCGCGAGTGGGGGAGGGGAGCCAGATGGAACGCAGGAGCGCGAAGACGCCGCTCGTTTCGTTCTTCCACGAAGTCCCGTCGTATCGCAGGATCGTCCCGGTGTCTCCGACGGCATACACCTGTGTCGGGGAGGCACCAAACACACCGTAGAGCGGCTGCGCCGGCGGTGCGTCGGTGAGCGACCACCCTTGCAGCGTGCGCTTGAAGACCGCCCCGCCTCCTCCGACGGCATACAGCGTTCCGTCTCCCGGTCCCCAGATGGCGGTCAGCGCCGGCGACGTGATCTCGGCGCGCCACCCGGTGGTCGCCGTGCCACGCAGCACCGTACCGTCCCAGCCGGCGATCACTGTCGCGCCGGCGCCGTCGCCCCAGATGGCGCGCAGGTTCTGCCCAGTCCCGGAGTTGGCGACCTCGCCCCACTGCTGCCCGTTGTAGTGCACCACCGCGCCGGTGTTGCCCACCGCATATACGTCGTTCGCCGCCCGTCCCCAGATTGCGAACAGGTTGCGGCGAGTGGGTGCCGACTCGCGCTGCCAGGTCGTCCCGTCGTAGTGCAGGAGGAGGCCGTTGATTCCCACGGCCCACACGTCCTGGCTGCCGCTCCCCCAAACGCCGAACAGCGCATCGGTGGTCGGCGAAGGAACGGTGCTGAACTGCACGCCGTCGTAGTGCACGATGACGCCATTCTGCCCGACCATCCACAAGTTCTGGGGCGACGCTCCCCAGATTCCCCACAGTTCCCACCCGCGCGCGGTGGAAATCGTCGACCAGTCGGTGCCGTCGAAGTGCAGCACTGTGCCGTCCGTTCCGACTGCGAAGACGTCGTTGGGCGCGAACCCCAGCACATTCAGTAGCGTCTGGCTGGTGGGACTCGCCATCGGCGTCCACATCGCGCCGTCGTAGTGCCAGATCGCACCTGCCGTACCCACCGCGAAAACGTTCTGTGCGCTCGACCCCCACACGCCGACGAACGTCTCCTCTGTCCCCGTGTCCACGAACCGCCAGTTGCCACCGTTCCCGTCGAGTACGACGCCGGCCTGACCAACGGCGAACCCTCGGCCGCTTGCCGCGTCGCTCCAGATCCCGAGCATCGACACATCCGTCACGCCCTCGCGCTCGATGCCAAACGTAGGCACGCGCGACGCGGCGCCGACTACGGTCACGAGCGACGTCGCTTTCAGGGTGCCCGCGCTCGCGGTGACCTGCGCCACGCCCGCCGAGATCGCTTGAACAGCGCCGTCACTACCCACCGTCGCGATCGTCGGCGCGTTGCTCTCCCAGCGAAGGGACACTCCAGCAACCGGGTTCCCCGTGGCGTTGCGAGGGGTCGCGGTCAGCGGGAGCGTTGCACCGATGGAGAGGAACGCCGACGCTGGAACGACCTCGATCGACTCCACACCAGGAGGTGTCACCGGAGTCGGCGATCCACCGTCGTCTCCGCACGCTCCGAGAAGCGCCAGCAGGGCGAGACCGTACGCGAAGCCGTATCCGCTGCTGCAACCGCTACTAGGCGCGCGTGCGGACGGCACGCGCGATCCGGACAATCTCACCACTTCAGCACTCCTCCGATGACGCGGAATTCAACAAGAATCACGCGAAAGATGCGGGTCCTCAGGTGAAGGAGAAGTGGCCGCTCGCGATCAGCGTACCACACGCGCGTACACCCGAATGTTCCCCCCGCGGCAGGGCGCGGTCCAGCCATCATTCGGCGCCTGACGAAGACGAGACGGACAGCGGGCGGCCGCGACGTCACGAGGGCGCGGGCCCGACGTTCCGGGTCACGTTGCGCCTGACGACCACTCGCGCCGCCGACGCGCGATGGCTACGCCGCCACGATGCGCCTGAGCGAGTGCGCCGACGCTACCGCGCCGTGCCACGCACGCCGCCGGTCAGGACGAGGATCGCCCCCGCCGGGTGGTCGGAGCCCCACTTCACCTGCGCCTGCGTCGCGCTCATGAAGCGTATCTCGATGATGCCATCCACCGGGATGTTCCGCAGCGTCGTTGCGTCGCCGAAGCGCTGGTTGTCCAGGTAGATGACGGGCGACGTGCTGCTCTCGCGCACCCGCAACAGAGTGCTCGGCCCGCGACCGGTGAGAAAGGCCGGCCGCAACAGGCGCACAGCATCATACGCGTTGAGCGCGTTGGTCTTCGCGATCTCGTTCCGATAGATGATGTCCGAGCGCGGACTGACAGCAGTACTCGTTCCGTTTGGATGCGAGCAGGCCGCGCTCAGCAGGAGGACGGCACTCACGAGCAAGGCGCGCGTTGAGCGGGAGCGGGACATGTTTCCCTGCCGCGAGAGTAGAGGATCGGACCGTGCTCCAACATGGAGCCTCCCTGACTGGGCTGTCCAGACCGCGTCACTGACGACCAGGACGAGTCGGCGACCGGGGCTCGCGCGGGGCGCGCGGACGTAGTTGACCGCCCGGTGCGCGAGGTCGCGACCGAACGCCGACGCAGGCTTCGCTCAGGACTTTCGATGCCATTTACCAGACTCGCCCTTCTCGTACTCGTGTTTCACGGCTGACCAGGCGACCCGGTGTGCCGTCTCCTCCTGGGAGTCGTCATCGCGGCGCTGCGCGGGACTCGCGTATTCGCTCCACGCGCTGTTGAACGCCGCCCGGTACATCGTCTGCGCGTGCTCGGGGAGGTTGTCCCGGACACTGTCGGGCAGGTCGTGGTTGCGTTCGTATGGCATACGTCGCTCTCCTCTGCGGTCGGTTTGGCAATCCTCGGTCAGGTTTCACAGAAAGGGAATTTTGCCGGCGTCGCCCGACATTGATCAGGAGCGGACCCGTGATTCGTCGGCGAAAGAACGATGACTACTGTCTCGCTTCCAAGAAGAAGGATCCCCCCACCGGAAGCGCCCGATCATTCCAACGTCCGCTCGTCCACCGGCAGGGAAATGACGAACTCCGCCCCGTGTCCGCGCCCCGCACTCCGGGCGGCGACCGTTCCCTGATGAAGCTCGGCGAGCTGACGGACGATGGTCAACCCGATGCCCAAGCCCGCCGTCATGCGACCGGAGCTCTTATCCGCCTGCACGAACATCTCGAAAATGTGCTCGAGATCCGTCGAGTCGATTCCGATGCCCTGATCGCGAACGCGAATGACGGCCGAGGCGTCATCCCGCATCAGTTCCACCTCCACCACGTCACCGGCGTTGCTGAACTTGCAGGCGTTGCTGAGCAGGTTGCCGACCATCTGCGTCAGGCGACTTCGATCGCCGTTCACCACCAGCGTGGACTCTGACAGCTGCGCCGACAGGCGCACGTGCGCCCGCTCGAAGACGAGTTCGGCTGCATCGATCGCGTCCTGGACGATCTCCACGAGGTTGGTAGGCTCCACGCGGAGCTCGATGCGACCGTGGTTGATCCGGCTGAGGTCGAGCAGGTCGTCCACCAGATGCACGAGCTGCGAGACCTGGCGATCCATGATACGAGCGGCGGTCTCGGCCGCCTGTCCCGTGCCGCCTGAGAGCGAGAAGATCTCCAATGCATTGCGAATGGGCGCCAGTGGATTGCGCAGCTCGTGGGCGAGGATCGCGAGGAACTCATCCTTTCTCCGACTGGTTTCCTGCAGCGACGCTTCGGCGCTCTTTCGATCCGAGATGTCGACGACGAAGGCAACGCCTTCCGCCGGGCTGAGCCGGGTGGCGGTCACGAGCGACCACCATGTATCGCCGCTCGGGCGCCGCCACTCCAGCTCCATCGGCTTTGCATGCCCGTCGATGGACACGTGCTCCAGCACGCGCGTCCACCCCGGCATGCGTATGTCGCTCTCGCCCGAGCGCCCGATCTCCGACACCTCATCGTCCTTCCAGCCGCTCATGCGCGTAAAAGCGGCATTCGCCTGCAGGACGCGGCCGTCCAGCGTGAAGAAAACCATCCCCACCGTCTCGATCTCAGTGGCCCGCCGCAGCCGACCCTCGGACTCACGGATGGCGTGCGCGTGTTGCCGTTCGAGCGTGATGTCCTTCGCTACCAGCGTCATGCCCACGATGCCATCGCGCCCGTCCCGAATCGGCGAGTAGGAGACCGACACCGTCAGCGAGGAGCCGTTCCGACGTCGCCACTCCACTTCGCGATTCGTCAGGGGTTGCCCGCGTTGGACGTGCTCCATGGCGGGCTCGCTCGGCTCCTGCTCTCCGTTCGCGCTAAGCCGCTGCAGCGACTCGCCCACCACTTCTGCCGCGACGTAGCCGAACAGTCGCTCGGCGCCCTGATTCCACGAGAGAATCCGCCGGTCGAGCGTCGCGCTCACGATGGCGTCGGAAGAGGACGACACGACGGCCGAAAGCCAGCGCGCGGATTGTTCGGCGCGACGACGCTCCGTGATATCAATCAGGTTGATGACCAATCCGTCGCTCGAGCTTTCTGCCGATCGGTAGGGCGCCATGTGCACGAGGTAGGCAGCGCCGCTGGACGATTCCACTTCCCGACGCGGCGAGGTCATCCCCGACGCAACACGCGTCGCGTCGGACAGCAGCTCGGGGTAGTCGAGGTCGTGCGTCACATGGGCAAGCGTTCGTCCGATATCACTCGGGATGAGGTGGAACAGCCCCGGCACCTGCGGCGTGTAGCGCTTGATGCGCAGGTTCCGGTCCAGGAAGATCGTCGCGATGTCGGTGGATGACACGAGATTCTGCAAGTCGGCGTTGGCGCGCGCGACATCGTCCAGGCTCACCTTCATCTCCCCGTTGACGATGGTAAGCTCTTCGTTCACGGAGCGCAGTTCCTCGGTATTGACCTCGACCTCCTCACTCGCCGAGCGCAACTCCTCGATGCTCACCTGCAACTCCTCGTTGGACGCCTTGAGCTCCTGCTCGGAGACTTCGTGCTCCTGGCTGGTGACCCGTAACCGCTCTTTCGTCCGTCGCAGTTCGTCCTCCAGCCGGCGCACCACGTCCTCGAGGATCTCGTCCGTGCGACGCTCGACCGGTGGCGTCGCCTCCCTCTCACTCGGCGAGTCACCAAGCTCGTCGAAGACGATGAGATAGTAGGCGCGACCGGCGTCGAGTCCCGGGAGTTGTCGAACCGTCAGGCGGAGCGCGACCTCACTTCCATTGATGGAGGCGACCACGCGTCGTCCCGCGGGTGGCTGCCCTTCACGTTGCGCCGTATAGACGGCGGCGCGCAGCTCGGGGACGAGATCGGGATGCACCGTGCGGTACAACTCGCGCGTGGGCTCGCCACCGTGAAAGCGAAGGAATCGACCCGCCGACTCGCTGAGATGCACGATCTCAAGATCGGCGTTCACGACTATCGAGGGTGGCGAGACCCGCTCGAGGAGCCGCAGGTGGAGCTCCGCGAACGGCGCCGCGGCGACGTGGCGCGTACGGTCGGGGACGGAAGGCACCCGGACGTCCGCCACTCGGCTCAGCGTGAGTGCCGGTATCGTCGGGCGACCTACCGTCATCAGTTTTCGGAACAACCCTGCGCGCTTGTCTATCTCGCTGAACGAGTCCCGTGCCGACTCGGCCGATTCGGCGCTTCCCAGGAAGAGGGTGCCGTCGTCGCGCAGTGCAAAATGCAGGACCCGCAGCACGAACTGCTGCGAGGCCGGCGTGAAATAGATGAGCACATTGCGACAGACGACCAGATCGAGTCTCGAGAATGGCGGATCTCGCAGCACATCGTGCGGTGCGAAGAGGACGATATCCCGCAGCTCCCGTCGTACGCGATACACGTCACCCTCGCGAACGAAGAAGCGGCGCAGTCGATCCTCCGACACCTGCACTTCGATCGCCAGCGGATAGCGGTGCTCACGTGCCTCCCGCAACGCATCTTCGTCGACGTCGGTCGCGAAGATCTGGATCTTCGGAGGGTCGGCGAGCGTCGCGGCGTATTCGAGCAACAGCATGCCGATCGAGTACGGCTCCTCTCCCGAGGCGCATCCGGCTGACCAGACCCGAATGGGCTCGTTGTTCGCCGCGTCAGCGAAGAGCCGCGGCACCACGTCCTGCGCGAAGCACGCGTAGGCCTCCGGATCACGGAAGAATCCGGTGACGTTGATCAGCAGATCCTTGAGTAGTCGCGATGCGTCGCCAGGATGTGCCGACAGAAAGGTGATGTACTCGCCGAGTGACTCGAGACCTTGCCGTCGGAGGCTCCTCCCGAGGCGTCGCACCAGGGAAGGTTCCTTGTACATCGTGAGGTCGTGCTGCGTCTTCGCCTGAATCAGCGAGAGCAGTTCCGGGAGTCGTTCGAGATCGGGAAGTGGCTTGGCGTCCTCGATCGTCCACGTCCATCGGCTCGAACTCGCGCGCGTGACCGTGCGGAGGCGCCGCGCCATCTGGTCGAGCGGAAGAATCCAGTCGACGTCGCCGGTTGCGATGGCGTGCAACGGCATGTCATCGAACTCGGCCTCTGAGGGCTTCTGCACGACCGTTGTGCCCCTCGCGCGCTTGACCTCGCGCAGCCCCGCCGCCCCGTCGTTTCCGGTGCCGCTCAGGACGACGCCCACCGTACGCGCACCAAACGATCTCGCCAGCGTTCGGAACAGCAGGTCGATCGAATGTCGGCGTCTTGGCTGGGCGGCGCGTTCCGTCAAGACCAGTGTCGAATCGGAGATCGCCAGACTGGCACTCGGCGGAATCACGTAAATGGTATCCCGCGCAATCTTCGTCGAGTTCGTCACCTGCGTCACGAGCATCGACGTTCTCGATTGCAGCAGCGCCGCGAGGTTCGAGTCGTGCGGCGGCGAGAGGTGTAGCACGACCACGTATGCGACCCCCGCGTCAGGCGCGAGGCTGCCCACCAGTCGCAGGAGCGCCTCAACGCCCCCCGCCGAGCCTCCAATGCCCACGACGCCCGACGGAGCGATCGGGGCGAGGTCCTCGGGCCCGTCGATCGCTATGCCGCTCGCCTGGGTCATTCCAACTCCGACGATCTATGTGCGCCCCTTCGCGACCGCCGCGCCTGTTCCACTCGCGCGAACAGGTCGGAGACACGCACTGGCTTCACCAAGTGCGCGTCGAACCCTGCGACTGCCGACCGCGCACGATCCGAGACGCCTCCCCATCCCGACAGCGCGATGACGACGGCGTCGTGGCCACCGGGCTGAGCGCGCACCTGCTCGCATGTGGTAAAGCCGTCCTTCCCCGGCATGCCGAGATCGAGTACGACCACGTCTGGATGTCGTTGTGCGAAGCATTGCAGCGCCGCATCGCCGGAATAGGCGCAATACGCCTCGGCCCCGATCAGCTGGAGGACCGTAGCAAGCGTGTCAGCACTGTCTGAGTTGTCATCGACCACCAGGAAGCGCAGGTGCGCGGGCTGGTCCGCCTCGGCGTCAATCATCGCTCCCTCCTCGACGTCATCGGTCGACGTCTGTGAACTGCACCTTCGGCCTGAAACGCCGGAAGGAATCACGAATCCAACGCCCGTCCCGCAAGCGAGGCGGGCGCGAGCTCGGTCTCACGATTCCGGGGCGCTGTTCATCGTGTCGAACAATGTCTGATCGAGACCGCGGCGAAGATATAGCTCGGAAGGACAAATCGGGTCGGTCGCACGCGACGACACGCACGGCGGTGGTTGTCGATGCGGCGGGCCTCGCTGCTCAATCAGGGCGTATTTGCCGAACCCGTCGGGCGCTTTTGCTCCCGGGGCCGTCTGCATCCGGATGCATGTGGCGAGGCCAGGCGACGGCAGCCGGCGACTACCCTGTCCACGTTGCATATCGGCCGTGTGGGGGGGGCACGCGCGCCCCCTCCTGTTGGCGGGAACCAAAATCACTCGCGAGACGAATGTCGCCAAAGGATGGGCGCTCGCACATTGCTCGCCGCTTCTCGTGGATCTCGCCTCGGCAGGGACACGCGGTGCGGGCGCGCGGCCGCCATCAGGACCGCCATTGCACACATCTTTCTGGAGACTCCGATGCCGATCGCCACACTGCACGACCTGATGGTACATGAACTCAAGGATCTGTATAGCGCGGAACGGCAGCTCGTGAAGGCGCTGCCCAACATGGCCAAGGCGGCGACATCGGACGAGCTGCGAGAGGCGCTGGCGGATCACCTGGAACAAACGAAGGAACACGTCGCGCGACTGGAGCAGGCCTTCACGACGCTTGGCATCAGCGGCGGTGGCGTAACCTGCCGAGGGATGCAGGGGCTCATCGAGGAGGGGGAGTCGATGCTCGATGAGGATATCGACCCCGAGGTACTGGATGCCGGGATCATCGCTGCCGCACAGCGGGTGGAGCACTACGAGATCGCCGCGTACGGCGCCGCCTGCGCCTTCGCGCGCAGCATGCAGCATGAGGAGATCGTGGAGCTGCTCGAGCAGACGCTGGATGAGGAAAAGGAGGCGGACGAGCTGTTGACGTCACTGGCCGAAGTCGGAAACGACGCCTTGGCCGAGCGCGACGGGCTGGAGGCGATGGGCGTCGAAGACGACGACAACTAGCCGCGGCGATCCACGCACCAGCCAGCTACACCTTGTGATATCCCGGACGTGCGGCCTCGCGCCGGTCTTCGGCGAGATACACCTCGAAGTCGGCGAAGAACGCCGGCACCTCCCCCTGCAGCGCGCGCAGCACAATCAACCCGAGCCGGCGGATCTCCTGTTCAGCCCCCTCGCCGCATCGGAGCTCGAGCATCGTGCGCCAGGCGCGGACGTTGCCCGTGACGACGATCTTGGTCTCGGTGGAGTTCGGGAGGGCGCCGCGTGCGGCTTCCCGCGCCATCTTGCGTCGGTGCACCTTGTCGGCCACCCACGAATAGCGTTGCATCAGGTCGTTGACCAGCGCAACGTAGGCCGCCTTGGCAGATTCCATCTGCGCGCGCCAGGACGCTTCCAGTGCCTCATCGCCGATGATCGCGGGCGGGACAACGAAGGCGGCTTCGGACTCGTCGACGTAACGCTGGCTGAGCTGCGAATAGGCGAAGCCGGCCCGATGGCGCACCAGCTCGTGGGTGAGGGAGCGCGAGATCCCCTCGAGCAGCAGCGAATAGTTTGCGTGCTCGAGCACGCTTCCGTGCCCCTGCTTGAGGATGTTCTCCAGATACTCGCGCGTCGAGCGATTCGCCGGATTGCGCTGGCTCATGTAGCACAGACGACCGGCGAACTCCGCCAACCGCTCACCGTCAGTCGACTCGCCCAACCACTGCACCGGAAGGTGGGCCGGCTCGGCGAAGGCAGGGCGGGCAATGACGGTGACACGCGGATCGTAGTAGTACATCAGCCGGGGGAAGGGGGGAGTCGTTGGGGGCGGACGGAAACCTATCCTGCGCCTTCCAGCATCTCCAGCCGAGACAAGTCATAGGCGCGCTCATGCTCGACT
>JBDTUA010000099.1:0-14300 GCA_040007995.1 Gemmatimonadota bacterium | reverse complement strand
CGGCGAGGTAGCGACGCTGTATCCCCCTGCCCGAGGTCGTCCTCCTTCCGCTCGCGGAGCCCGCGTCACGGAGCCACCGGCGGGCACGGCATAACTTTGCCTCACGGCGCCTCTCGCCGTGATCGCTCCCCTGCGCAAGCCGACGTGTCGCCACCGATGCTCTTCGCCCCGCTCTCCCTTCGCACCCTGACGCTGCGCAACCGCATCGTCGTCTCCCCGATGTGCCAGTATTCGAGCCGAGATGGCTTCGCGACTGACTGGCACCTGGTGCACCTCGGCGCCTTCGCCGTCGGTGGGGCGGCGCTCGTTCTCACCGAGGCGACGGCCGTCTCCCCGGAAGGACGCATCAGTCCGCAGGACCTCGGCATCTGGGACGAGGCCCACATCCCGATGCTGCGCCGCATCACCGACTTCATCCACGCGCACGGCGCCGCCGCTGGAGTCCAACTCGCGCATGCAGGACGCAAGGCAAGTACACGGCCTCCGTGGGAGGGCGGGGGAATCGTCACTCCGGCAGACGGCGGGTGGGCGAACGTCATGGCGCCCTCGGCGATCCCATTTGCGGACAACTATCCACAGCCGCACGCGCTCACGCGCGACGGGATCGCCAAGGTCGTCGCCGACTTCCGCGCCGGCGCGCGACGCGCGCACGACGCCGGCTTCGGGGTGATCGAGATCCACGCGGCGCACGGCTACTTGCTGCACCAGTTCCTCTCGCCCCTGTCGAACCGGCGGACCGATGAATACGGCGGCTCGTTCGAGAACCGCATCCGACTCACCCTCCAGGTCGTGGAGGCCGTGCGATCCACCTGGCCGCAGGACGCGCCGATCTTCGTCCGCCTATCGGCAACCGACTGGGTCCCCGGCGGCTGGGACGTCGACCAAAGCGTGCAGCTGACGGTGCGGCTCGCCGCCGCCGGGGTCGACCTGATCGACTGCTCGTCAGGCGGGCTCGCCACCGGGGCGACGATTCCGCTCTCCCCCGGCTACCAGGTCCCCTTCGCGCGGCGCCTGCGGCACGAGGGCGGCATCGCGACCGGCGCCGTCGGACTGATCACCACCCCAGCACAGGCCGAGCAGATCGTGCGCGACGGCGACGCCGACGTCGTGCTCATGGCGCGCGAACTCCTGCGTCACCCCAGATGGGCGCTCGATGCCGCGCACACGCTGGGCGCGGACATCGCCTGGCCGAAGCAGTACGAAAGAGCAAGGAAGAGGTAGAAGAAGACGAGAAGACGAGCCCCTCCAATCTCCAATCTCCACACTTGGCCCCTCTACAAAAACTTCTGCACCAGGAGCATGGCCAGGAACGAGAGCGTGGCAACCGCGGCGATCCCGCGTGACGTTTCCTGCTCGTAGGCTTCGGGAAGCAGCTCCACCAGCACCATGAAGATCATCGCTCCGGCGGCGAAGCCGAGTCCGTATGGCAGTGTCGCGGCGAAGTGCTCGACGAAGAGAAACGCCGGGACGGCAGCGAGCGGCTGCGGAATGCTCGAGAAAAAGCTCCACCAGGCGCAGGCCAACACCGACGCCCCCTGCGGGCGCAGGACGGCGCTGATCGCCAACCCCTCCGGGATGTTGTGCACCGCCACCGCGAGCGTGATCGCCGTGGCCAGGCTGATCCCACCGCCGAACGAGACCCCGACCGCCGCCCCCTCGGCGAACGAGTGCACCGTCATCACCGCCACGATCATCAACATCTTGCGCGCTCCCACCCCCCGCGCCCCCAGGAACTCCATCTCCCCTTCGTGGTCGCCGAGCACCCGCTGGACGACGAGTATGAAGACGACCCCGATGATCACCCCCACCAGCGTTGCCCCGCCCCGCGACCTCGCCCCATCGACGATGAGCCCGAAACTCGCCCCGAGCATCAACCCCGCGGCCAGTGCGTTGGAATAGCCGACGACCCGCGGCGACACCGTGCGGATGAAGACGAACGGGATCGCCCCAAGCGCGGTGGCGAGGGCGGTGAGCAGTGCATACCAGAATACCCAAACCACCGGGTGCGCCGCGAGCCAGATCATCCCGCCGCCTCGGCAAAGGCGACGATGCTCGTCGCGACGATCACCACCACGCTGATCGCCGTCCGGCCCGCCGCGCGGTAGCCGTCGGGGAGGAGATCGGCGAGCGACAGGTACACGAGCGATCCCGCCGAGGCACCGAGCAACGCCGGGCGCAGCGACGGGACCGCCGAGGCGAGCACGAAGCCCCCCATCGCCATCGCCACCTGCGGCACGTTCGTCAGCGCCGCGGCCGCCGCCGCTCTCAGTTGCTTCTCTCCCTTCACCAGGTGCGACGAGAGCGCGATCCCTTCCCCGACGTTGTGGACGGCCAGCGTGAAGGCGACAATGAGCCCGAAGCGCTCGTCGACGGCGCAGGCCACGCCGAGCGCCAATCCTTCAGGGGCGGCATGCACTGCCGCCCCGAGCACCGCCCGCACTGGCGACGCCGCCTCAAGTCCGTCGAGGTTAAACCACAGATGGACCAGGAAAAGCAGAACTACCGCCACCGCCACCGCCGCGGTGGCCGCCACCGAACCCGCATTCAGCCCATCGCGAATCATCGGGTACGCGAGGCCGAGCATCATCCCGGCCGCCAGTGCGTTCGACAACCCCACGAGCTGGTCGTCCCGTGCGCTGACCTTCGCCAGCACCGGCCCCAGTCCAGCGGCGGCGGCGGCCAGCACAGCGTACAGCGCGACTTGGGCGAGGGACATCTCGATGGTTGGAGCGAGGTGGTGTTCGGCTCGCCGAAGAATAGCATTGGCACCCGACGGCGTCCTCGCCGTTTCGCCCCGACTTCCTGCAGGAATCGCCGACGCGAGCGCCATACTACGCGAAGCCATGACCACGCCACTCTCCGCGCGCGACCGCTTCATCGCCTTCCGGCGCTCGCTCCCCCGCCCCCCCAAACTCACTCGGCACCAGGTGCAGGCGAGGGGACTCGAGTTCGCCGTCTTCACCTCCCCGCCCGTACCGGGGGTACCGCCGCTGGTCTGCGTGAACGGCGGGATGATCTTCGATCACAAGCTCCTCTGGCCCGCGCTTTCTCCGCTCGCGGTCCGTCGGCAGCTGATCCTGTATGACCAGCGTGGGCGTGGCGCCAGCAGCGCGCCACCAGGATCGCAGGCTGCACGCATCGAACATGATGCCGGGGACCTTGTGGCACTCCGGCAAACACTCGGCTATCGGCGATGGGACGTGCTCGGGCACTCGTGGGGCGGCGGAATCGCGACGCTCGGCACGGAGCGGGACCCGGAGGGGGTCCGAAAGCTGGTGCTTGTCAACGCGGTCGGACCGCGCAGCGAGACCTGGCTCCCGTCGCTGCATCAGCTGGCGCTGCAACGGCTTACCGGTACCGAGCGGGCTGTGTTGCAGCGCCTAGACCCGACCGCGCTGTTCACCGGCGAGCCGGGGTTGCACTCGGCGTACGCCCGCGCGATGTATCCCGCCTGGTTTTCCGATCCGGAGCTGGCGCAGCTCTTCGTGCCGCCGCGCAGCGAGAGCCGGACGGGGGCCGCGGTGGCGGCCAGACTGCGTCGCGAAGGATATGACTGGTCGGCGCTGGTACGTGCCGTGCAAGTGGAAGCACTCGTCACTCACGGGGAAGACGATCTTCTCCCGTCCTCTGTGGCCCGGGAGCTGGTCGCCCTCATGCCGAACGCACGACTCGCGCTGATCCCCCACGCTGGGCACATGCCCTTCTGGGAGGCGCCCGAGACGTTTTTCGGACTGGTGGAGACGTTCCTGGATCAGTCGTAGCACCGCTCTCGCCCGAAGCCATGAAGCGTCTGGATCTCATCTTCGCCGTCGTTCTCACCGTCCTCGCGACCTTCGTCGGCGTGCAAGCGTACGCCATGCGCGAGGGAGGTGGCGGGCGAGTCCTCGTACGCTCAGCAGGCGCGAACGCGACGACCTTGACGGCGACGGAGGACGAGTCGCCGACGATGACGGCGCCGCGCGGCGTTGTCACGCGACGGGGGAGCGTTGGGGGAGGACGCACCGACGTGCGATCGCGGCTCGAACTCTCGTCGGCGGGGACCTATATCGACGAAGTGCTGGCCGCGCACGATTCATCGCTCGCCCGCTGGCCCGAACGCGGTGGGCAGCCGCTGCACGTCTGGATCCAGCCCATTGCGCGTCTGCACGACTGGACGCCGACCTCGGTGTCGATCGTGCGCGATGCGTTCATTGAGTGGAGCGAGAGCGGGATCCCACTCACCTTCAGCTTCGTCCTCGACTCCGCCTCGGCCGACGTGCATGTGTCGTGGATCGATCGCTTCAACGAGCCGATCTCGGGCAAGACGCTCTGGTCGCACGACAACCGGTGGTCGATCCTCGAGGCGAGCATCGTCCTCGCGGTGCACCATCGTACTGGCGAGCTGCTCGACACGGCGGCAACGCGGGCGATCGCGTTGCACGAGGTGGGACACCTGATCGGGCTCGATCACACCACCGATACGACGTCGATCATGACGCCGCGCGTCCGGGTGAAGACGCTATCGCCGATCGACCGTGCCACGGCGCGCCTGCTCTACCTCCTCCCGCCCGGTCCCGTCGGCAGCGACGCCCGCGGCCAGCGTTAGGCGCCCGCGGCCCTCGTTAGGCGCGCACTCACCACTTGAGCGTCGCCGTCACCCCTTTCCGCTTGCGGACCAGCTGCAACCGCAGCTCGTGACTCGTGGACTGCTCCACGGCCTGCAGAAAGACGAGCGGCGAGACAACCGCACGTCCGTCGACGGAGACGAGCACGTCGCCGGTGCGGAGTCCCGACTGGTCGGCCGGCGAGCCGCGCCCGGTCCCCACCACCAGGAGCCCCCGCTCCACACCGAGCGCCTCGGCGAGTTCGGGACTCACAGCGATGAACTGCGCCCCACCGAAGGCGACCGTCGACGGACCGCCGCCGACTCCAACCGGCGAAAGCGGCGGCATGGGCGCGACCGGCGGGAGGGCAGCGACCACGGCCGAGGGGGACGGCGGCGGCGGCGGGGCACCGCGCGGGCGCACCAGGACCCGCTGGTTCCCCGTCGCCACCGAGGCCGACGCATCGTCCCCGGTCGTCCACGTCATGATCATCTGCCCGGGGGCGAACGCGGCGGCGATATGATCGTCGACCCACGGACACGGGGTCGAGAAGTCATTCGGCCGCGGCTCGACAGCCACGTCGATCTGTTTCGTCTCACTCCCGCGTTGCAGCTTGAACGGGATGCGCGTCCCCGGCTTGAGCATCGGGGTGAAGTCGATCTCGGTGTCGCGCAGGTCGCGGCCGGCCATGGCGAGCAGTCGGTCGCCACTGCGGATCCCCGCCTTGTCGGCCGGCGATCCCGGTTCGACCGACTCGACGCTCGGATAGTCGACGAAGCGCATGATCACGCGACCGTCGTCTTCGCGCGTCGCGCTGGCCGAGACCGAAAACGCGATCCCCACCCATCCGTCGGGCTGCCGGTCTGCGTCACAGATCTGGTTAAGCTGCCCGCGGATGCGGGCCCCGTCGGTCTCGAGCGTCGCGAGGCGCGTGCGCAGCAGGCGCAACGAGCCCTCGACCGAGTTGCGCTGGTCATCGGTGAGCGAAGGCGTACGCAGCGCCCCCTGCAGCTGCCGCATATTGGACACGAAAGCAACTGCCATCTGCCGCTTCTGGAGGAGTTCCTGCACCAGACGCTCCACCTCGGCCTCGAACGGCGACTCGTTGCTGCGCAGCACGATCGTGCGCTGCTGCGCCGCCAGCGGCCATGCTGGCCCCGCCAGCAGCATCGCAGCGACGGCGACCTGTGGTCCCCAGCGCGCGAGGCGGCGAGCCCTGCACATCACCGCCGCGTCTTTCGGCTCCTGCGCGTCCCTCTCCGTCCGCGTCCCCATCAGAAGCGCCCCAGCTTTCTGCCGACGGGGAGCGTGGTGCCAAGCCGCCGCAGCGTCTGCTCCCGCGCACTGAGCGTGGAGAGATAGTACTGGTTGATGTAGGGATCGGTCGGCGCGTCGCGCATCGCCTGCTGCATCGTCTCGGCGGTGCGGTCGAGCGCGGCGAGTCGCGTGCGATATTGGTCCGGCGCGAGCGCCGACGACGACGTGTCGTGCGACGAGAGCCAGGTGGCGGCCACTTCGTACTGCCGCTGTGCCGACTCGAGGGCGCGCACCGCCTCATCCTGCGTGCTGAAGCCGCCGACCGAATTGTTCACCGCCATCACCGGTACCCCGCCACTCGCGGCAACCGTGCCCGCTCCGAACGCCGAGTCGGGTCGGAAGGCCACGGCGTCGGTGATGGGAATCCCTGCACTCATGCGTCCCAACACTGCGCCGCCACCGACGAAGATCACCACGACCGCCGCCCGCCGCAGCAACTCGGTGATCGCGACCCGTGCGCGGGGCCCCGGGGCGCTCGCCTGCCCCGCCGACGCCATCAGTCCCTCAGCGCGCAGTCGCGCCCCGAGCGTCTCCCAGTCGGTCAGCGGCGGTGCGATGCGACGACGTTCGTCGCTCGCCAGCACCACCAGCCGCCGGTACGCCTCAAACTCCCGCGTGCAAGTGACGCACGCATCGAGGTGCGCGCGTTCGTCCGCGCTGGCGCCACCATCCACCAGCTCGGCCATCCGTTCAATAGGCAGGTGCAACATGTTCCCGGTCCGTATCCGATCTGAAGCCATCGATCACTGGCGCCAGCAACTTGCGGAGCTTGGCGCGCGCCTTGAACAATTGGGACTTGGAGCCGCCCGCCGTGATGCCCAATTCGGTGGCGATCTCCTCGTGCGTGTATCCTTCCACGTCGTGCATCACGAACACCGTGCGTGCCCCCGGCGACAAGCGCGCGGTTGCATCCTCGATCGACGCCGCGAGCAGGGCGCGCTCGCTGCCGTGCTCAACACACGCGGTATCCTCGTCGATGTCGGTCTCGATCCTGGCCAGTCGTCGGGTCCGGCGCAGTGCGTTCAGGGTCCGGTTGACCGCGATCCGGTGGGCCCACGTCCCGAACTGTGAGTCACCACGGTACGTGGGAAGTGCCCGGAAGATCTGGATCCATACTTCCTGGGCGATGTCCGCGGCTTCGTCCTCATGATGCCCGACCAGGCGACGGACGACCGCGTCGATGTGCGGAGCGTGCAGCGACCACAACTGTCGCATTGCCCGCTCATCGCCGTCGATTGCCCGCTGGATGAGAGTCGTGTCCTTTGCCATGGCGTTCCGTTCAATTCGTCACGCGCCACCCGCAATCGGTTTACGTCTGTACTCGTTTGGGCGTTTCCCGCCGCCAGAATGTCCCCACTTTCTCCCCGCTGTGTCCCCGCTTGGCCGCTGCTCCGGCGATTCTGTCCGGGCTGCGGGACATTTGGCGAAAGCGGGTATGGAAAGGCGCCAGGAGAACGTACATTAGGTAGAGTTTCGGATCTTAAGGTCTTGCAACAACCTACACCAAAATGTATCCTCGGATCGAACGCAAGGGGGCACACTGGTGTAGCCTTTGCGGACGATACTCTCCGATAGTTGGATCGTCGCTGACTTAGCTACTCTCCAGGAGTCGTAGTGGTTCTACACCTAGCACTCGCTTTGGCAGCCGTTTCCGGTACGTCGGACAAGCTCCCTATCAAGGCGCCTAGCGCCGTGGGAATGTCTGCCGCACGCCTCGCTACGATCGATCGCGTGGTGCGTCGCGGCATGACGGCCGGAGGCTATCCCGGTGCGTCGGTCGTGATCGGGCGCCGCGGCGCTGCCGTGCTGCAGAAGGGCTACGGTCATCTTGGCTGGACGGGAGACTCCCCCGGTGTGGACGCCGACCGGACGATCTACGACCTCGCATCGCTCAGCAAGGTCATCGGCACCACCACCGGCGCTATGATCCTCTATGACGAAGGACGCCTCGACCTCGACGCCCCCGTCTCGCGCTATATCCCGGAATTCCGCGGCGGCGACAAGGACCTCGTCACCGTTCGCCATCTCCTGACCCATCGCTCCGGCCTCCCGGCCGGTCGCGAACTGTGGCGCACGGCCTCCAACGCCATGGACGCGCGCCACATCGTCCTCTCCACCCCGCTCGCCAACAAGCCCGGGGCGGTCTTCGTCTACAGCGATCTTGGCGCCGACGTCCTGGCGTGGGTGGTCGAAGCGGTGTCGGGGCTGAGCCTCGATACGTACCTCGCCGAGCGCGTCTTCAAGCCGCTCGGCATGAACGACACCTTCTACAATCCCCCCGATTCGGTGCGCTACCGCGTCGCGCCGACCGAGGTCGCCCCACCGCGTGGCTACCCGCTCAAGGGGGAAGTCCACGATGAGAACGCCTTTGCACTCGGCGGCGTCGCCGGACACGCGGGGCTGTTCTCGACCGCCAGCGACCTGGCGATCTTCGCCCAGATGATGCTCAACGGCGGCGAGTACAACGACGTCCGCATCTTTTCCGACAGCACCGTGGCAACCTTCACGCGGCGCAGCTCGGGAACGCGAGCGCTCGGATGGGACACCGCAGATGGCGACGGCGGCTCCGGCGAATACCTCACGGCTGCGGCCTTTGGTCACACCGGCTACACGGGAACGTCGATCTGGATCGATCCCGAGCGTGAAATGTTCGTGGTGCTTCTGACGAACAGAGTGCACGCCGCCCGGGCCCGTCGCCCGGCCAAGGTGATCGCCGACGTGCGGGCTGACCTGGCCGACGCCGCGGCGCTTTCCGTCGAGGACACCGACCGTATCCTCGCCATGCCGGCGTCGTTCCGCGCCGATCGTGCGGACGGCTGGAACAAGGCGGTGCGCACGCGTAGAGTCTCGCGTTCGAAGGCTCGTCCGCAGACTCGCGCCAAGGCGACTTCCAAGTCCTCGAAGGCCAAGTCCAGCAGGTCTTCGACTGCCAGCAAGACCCCTACCAAGAAGAAGGCGACCGCCACGAAGGCGAAGCCGGCCGCGGCAAAGTCCTCTTCCAAGGCGAGAACGCCGACGAAGGCGCGCGCGGTAAAGGCGAAGACTCCGCCGCGAAAGGTCCCCGCTCGCTCGCCGTCTTCGGCCTGAGACCCTCCGTCACACCGACATCACACTTCCGGGCCGCCTGCGGGCGGCTCTTTTTTTACGCAGGATCTTCCCGACCGACTTGATCGGAATACCGCCGCCACCGATCTTGTCACGGAGAATGCAAGGACTTCCGATGTACGACTCGACAGAACTGAGCAGCACCCCCCGCGACCCCGTCGCGGCCGATGAGCAGAGGACTGCGGCAGCGCCGCCAACGGCGGCCGACGCTGAGCAGGTCGCGCCCGTGCCGCCTCCCGAACCGGCCTCGGCGATCGCCGCAGAGGAGGGAGCGGTCACGACGGATCAGGTGAAGCTGGCGCTCCGCAAGGTCAAGGACCCAGAACTCAACCTGAACATTCTCGACCTCGGGCTCGTCTACGAGATGGCGGTCGAGGGCAGCGACGTGACGATCGACATGAGCCTCACGTCGCCCGGCTGTCCCTCCGGCCCCGAAATCATGGGCGACGCGGAGCGGCAGCTCAAGTCGATTCCGGGAGTGGGAACCGTGGCCGTGAATCTGGTCTGGTCACCGCCGTGGACGCCGGATCGGATCGAACCGAGAGTCAGGGCGTATTTGGGGTTTTAGAAGACGAGAAGACGAGAAGACGAGAAGACGAGAATGCTCACTCGTCTTCTCGTCTTCTGTCACCTAACAACCCCACTAGCCGACTCCTGCCCCGTACGATCCACGGCGGACACGTACGTGACCGACGGAGGAGCGTCCGTCATATCCAGCGGGAGGCGTATCGTGCGCTGGGTGGCGGGGACCAAACGGGCGTACCAGCCGTTGATGTAGCGCGATCGGATCAGCCACCATTCGGCGTCGCGCGCGCTCGCCTTCACCGTCCCCGGCGCATTCGGTGGACCCACGGGGAGCGGATTGCGCGGGGTGACGTCGAGTTCGAACATTCTCGGCTTCAGAACCCGCACCACGACCGGCGGATCCGGCAGGCCGTTCGACAGCCACGGTGACGGCGGAACGAGCGCTGGTTCCGCGTACAACCCGTTGGCCAGTCGTTCGTTCATCGAGTCGGTGTTGACCATGAACGCGTCCATGCTGAAGTGGACGTTGCCGCTGTTCGGCGAGAGCTGCGCGCGCGTCTCCTGGATCTGGTCGAACAGTTCCTTGACCGGCCATGGCGGGCGGCGGGCCGAGACGCGGCCAGTGTAGTTGCCCGGCCAGATGCTACGCTGCTTGGTGTTCTGCATGCGCCACCAGGCGAGCAGGTCGGCATACGACTGGCGCGGCGCGCCGAGTCGCCAGTAGAGCTGCGGCGTCCAGTAGTCGAGCCACCCCTCGGTGAGCCACTTGCGCGAGTCGGCATAGAGCGTGACGTAGGCATCGAGCCCGCTCACGCTCGGCGGCGAACCGGGGCGCCAGATGCCAAACGGGGAAATGCCGAACTTCACCCAGGGTTTACTGCGCTTGATGCCGGCATACAGTTCCTCGACGAGCACGTTGACGTTCTGCCGGCGCCAGTCGTCGCGCGCCAGCGTGCCGCCTTTCGCCTTGTAGGCTCCCCACGACCGGTCGTCGGGGAACGGGATGATGCCGCCGCGGCGCGCGCGCTCCTGGTACGGGTAGAAGTAGTCGTCGATGTGTACGCCATCGATATCGTAGCGCTTCACGACGTCGAGCACGACGTCGAGCGTCCGACGGCGCACCTCAGGCTCACCGGGATCCATCCACTGGTAGGGACCGTACTTGAGGACCAGCGACGGATTCGTCTGCGACAGGTGGAGCGGCGAGGGCGTGCGTGACGTGTCGTCCGGATGACGCGCGCGATACGGGTTGAACCAGGCGTGCAGTTCCATCCCCCGCTTATGTGCCTCGGTGATCGCGAACGCGAGCGGGTCGTAGAACGGTTCGGGGGCCCGCCCCTGCCGTCCGGTGAGGAAGTACGACCAGGGTTCGAGGCGCGACGCATAGAGCGCGTCGCCTGCCGGACGCACCTGGAAGATGATCGCGTTCAGGTGGACGGCCGCGGCGCGATCGAGGATGGCGAGAAGTTCGCGCTGCTGCGCCTGGGTGGACAATCCGGGACGAGATGGCCAGTCGATGTTCGACACGGTCGCGACCCATACCGCCCGGAACTCTCGCGGGACCGGTGGTGCGAGCGTGTCGGTCGACGCGTCATCGCCGGCCGCAGCATAACGAAGGCCGCGCGCCGGAACGTCATCTCCCTGCGCGCCGGCCGGAGCCATGAGCGCGGACGACGCGATCAACAACGCCATCGCCGCATATCTCCCCGATCCCGCCCACCGACAGGCCATCCGGACGAAGCGAACGCCTCGCGAGGCGTCGCGGCCGCGCCCGTTCGCCTCAGTCATCGCGATAGGGCGACGCGTCCGCATCATCGCGCAGCGCCTTCGATCCGTTGCCGGCCACGGGAGCCACGGGAGCCGTAGGGACCGAGGGCTCCGACATGGCACGCGCGGAGGCGCCCTCGCCTCCGTCGGAAACGTCGCGTAGCGCGCTCACGAAGTCGGCGCCGAGGACCTCCGTCTGCCACCCCCGCAGTTCGGGAAGGGCGCGGACGTCGTCCATCGTGTTGGGCTTCGCACGCGCCACCGCTTCGAGACGGTCTCGGGCGCAGAGCACTCCCGGGTCCAGCTCGAGGCGCGCGGCCTGCTCGTCACGCACGCGCTTGAGCCGGGCAACGCGCTCGTCGAAGTGCGGGTCGCGTTCCCACCGCGCCGCCTTGGGAAAGCGTGGCAGGTCGGAGTCGGCGACGGCGCGACCACGAGCCGCCGCCTCGAGCAGTTCACCACCGCGGTTCTCCAGGATCCCCCGTCCGATACCCTTGATGCTGCGCAGGTCGTCCATCGTGCCCGGCGACCGACGCGACAGCTCCAGCAGTACGTCGTTGGTCACGACCCGGAAGGAGCTGCGATCGATCCCCTTTGCGACCCCATCACGCCAGATCACCAGTTCGCGCAGCAGCGCCAGTTCGCGACGCGTGAGGTCACGCGCACCCTTCAGGCGCAAGAACGACGACCCGGGATCCTCTGCTTCCCACTGCGTCCCCTCGAGCCGCGCGAACTCCTCCTGCGCCCAATGCCAGCGCCCTTTCGCCTGCAGGGCATCGCGCATCCGCTCGCGCAGTCCCAGAAGGTGCAGCGTGTCCTGAGCGGCATAGTCGAGCATGTCCGACGAGAGCGGTCGCATCGACCAGTCGGCGCGCTGGTGCTTCTTGTCGAGCTTCACGCCGAAGTTGGCGTCCAGCAGCGCGGCCAGACCGAACGCCTTGATCCCCAGGAGCTGGGCGGCGATCCTCGTATCAAAGATGTTGTTGACCTTCCACCCGTAATCCTGGTGGAGGAGGCGCAGGTCGTAGTCAGCGTCGTGAAAGACCACCTCCACCTCGCGCGACTCGAGCAGCGCGCCCAGCCGGTCGGGAGAGCCGACCTTCAGCGGATCGAGGATCGCGTGCTGATCGGCGGTCGACAGCTGCAGAAGGTAGATGCGGTCGACATACCGGTGGAAGCTCGCCCCCTCGGTGTCGATGGCCAGGACCGGCGTCGATGCGATCGACGCCAGAAAGCGATCGGCCGCTTCCGGAGTGTCAAGGAACTGCGTACGCGTCGTTTCGGGGTTCTTGGATGCGGTCACGGGTCGAATAGAGGGCGGCGGCCGGAGCGGAGAGGGGGGGCGTCCCGCTGGCGTCTGGGCGTAATGTAGCACCCTGATCCTCCGGTCGCGGCCCACAGCTGGGCTCCCTGAGGGAGCACGATCTGCCAACGAACCGGGGCGCGGCTCTCGACCGGACGGCTCGGCGGCCACATTATATCGCCTCGACGTCCAGCCATGGCGCAGCACCTGGGCTGCACTTCACGCCAATCCACGGGATCCGGAGTCCCGATCGCATGATTGCACTCTGTGGCGACATCGAGATCGGCTACGATGACGTCGGGAATGGAGAGGTCGTGCTGTTCATCCATGGATTTCCCCATCACCGGGCGCTCTGGTCGGCACAACTCGGGGCGTTGCTCGGACGGGCGCGCTGCATCGCCCCGGACCTTCGGGGCTTCGGAGAGAGTTCGATCGTCGCACCCTATTCCGTCGATCAGTACGCCGACGATCTCATCCTTCTGCTCGACGTGCTCCGGATCGACCGCGCCATCGTCTGCGGACTCTCCATGGGAGGCTACGTCGCGCTGGCCTGCTGGCGCCGGCACCGCGAGCGTGTGCGCGGGCTCATCCTGATGGACACCCGCGCCGGCAGTGACTCGCCGGCCGGTCGGGGACGGCGCGACGAGATGATCGCACTGGCGCGGGAACGTGGGAGCGGAGCCATCGCCGATGCCATGATCGGCAGCATGGTCGGGGTCCGCACGCGTGAGAAATGCCCGGAAGTGGTCGACGCGGTGCACCGCATGCTCGCGCGCGCCCCGGTCGACGGCGTGATCGGCGCGCTCGAGGCAATGCGCGACCGCCCCGACGCCTCTGCGTCGTTAGGCACCATCGACGTGCCCACGCTGATCGTCGTTGGCGAGGACGACGTCCTCACGCCCCCAGGCGAGGCAGCGCTGCTGCACGCGGCGATCCGCGGGAGCCGACTCGAGGTCATCGCCGGCGCCGGGCACGTGTCGAACGTGGAGCGACCCGCAGCGGTGAATCACGTCGTGTCGGAGTATCTCGAGGCGCTGACGCTTTCCTGAGAAGACGAGAAGACGAGAAGACGAGAAGACGAGAAGACCCGTCAGTCGGGGAGGAGGTGGTCGGCGAGGGCGGCGAGACTTGGGGCGATGTACTCGGAGGCGGTCGGGCCGCCATCACGGACGGCGTCGAGGCGTATCGCGCGCATCCCCACATTGAGGGCGCCGGCGATGTCGGTGCGTTCGATGTCGCCGACGTGCAACGCCTCTTCCGACGCCACGCCTAACGCGGCGAGCGCGGCGCGGAACGGCTCCGGACGCGGCTTCGCGTGGCCGATGTCCATCGAATAGACCGTGGCGGCGAAGTAGCGCCGGATGCCGTCCTGCTCCAGCAGGCGATCCTGGGCGGCGCCGCTGGCGAAGCCGGTGTCGGAGACGATGGCCAGCGTGTAACGCTCGGACAGCCGCGCAAGGACCTCACGCGCCCCTGGGAGGAGGTCGGGTGGATGGTCGGTGAGGGTGACGTCGACGTCGCGTACCGCGCGAGCAAGCTCGGCACAGTCCGATGGACGCTCGATCGAGAGTCGCGAGAGGAGCCACCGGATGCGGTCGGCGGTGGTGTAGCCCCGATGGTCGTCGCGCCACCATCGATTCGCTTCAACGGCCGACGCGACGTAGAGCGACTCGAAGTCGTCGGGGATCGGCGCGCCGATC